>JANJTK010000168.1 GCA_024711155.1 Burkholderiaceae bacterium
TCGAGCACCAGGTCGACCTGCTCGTCGGCCGCGACGTCGAAACCGTGGCGCAGCTTCAGGCCGCTCTGCTGGGCGCTCGGCGTGTCGAGCGAAATCGGGGTCTTGGTCGCGTCGGCGGTGAGCACCACCTGGTTCGCCCCCGCGGCGTCGCTGAGCACGAGCCGGACCTGCGAATAGCGGCCCGTCGGCAGCGCCTCCTGGCCGAGGTCCGCCAGCACGCCGTTCTGCAGGCTCAGCAGGTCGATGCGGCGGCCGTCGCGGCCGGCATCGGGCGTCACCTCGATGTCGGACCAGCCCGCGTCCTGGTCGCCCGCGGCCTCCGAGCGGTGCACGCGCACCCCGGTCACAGTCACCCACACGTTGTCGTAGCCGCAGGCCGGCGCGTCGGTCATCTTGACGCTGAGGACACCGGTGCTGGACGAAGTCCCGGCGCCGCCGCCACCGCAGGCCGCCACGACCACCGCAGCCGCAGCGATGGCCGTCCATTGAAAGATGCGCAGTTTCACGATTCGACTCCGGTGGAATGCAACGCGCCGATTCTCACACGATCGCCGAACCGGGCTCGCCGCGGCCACCGACGGGTGGCGGCTTTGCGGGGCCCGCCGGTCGCTATACTCGAACCCTCCAGGAAGCGTGGCCGAGCGGTTTAAGGCACTGGTCTTGAAAACCAGCGACGGGGCAACCCGTCCGTGAGTTCGAATCTCACCGCTTCCGCCAGATGAGGCACGGGCCAGGCTACCGGATCAGCGTCATCCCTGCGTGCCTGGCGGCGTCGACGTCGAAGGTCATGGTCTTCCCGCAGCCTGCCGACGCGGCAGTGCGCTCGATCAGGCAATCGGCGAAGTCGGCTTTTCCGGCCGCGAAGACGCTCAGCGCGCGCAGCACCTGGTCGGCGCGATCGACGACGATCTGCCTGGTCCGCAGCAGAATGTCGAGGGCCTGCCGGACCTGGACCTTCGTAAGTCCGTAGCACGAAGTCAGGACCCAATACAGCTCGACGACCGACACCAGCGCGATGAACCCGGGGCGGTCGGCATCCAGCGATTCGATCAGCGTCGTCGCGCTGGCTGATTGCCTCGGGTCATCCTGCATGATGTAGCGCACCAGCACATTGGCGTCGAGGCCGATCATCGTGCAGCGGCTCCGCGTCGGGCGATGGCCTTGTTCATGTCTTCGATCGACACTGCCGTGGAGGGCCTGCCGAACATGCCCTTGAGTTCGCTCACGCTGCGCGTTACCGCGACGAAATCGTAACGGCCCGGCGCAATCTGGATGAATTCCACCCGATCTCCCGCGTCCACCTTCAGATCGTTGCGCACCTCGACGGGAATCGTGATCTGACCCTTGCTGGTGACGGTGGCGGTGGGCATGCGCATCTCCTTTCTCCTTACCTTAAAGTAAGGCATCGGCGGCGTCAATCCACCGTGACCGAGGGTTTCCTCGGCCCCCCTGCGCACGCCGGTCCGGTGACGCTCGTGATTTTTCGCACAGTCAGAAACGTCGGAAACAATAGATTCCTCACTCATGGAACGATCCGTATCGCCGACCGACTGGATCCGGCTGCGCCGCCCGCGCGAGCCGGCGGTCGATGCGCGCCTGAGCGCGGGGATCCTTTGCATCGAACTGCACGGCGAGCGCATCGACGAGCGCGCGACGCGGCTCTTCGCGAGCCTGCCCTACGGCTGCCGGCTGCACGCGACGCGCTCGCGCTTTCCGCACGTCGCGAACCGGCTGGCCGCGCGGTGGAACGACGCCGACGGCTTTCGCAATGCCATGGACGACCTGCTGGTCGACCGCCGCGGCGGGCGCCAGGGATTCCCGCCGGAAACCGTGTTCGAGCTGCTGGCGCTGCGCACCTGGCACGAGGAACGGGTCGAGCCGCGGCTGCGGCGCGCGGCCGGGCTGGTCCCTGCCCTCGCCGCTTCTTCGGCCTGCTGAGGCCTGTGCCGCCCCTCAGGGCCGCGCGAACTCCGGCCACGGCCACGCGCCGCTGAACAGGCGTTCGAGCCAGAAGGTCACGATCTGCGTCTTCACGTCGGTGAGGCGCCCGGCGCGCAACTCGTCGACCAGCCAGCCGAGCGTCACCACCTCGAGTTCGAGGAATTCGCCGTCGTCGAGCGCCTGGCCGGTGTGCTCGAGCTCGCGACAGAGGAACACGTCGATCGCCTCGTCCGAGAACCCGATCGCGGTGTGCAGCCGCGTCAGGAACGCCCACTCACGCGCGCGGTAGCCGGTCTCCTCGGCGAGCTCGCGCTGCGCGGTCTGCAGTGCGCTCTCGCCCGGATCGAGCTTGCCCGCGGGCACTTCGACAAAGACGTCGCCGACCGGGTAGCGGAATTGGCGCTCGACCAGGATGCGCCCGTCGGGGAAGATCGGCACCATCGCCGCAGCCCCCGGGTGCACGACGAATTCGCGCTGGCTGGCGCGGCCGTCGGGCAGCCGCACGCGGTCGCGCCGGACCTTCAGGAAGCCGCCCTCGTAGACGAGTTCGGAATCGATGCGGGTTTCGCGCAGGTGCTTCACGTCGATCGCCTCCCGGCGCTGCGTTCGGCGTCCCGCACCCGCCGCGCGGACGGCGGGCGAAGCGGGCGAAAGGGGGCGGCCTGCCCGGTCATCGCGGGCCCGGTCAGCGCGACTCAGGTGCCCAGCGCCTGCCGCACGGCCTCGAGGCACATCGCCATCAGCGGCCCCGGCACGACGCCCAGCCAGACGACGAGCGAGCCGTTGACCACCATCGTCGCGTGCCGCGCATCGATCGTGCCGGGCAGCCCGTACGGATCCGCCGGGGCGTCGAAGTACATCACCTTGACGACGCGCAGGTAGTAGAAGGCGCCGACCAGCGACATCAGCACGGCGACGACGGCGAGCCACACGAACCCGGCGTCGATGGCCGCCTTCAGCACCGCGAGCTTCGCGTAGAAGCCGATGAAGGGCGGAATGCCGGCCAGCGAAAACATCGTCACCAGCATCACCAGCGCGAGCCACGGGCTGCGGCGGTTGAGCCCCGCGAGGTCGGCGATCTCGTCGGCCTCGAAGCCGTCGCGCGCGAGCAGCAGGATCACGCCGAACGCGGCCAGCGTCGTCAGCACGTAGCTGAGCACGTAGAAGAGCGCCGAGCCGTACGCGGCGCCCGCGAGTTCGGCGCTGCCGCCGACGATGCCCGACTGCAACCCGATCAGCACGAAGCCGACGTGCGACATCGTCGAGTACGCGAGCATGCGCTTGAGGTTGGTTTGCGCGATCGCGACGAGGTTGCCGAGCACCAGCGACGCCACCGCGAGCACCATCAGCATCTGCTGCCAGTCGGCGGCGACGCCGGGCAGCGCCTCGACCAGCAGGCGGAAGGCGATCGCGAACGCGGCCAGCTTCGGCGCCCCGGCGATCAGCAGCGTGGTCGCGGTCGGCGAGCCGTGATAGACGTCGGGCAGCCACATGTGGAACGGCACCGCGCCCAGCTTGAACGCCAGGCCCGCGACGACGAACACGACGCCGAAGGCGAAGACGGTCCGGTTCAGCGGCCCGCCGGTGAACGCGGCGGCGATGCGGCCGTGCTCGAGGCTGCCGGCGCCGCCGTAGATCATCGACATCCCGTAGAGCAGGAAGCCCGAGGCGAGCGCGCCGAGCACGAAGTACTTCATCGCCGCCTCGCCGGCCACCGGCGAGTCGCGGCGCATCGCGACCAGCGCGTACAGCGACAGCGACATCAGCTCCAGCCCGAGGTAGACCACCAGCAGGTTGTTGGCCGAGATCATCACCATCTGCCCGAGCAGCGCCGTCAGCGCGAGCACGTGGAACTCGGGACGGTCGATCCCGCGCGCGCGCAGGTAGTCGCGCCCGTAGACGAGCGTGGCCGCCACCGCCGCGTAGGCGCACAGCTTGAGCAGGTGCGACAGGCCGTCGGCGACGTACATCTTCGAGAACGCGTACTGCGTCGGGACGCCGACCTGCCACAGCGTGGCGGCGAGCGGCGCCAGCAGCGCGAGCAGCGCCAGCGTCGAGGCCTGCGGCCGGCAGCAGCGCTGCGGTACCAGCGCGTCGATGACCAGGACGGCGCACACGGCAACCAGCAGCGCGATCTCGGGCAGCGCCGCCAGCAGGTTCAGGAGTTCGGGTTTCATGGTTCGCTACTTGATCTTCGAGACCGCGACGTGCTCGAGCAGCGCCCCGATCGACGCCTCGGTCATGTCGGTCACCGGCTTCGGGAAGACGCCCATCGCGAGCACCAGCAGCGCCATCGCCACCAGCATCCAGAACTCGCGCCGGCCGATGTCGTCGAGCTTCGCAACATGGTCGTTGGCGACCGCGCCGAAGATGACCCGCTTGTACATCCACAGCGAATACGCTGCGCCCCAGATCAGCGTGCTGGCGGCGGCGAACGCGACCCAGAAGTCGAACTCGACCGCGCCGAGGATCACGAAGAACTCGCCGACGAAGCCCGAGGTGCCCGGCAGCCCGGCGTTGGCCATCGCGAACAGCATGAACAGCGCAGCGAACTTCGGCATCGTGTTGACGACGCCGCCGTAGTCGGCGATCTGGCGCGAGTGCATCCGGTCGTAGAGCACGCCGATGCACAGGAACATCGCCGCCGAGACGAAGCCGTGCGAGATCGCCTGCACGATCGCGCCCTGCATCCCCATCGAATTGAAGATGAAGAAGCCGAGCGTGACGAAGCCCATGTGCGCGACCGACGAATAGGCGACGAGCTTCTTCATGTCCGCCTGCACCAGCGCGACCAGCCCGACGTAGACGACCGCCACCAGCGACAGCGTGATCATCAGCCACGCGAGTTCGTGGCTGGCGTCGGGCGCGATCGGCAGCGAGAACCGCACGAAGCCGTAGGCGCCGAGCTTGAGCATGATCGCCGCCAGCACCACCGAGCCGCCGGTGGGCGCCTCGACGTGCGCGTCGGGCAGCCAGGTGTGCACCGGCCACATCGGCACCTTGACCGCGAACGCGACCAGGAACGCGACGAAGATCAGCACCTGCTCGCGCATCGTCAGCGGCGCCGCGTGCCAGTCGAGGATCGAGAACGATCCGGTCTGCAGGTACAGGTAGACGATCGCGACCAGCGTCAGCAGCGAGCCCAGCAGCGTGTAGAGGAAGAACTTGAACGCCGCGTAGACGCGGTTCGGCCCGCCCCAGACGCCGATGATCACGTACATCGGGATCAGCGTGGCCTCGAAGAACACGTAGAACAGCAGCCCGTCGAGCGCGGCGAAGACGCCGATCAGCAGCCCCGACAGGATCAGGAACGAGGCCATGTACTGCGCGACGCGCCCCTCGATGACCTCCCAGCCGGCGACGACGACGAACACGGTGACGATCGCGGTGAGCAGCACGAACCAGACCGACAGTCCGTCGACGCCGAGGTGGTAGCGCGCCGACAGCGCGTCGATCCAGCCCGCCTGCTCGACGAACTGCATCGCCGCGGTGGAGTTGTCGAACGCAGTGAACAGCGGCACCGTCGCCAGCAGGCCGAGCAGCGCGCCCGCCAGCGCGACGATGCGCACGGTGGCCGCGTTGCGGTCGTTGCCGAACGCGAGAAGCGCGAGCCCGAACAGGATCGGGATCCAGATCGCGGCGCTGAGAATCGGGATGGAGCTCATGTCGTGGGGTCGTCTTCTTCGCGTTTCAGCGCCGCACGAGCGGCAGCACGACGAACAGCAGCAGCAGCGCCACGCCGACGATCATCGAGATCGCGTAGCTGTTGAGCCGCCCGGTCTGCGCGAGCCGCAGACCGGCGGCGAACCAGCCGACCAGCTTCGCGCTGCCGTTGATCGCCACGCCGTCGATCAGCGCCTGGTCGCCGCCCTTCCACAGGCCGCGCCCGAGCAGCCGCGCGCCGCCGGCGAACACCACCTCGTTGATGCGGTCGAGGTAGTACTTGTTGTCGAGCAGCCGGTACAGGCCGCCGGCTGCGCGGCGGATCGCCTCCGGCAGGCGCGGGTTGACCATGTAGCAGTAGTAAGCGAAGGCCACGCCGGCGACGGCGAGCCAGAACGCCGGCGTCGCCAGCGCGTGCAGCGCCATCGCCCACCAGCCGTGGAACTCGCCGGCGAGCTCGGCCATCGCCGGGTGCTGCTTCGCCACCGCGATCGCGTCGGCGAAGTAGCCGCCGAACAGCATCGGCCCGACTGCGTACAGGCCGATCACCACCGACGGGATCGCGAGCAGCACCAGCGGCACCGTGACGACTGCCGGGGACTCGTGCGGCTTCTGGCCGGCCGCGAGCCCATGGTGGTGGTCGTGGGCGCCGTGCGAGTCGTGGTGGCCCCAGCGCTCCTCGCCGTGGAAGACGAGGAAGTACATCCGGAACGAGTAGAACGCGGTGACGAACACGCCGGCGAGCACCGCCCAGTAGGCGAAGCCGGCGCCGGGAACGGTGGCGTGCTTCGCCGCCTCGATGATCAGGTCTTTCGAGTAGAAGCCGGAGAAGAACGGCGTTCCGATCAGCGCCAGCGAGCCCAGCAGCGACGTGATCCACGTGATCGGCATGTACTTGCGCAGGCCGCCCATGTTGCGGATGTCCTGGTCGTGGTGCATCCCGATGATCACCGAGCCCGCCGCGAGGAACAGCAGCGCCTTGAAGAACGCGTGCGTCATCAGGTGGAAGATCGCCACGCCGTAGGCCGACGCGCCGAGTGCGACGGTCATGTAGCCGAGCTGCGACAGCGTCGAGTACGCGACCACCCGCTTGATGTCGTTCTGGACGATGCCGAGAAAGCCCATGAACAGCGCGGTGATCGCGCCGATCGTGATCACGACGCCCAGCGCGGTGTCGGAGAACTCGAACAGCGGCGACATCCGCGCCACCATGAAGATGCCCGCCGTCACCATCGTCGCGGCGTGGATCAGCGCCGAGATCGGCGTCGGGCCTTCCATCGAGTCGGGCAGCCAGACGTGCAGCGGGAACTGCGCCGACTTGCCCATCGCGCCGACGAACAGGCAGATGCACGTCACCGTCAGCAGCAGCCACGGCGTGCCGGGGAACAGCTCGATCGTGCGGTCGGCGGCCGCCGGCGCGGCCTTGAACACTTCGGCGTAGTCGAGCGAGCCGAAATACGCGAGCACGAGGCCGATGCCCAGCACGAAGCCGAAGTCGCCGACCCGGTTGACGAGGAACGCCTTCAGGTTCGCGTAGATCGCGGTCGGGCGCGTGAACCAGAACCCGATCAGCAGGTACGAGACCAGGCCCACCGCCTCCCAGCCGAAGAACAGCTGCAGGAAGTTGTTCGCCATCACCAGCATCATCATCGAGAAGGTGAACAGCGAGATGTACGAGAAGAAGCGCTGGTAGCCGGGATCCTCGGCCATGTAGCCGATGGTGTAGACGTGCACCATCAGCGACACCGACGTGACGACGCACATCATCGTCGCGGTCAGCGTGTCGACCAAAAACCCGACCTCGAGCTTCACGCCGCCGACCGTGGCCCACGAGTACAGCGTGCCGTTGAAGGTGTTGCCCTGGAGCACGTCGGCCAGCGTCCACAGCGACGCGAGGAACGCCACCGCGACGCCGGCGATCGTCACCGTGTGCGCGCCGGCGCGACCGACGACGCGGCCGAACAGGCCGGCGACGACGGCGCCCGCGAGCGGCGCGAAGGCTGCAAGGAGATAGGCTGTTTTCATCGTGCGCTCAGCCCTTGAGTCGGTCGAGATCCTCGACGTCGATCGAGTCGAGCGTGCGGAACAGCACGACCAGGATCGCCAGCACGATCGCCGGCTCGGCGGCCGCCACGGTGAGGATGAAGAAGACGAAGATCTGGCCCGCCGCGTCGCCGAGGAAGTGCGAGAACGCGACGAAGTTCAGGTTCACCGCGAGCAGCATCAGCTCGATCGCCATCAGGACGATGATGACGTTGCGGCGGTTCAGGAAGATGCCGACGACGCTGATCGCGAACAGGATCGCGCCGAGCACCAGGTAGTGTGCGAGCGTCAGGCTCATTGCGGGCTCCGGTCGCGCGGCTGCGCCTTCATGCGGACCAGCCGGAGGCGATCCTCGCGGCGGGTGCGCACCGCGACCGACGGGTCGTTGTAGCGGGTGTCCTTGCGCCGGCGCAGCGTCAGCGCGATCGCGGCGACCATCCCCACCAGCAGCAGCACGGCGGCGATCTCGAACGCGTACGCGTACTCGGTGTAGATCAGCTTTCCGAGCGCCTTCGTGTTGCTGTAGTCGGCCGGCAGCGCCGGGACGTCGCTCTGGCGCACGCGGAAGCTCGTCATCAGCACCAGCGCGAGCTCGATGACGATCACCACGCCGACGAACAGCGCCACCGGCAGGTTGCGCCAGAAGCCCTTGCGCACCTGCTCGAGGTTGACGTCGAGCATCATGACGACGAACAGGAACAGCACCATCACCGCGCCCACGTAGACGAGCACCAGCGTGATCGCCAGGAACTCGGCGCGCAGCAGCATCCAGATGCAGGCCATGCTGCAGAAGGTGAGCACGAGGAACAGCGCCGAATGCACCGGATTGCGCGCGGTGATCACGCGCAACGCCGAAAACACGGTCACCGCCGCGAACAGGTAGAAGAGGAAGGTCATCGCATCCATGTCTTTGCCGTTTCTCGCACCCGCCGCGCGCCGCCTCAGCGGTAGCGCGCGTCCGCCTCGCGGTTGGCTGCGATCTCCTTCTCGTAGCGGTCGCCGACCGCGAGCAGCATTTCCTTGGTGAAGTAGAGATCCCCGCGCTTCTCGCCGTGGTACTCGTGCAGGTGCGTCTCGACGATCGAGTCGACCGGGCAGCTCTCCTCGCAGAAGCCGCAGAAGATGCACTTGGTCAGGTCGATGTCGTAGCGGGTCGTGCGGCGCGTGTTGTCGTCGCGCCGCTCGGACTCGATGCTGATCGCCAGCGCCGGGCACACCGCCTCGCACAGCTTGCACGCGATGCAGCGCTCCTCGCCGTTCGGATAGCGGCGCAGCGCGTGCAGCCCGCGGAAGCGCGGCGACATCGGCGTCTTCTCTTCCGGGTACTGGATCGTGATCTTGCGCGCGAAGAAGTACTTGCCGGTCAGCCGCAGCCCCTGCAGCAGCTCGCCCAGCATGAAGCTCGAGAGAAAGTCCCTGACTGCTTGCATGTTTCGGACCCTTGCGCCGACCGCCCGCGCCGTCACTTCCAGATGTTCCACGGCGTCTGCATCCAGATCGCCACGACCACCAGCCAGACCAGCGTGACCGGGATGAAGATCTTCCAGCCGAGCCGCATGATCTGGTCGTAGCGATAGCGCGGGAACGACGCGCGGAACCAGATGAACAGCGACACGACGACGAAGGTCTTGATGCCGAGCCAGATCCAGCCGGGGATCCACGTGAGCGGCGCGATCTCGAGCGGCGCGCTCCAGCCCCCCAGGAACATGATCGACGCGAGCGCCGACAGCAGGATCATGTTCGCGTACTCGGCGAGGAAGAACACCGCGAAGCCCATGCCCGAGTACTCGACCATGTGGCCGGCGACGATCTCCGACTCGCCTTCGACGACGTCGAACGGATGGCGGTTGGTTTCCGCGACCGCCGAGATCACGTAGACGACGAAGATCGGCAGCAGCGGTAGCCAGTTCCACGACAGGAAGTTCAGCCCGTGCGCCGCGAACCAGCCCTTGCCCTGCCCGACCACGATGTCGGTGAGGTTCAGGCTGCCCGAGACCATCAGCACGACGACCAGCGCGAAGCCGATCGCCAGTTCGTAGGAGATCATCTGCGCCGACGCGCGCATCGCGCCGAGGAACGCGTACTTC
>JANJTK010000173.1 GCA_024711155.1 Burkholderiaceae bacterium
CACCGTCGTGCTCCAGTGCAACAACTTCGAGGTCGTGAACATGGGCGTGATGGTCCCGTGTTCGGAGATCCTCGCGCGCGCCAGGGCCGAGAACGCCGACGCGGTGGGCCTGTCGGGCCTGATCACGCCGTCGCTCGAGGAAATGGCGCACGTCGCGCGCGAGATGGAGCGCGATCCGTGGTTCCGCGAGCGCCGCATTCCGCTGCTGATCGGCGGCGCGACCACCTCGCGCGTGCACACCGCGGTGAAGGTGGCGCCGAACTACTCGGGCCCGGTCGTCTACGTGCCCGACGCGTCGCGCTCGGTGCCGGTGGTGCAGGCGCTGACCTCGCAGGAGCAGCGCGCCGGCTTCCTCGCCGAGCTCGCGCGCGAGGACGAGCGCGTGCGCGCGCTGCACGCTGCGAAGAAGCCGCCCGAGCTCGTCACGATCGCGCAGGCGCGCGCGAACCGCACGCGCATCGACTGGCTGCACGGCGGCCCCGACGGCGGGCCCTACCTGCCGCCGCGGCCGAAGTTCACCGGGCGGCGCGAGTTCCGCAACTTCGACCTCGCCGAGATCGCCGGCTTCGTCGACTGGGGGCCGTTCTTCCAGGTGTGGGACCTGCACGGCGCGTTTCCGGCGCTGCTCGGCGACCCGGTGGTCGGCGAGTCGGCGCGCCGCGTGTTCTTCGACGCGCGCGAGATGCTCGAGCGCGTGATTGCCGGGCGCTGGCTGTCGGCCAACGGCGTGCTCGCGTTCCTGCCGGCGAACTCGGTCGGCGACGACATCGAGGTCTACACCGACGAGACGCGCTCGCAGGTCGCGTTCACGTGGCGCAACCTGCGCCAGCAGTCGGTCAAGCGCGAGGGCGTCGACAACAAGTGCCTCGCCGACTTCGTCGCGCCGAAGACGATCGACGGCCGTCCGTCGGGCATCGCCGACTGGATCGGGATGTTCGCCGTGACCGCGGGCCTGGGCGTCGAGAAGAAGGTCGCCGAGTTCGAAGCGAAGCACGACGACTACTCGGCTATCGTGCTGAAGGCGATCGCCGACCGGCTCGCCGAGGGCTTCGCCGAGTGCCTGCACGCGCGCGTGCGCCGCGACCTGTGGGGCTACGCCGCCGACGAAGCGCTCGACACCGCCGGGATGATCGCCGAGCGTTACCGCGGCATCCGCCCCGCGCCCGGCTATCCGGCCTGCCCCGAGCACACGGTCAAGCGCGCGCTGTTCGACGTGCTGCGCGCCGAAGCGGTCGGCATCGAGCTGACCGGGCAGTTCGCGATGCTGCCGGCGTCGAGCGTGAGCGGGTTCTTCTTCTCGCACCCGCAGTCGTGCTACTTCAACGTCGGGAGGATCGGCGCGGATCAGCTGCGCGACTATGCCGAGCGTGCGGGGCGCGACGAGGAGGAGCTGCGGCGGGTGTTGGCGGCGCTGGTGTAGGGGGAGGAGTCAGGCCGATAGCAGCGTCAACTCGGAACGCTTCAGGAGCCTGCGGAAATCCGCGTCGAAAGTGGCGAGATGGTCGCCCAGTTCCTGGACCGTTGCAGCGATCCACGCATCGGGCAACGCATTCGCGCGCAGTTTCCTCGCCAGGCACAGCGCCTTCATCCGTGGCCATTCGGATCCGATGTCGGGCATCCGGACACCCGGCGCGGCCAGCAGCGCATCGACGAAAGCGATCGCGTCGGTGATCGGGGTCGGAATGACGAATATGCCGGGATGCGTAGCGAGCCTCAGGAAGCTCGCGACCACCATCGGCAGCAGGAAGAGGCTGCCGCCGGCAGCGGCTTCTTCGAGAGCGCTCTCCAGCCAGCGAACGGCGACGTGGTGATGCGGATGATCGTCGCGCGACGCGGCGACCAGCACGTTCACGTCAGGCGTCATTGTCGTCGGCGGCCTGCAGCAATGACGCGTTGCTGCGGGGGTCGATGCCCGGCCGCAGGCCACCCTTGCCGTGGAACACCGGCAGCCGCTTGCGAACGCGCTTCGCGGGCATCGCATTGGCGTGCAGGCGAAGCTGCAGCGCTTCCTCGATGACCCTCGTCAGGGTCGTGCGCCGATGCGCGGCCATTGCCTTGGCTTCGGCGAGCAGCGTATCGTTGAGGTCGAGGGTCGTCTTCATGGGCCGATTATACAGATTTCTGTAATGAGAATGCACAATCGTCCGCACCCCGGCGGGTTCATCGTTGTTGCTGCGACTTCAGCCTTTCGCGTACTGAACCGCCGCGCGGCCCACGCGCTCGCGCGCGACGATCATCTTCATGATCTGCGCGGTGCCGTCGCCGATCTCGAGGCCCATGACGTCGCGCAGCCGCTGCTGGTGCGGGGTGTCGGTGGTGTAGCCGTAGTGCCCGAAGGTGAGCAGGCACTGGTGGATCACGTCGAAGGCGGTCTTCGGGCCGAGCCACTTGCACATCGCCGCTTCCGACGTGTGCGGGCGGCCGCTGTCGCGCAGCCCGAGCGTGTGATAGCACAGCGCGCGCGTGGCCGCGAGCATCGTGTCGGCTTCGGCCAGCGGAAAGCTCACGCCCTGGTAGCTCGCGAGCTTCGCGCCGAAGGCCTCGCGCTGCGTCGTGTAGGCCCAGGCCTCGTCGACCGACGCCTGCGCGGCGGCGACGCACTGCAGGCCGATCAGCGCGCGGCTGAAGTCGAAACCCTGCATCACCTGCGAGAAGCCGTGGTTCTCGTCGCCCAGCCGCAGCGCGGCGTCGACTTCGACGTCGTCGAAGAACAGCGACCCGCGGCCGACAGCCTTGTGGCCGACGTCGTCGAAGTTCGTGCGCGTGAGGCCCTTCGCGCCGGCGTCGACGAAGAACGCCGACACGCCGCGCGCGCCCGCGTCGGCGGCGCCGGTGCGCGCGAACACGACGAAGGCGTCGCTTTGCGTCGCGCAGCTCGCCGAGGTCTTCTCGCCGTTGAGCACGTAGCGGTCGCCGCGGCGCTCGGCGCGCAGCACCAGGTTCGCGGCGTCCGAGCCGCCGCGCGGTTCGGTGAGGCCGAGTCCGATCATCGCCTCGCCGGCGACGACGCGCGGGATCCAGCGCTCGGCCAGCGCCGGCGATCCGTGCTGCTCGACGATGCTGCCCATCAGTGAAGCGAGCAGCTGCACGTAGGCGACGTTGAAGTCGCCGTAGGCGATCTGCTCGATGATCACGCCCGCGGTCGTGCTCCCGAGGCCGAGTCCGCCGTAGCGCTCGGACAGGTCGACGCCGATGAGTCCGAGCTCGCCCATCTCGCGCATCAGCGCGCGGTCGATCGACTGCGCGGCCTCGCGCTTCTGGTAGTCGGGCGCGAGCCGCTCGCGCGCGAAGCGCGCGGCGGCGTCCTGCATCGCCTGCTGGTCGGGGGTGATCAGGTACGAGGGCAAGAGCGGTCTCCGGCGCGCGGGGTCACTCGAGCGTGAAGCCGAGGTTGATCGTCACCTGCCAGTGCGCGACCTTGCCGTCGACGACGTGGCCGCGCGTCTCGACGACGCGGAACCAGTTGATGTTGCGCACGGTCTCGCTCGCCTTGGCGATCGCGTTGCGGATCGCGTCGTCGGTGCCCGTGGTGGACGAGCCGGTGATCTCGAGGTGCTTGTAGACGTGGCTGGCCATGATGGGGACTCCTCGGTGGGGTGGGTCGGTGCGCCGGCGTCGTGCACGTGCGCCGGCACGTTCGTGTCAACGAGCCTCTGCGCGCTCGTGCAGCGACTCGCGGGTGGGAAGCGGCGACTCCGCGTCACGGATGCGCGCGGGCTCGCGCTTCAGGTAACGACGCATCGCCTCGGGGTACTCGCGCTCGGCGCGGCGGCGCTGCGCGAAGAGGCCGGCGAACAGGTGGATGGCGGTCTTGCCCGCTCCGGCCGCCGCCAGGCGCATCCAGGCGGCGGTCGCCTTGGCGAGCTCGAGGGTGATGTTCTTCATCGGGGCTCCAGGCGCGATCACACGCGGGCAGTGTAACGCGGAGTCCGTGTCACGACGCCGCCCCCGCCCGCAGGCTGTCGACGACCGCCGCCGGCGCCTGCACCGCGCTGCGCTGGTGGTAGAAGCCGAGCGCGCGCAGCCCGCCGAGCTCCTCGCCGCCACC
>JANJTK010000189.1 GCA_024711155.1 Burkholderiaceae bacterium
AAGGACGGTGTCTCGGTCGCCAAGGAAATCGAACTGAAGGAAAAGTTCGAGAACATGGGCGCGCAGATGGTAAAGGAGGTCGCCTCCAAGACTTCCGACCTCGCCGGTGACGGCACCACGACCGCGACCGTGCTGGCGCAGGCGATCGTGCGCGAGGGCATGAAGTACGTGGCCGCCGGGATGAACCCGATGGACCTCAAGCGCGGCATCGACAAGGCCGTTCACGCGCTGACCGACGAGCTGAAGAAGATCAGCAAGCCGTGCACGACCAGCAAGGAAATCGCCCAGGTCGGCTCGATCTCGGCGAACTCCGACGAGGAGATCGGCCGCATCATCTCCGAAGCGATGGAGAAAGTCGGCAAGGAAGGCGTGATCACGGTCGAGGACGGCAAGTCGCTCGAGAACGAACTCGACATCGTCGAGGGCATGCAGTTCGACCGCGGCTACCTGTCGCCGTACTTCATCAACAACCCGGACAAGCAGGTCGCCGTCATGGACGACCCGTACGTCCTGCTGCACGACAAGAAGGTCAGCAACATCCGTGACCTGCTGCCGGTGCTCGAGCAGGTGGCCAAGGCCGGCAAGCCGCTGCTGATCATCGCCGAGGAAGTCGAAGGCGAGGCGCTCGCGACGCTGGTCGTCAACAACATCCGCGGGATCCTGAAGACCGTCGCCGTCAAGGCGCCCGGCTTCGGCGACCGTCGCAAGGCGATGCTCGAGGACATGGCGATCCTCACCGGCGGCACCGTGATCTCGGAAGAGACCGGCATGTCGCTCGAGAAAGCCACCCTGCAGGATCTCGGCCGCGCCAAGCGCATCGAGGTCGGCAAGGAGAACACCACGATCATCGACGGCGCCGGCGACACCAAGGCGATCGAGGCCCGCGTCAAGGCGATCCGCTCGCAGATCGAGGAGTCGACCAGCGACTACGACCGCGAGAAGCTGCAGGAGCGCGTTGCCAAGCTGGCCGGCGGCGTGGCCGTCATCCGCGTCGGTGCCGCCACCGAAGTCGAGATGAAGGAGAAGAAAGCCCGCGTCGAGGACGCGCTGCACGCCACCCGCGCTGCGGTCGAGGAAGGCATCGTGGCCGGCGGCGGCGTCGCGCTGCTGCGCGCCCGCACCAACATCAAGGTCAAGGGCGACAACGGCGACCAGGAAGCCGGCATCAAGATCGTGCTGCGCGCGATCGAGGAGCCGCTGCGCCAGATCGTCGCCAACGCCGGCGACGAGCCGAGCGTGGTGGTCGCGAAGGTGCTCGAAGGCAAGGGCAACTACGGCTACAACGCCGCGTCCGCGGCCTACGGCGACCTGCTCGAGATGGGCGTGGTCGACCCGACCAAGGTCACGCGCACCGCCCTGCAGAACGCGTCGTCGATCGCCGGCCTGATGCTCACGACCGAGGCGATGGTCGCCGAGGCGCCGGAAGACAAGCCGGCCGCCGGCGGCATGCCCCCGGGAATGGGCGGCATGGGTGGCATGGGTGGCATGGGCGGCATGGACATGTAAGGTCCGTGCCAGGGCGGACCGCGCTGCGGACCGCCCCCGTTGCCTGCCGAAGGGTCCGCCGCGCGCGGGCCCTTCGCTTTTTCAGCGCTGCGCCGCGGCCTCGGCCACGAAGATCTCGACGCGACGGTTGCGCGCCCGGCCCGCCGGCGTGCCGTTGTCGGCGCTCGGCTCGCGCGAGCCGCGCCCGTCGATCGCGACACGGCTCGCATCGACGCCGCGCGACGCCAGGTACTGGCGGGCGCTGGCGGCGCGGTTCACCGACAACGGATCGTTGATCGCGTCGGTGCCGCTGCTGTCGGTGTGGCCGACGATGCGCACCGTCGTCACCGGGTTCGCGACCAGCGTCTGCGCGAAGCGGTCGAGCACCGGCCGGAAGCCGGGCTTGATGTCGGCGCGATTGACGTCGAACGAGATGTCGCTCGGAATGTCGAGCTTGAGCTGGTTGTCGGCGGTCTGCGTGACGCCGACGCCGGTGCCTTGCGTCGCCTGTTCCATCGCGCGCTTCTGGTCCTCCATCCGCTTCGTCCAGACGTAGGTGCCGATGCCGCCTGCAGCGGCCCCGAGCACCGCGCCGGTGCGGGCACCCGAGCTGCCGCTGACCGCCGCGCCGACCGCCGCGCCCGCCGCAGCGCCGACGCCGGTGCCGATGGCGGTGCGCCGCTGGGTCTCGGTCATGCTCTCGCAGCCCGCCAGGGCCAGCGCCGCGGCGATGCACACCGCGAGTTTCGTCGTCGTCATGGTTCCACCCTCCTGTTCGACTGCAACGGGGCGCGCCAGGCAGCGAATCGCCCCACGAGGCAATCCTAGCCCACATCGCACGGCAATCCCATGCGCGCGGCGCGGCGACACGCAATCCGGAACGCCGTGCCCGATTGGCTACAATGGCCGAAACAGGAGTATCAATGAACGTCGTCCACGCGGCCGGCCTGCCCGAGGTGTGCACGCCCGGGCCGGCCCTCGAGCCCTACCTGCGCCCGACCCGCTTCCTCGACTTCGAATCGCCGACCGTCCAGCGCTTCGTGCGCGAGGCGATCGGCGACGCGAGCGACGAGCGCACGCGCGCGGTGCGGCTGTTCTACGCGGTGCGCGACCGCATCCGCTACGACCCGTATCGCATCGCCTACGAAGACGACGCGTACCTCGCGAGCCGGATCATCGAGGACGGCTACGGCTGGTGCGTGTCCAAGTCCGGGCTGCTTGCGGCCTGCGCGCGCGCCGTCGGGATCGCGTCGGCGATCGGCCTGGCCGACGTCGTGAATCACCTGAACACCGAGAAGCTGCGCGCCCGCATGGGCGGCATCGACGTCTTCTACGACCACGGCTACACGGCGCTGCTCGTCGAGGGCCGATGGGTGAAGGCGGTGTCGGCCTTCAACATCGAGCTGTGCCATCGCTTCGGCGTGCGCCCGACCGACTTCGACGGCTGCTCCGACGCGCTCTACCAGGAGCACGACGCCCAGGGACGACTGCACATGGAGTACCTGGCCGACCACGGCACCTGGTCCGACCTCCCGCTGCAGCGGGTGCGCGACGACATGGCGCGCTACTATCCGCGCAGCGACTTCTCCGCGGGCGCCGCCGCGGCGTCCGAAGACCGGTTCGAGAACGAGACGCCGCTGCAGACCTGACCCGGGGGTGGCGCCCGACGCAGCGCCGCCGAGAGCGCCAGCGATCGCCCTCAACCCCGCGGCCGTTCGGCCGCCGCTGCCCCTTGCCTGCGTGACGGCAGCACGACGGTGGCCATCGCCGCCAGGATCGCGATCAGGGCCACCCAATCCCGCCAGGACGGCTGCTCGCCGAGCACGACCATGCCCGAGAACACGCCCACCACCGGGATCGTCATCACCGACAGCCCGCTCGCGACCGGCGTGAGGATCGTGGCCAGTCGCAACCATGCGACCTGCGCGAATCCGAACACCACGAAGGCGTTGAAGGCGATCGCCGCCCACTCCAGCGCGTTCGGAACGCGCGTCCAGTGCGCGCGCTCGAACACCAGCGAGATCGTCCCGCAGACGGCGATGCCCATGACCAGCGACCAGTAGTTGATCGCGAGGATGTGCGCCGTCATCCGGCGGCGGCGCGTCAGGTGCGCGCCGAAACCCCACACGAACGCCGCCGTGAGCATCAGGCCCATTCCCAGCGGACGCCCGGCCATTGCCCCCACCTCGCCGCCAACGAGCAGCAGAACGCCCGCTCCTGCCGCCCCGATGCCGATCCACAGCCTGCGGCCCGGATTCTCGCGGAACAGCACGATACCGATCAGGGCCGCCCACAGCGGCATCGTGTAGGCGAGGATCGCCGCGCGGCCGGACGGAAGCAGTTTCAGGCCGTAGATCGCCAGGACCTGCCACAGGACCAGGTTCGTCAACGCGAGCGCGACGAGCTCGCGCCACTCGCCGCGCGGCACGCGCAGCGACACACCCGACATCCGCGCGATCGCGGCGATCAGCCCCAGACCGCCGATCATGCTCGCTGCGCGCACGGCCATCGGCGGCAACTCGAGGATTCCGAACTTCATCACCGGCCAGTTCACGCCCCAGGTCAGCGTGAGCAGGGCGAGCAGCCAGAGATCACGCTTCGACAATGGGTGCGCCGCAGGCATGGTGCGGATAGAATCGCCGCCGGGACGGGTTGCGAGGTGGATCGGTGAGTTTCGTGTCGTCGTTGGAAAGCGCCTGGGCACGCTCGGATTCGATGCTGTGCGTCGGGCTGGACCCCGATCCCTCGCGTCTTCCGGCGCCGCTTGCGGGCCGCCCCGACGCCATCTTCTCATTCTGCCGCGCGATCGTCGACGCGACGGCCGGATTCGCGTGCGCCTTCAAGCCGCAGATCGCGTACTTCGCAGCCGCGCGCGCGGAAGACCAGCTCGAGGCGCTGATCGCGCACATCCACCGTGCGCATCCGGGCACACCGGTGATCCTGGACGCCAAGCGTGGCGACATCGGCGCCACCGCCGAGCAGTACGCGCGCGAGGCGTTCGAGCGCTACCGGGCCGACGCCGTGACGGTGAATCCGTACATGGGCCTTGACTCGCTCGAGCCCTGGCTCGCGTGGCGCGACCGCGGCGTGATCCTGTTGTGCCGCACGTCGAACCCGGGGGGCAGCGACCTGCAGGCGCTCGACGTCGGCGGCGAGCGGCTGTTCGAGCGCGTGGCGCGACTGGCTGCGGGATCGTGGAACATCAGCGGACAGGTCGGCCTGGTCGTCGGCGCCACCTTCCCCGCCGAGTTGGCTCGCGTGCGCGAGATCGTCGGCGACCTGCCGCTGCTGGTGCCGGGCATCGGCGCCCAGGGAGGCGACGTCGAAGCGACGGTGCGCGCCGGCGGGCGCCGGATGATCGTCAATTCGTCGCGGGCGATCCTCTACGCCGGAGGCGGCGAGGAGTTCGCGGCCGCGGCAGCAGGCGCGGCGCGCGCGACCCGGGACGCACTGCGCGACGCACTGCACGAGGCGCTCGCGCGCCGCTGACGCACGCCGCCCGCGCACGGCGCTACACTTGCGCGCAACGCCGCCGCCGCGGCGGCACCAGGCGGGGACCGATGCGCATCCTTCTCGCGGAAGACGACCAGGTCCTGGCCGACGGGTTGTCGCGCTCGCTGCGCGGCGCAGGCTACGCCGTCGACCACGTCGCCACGGGCGGCGAAGCCGACACCGCGCTGACCGCGCAGCCGTACGACCTCGTCATTCTCGACCTCGGGCTACCGGTCATGCCGGGGCTGGACGTGCTCAAGCGCCTGCGCGCGCGCAACGACGCGGCGCCGGTGCTGATCCTGACGGCGGCCGATTCGGTCGAGCAGCGCGTGCGCGGCCTCGACCTCGGCGCCGACGACTTCATGGCCAAGCCGTTCGCGCTCTCCGAGCTCGAGGCGCGGGTGCGCGCGCTGGTCAGACGCAGGATGGGGACGGGCAGCTCGCAGCTGCGTTGCGGGCCGTTGTCGTTCGACCAGGTCAGCCGCACCGCCTTCCTCGACGACCAGCTGCTCGAATTGTCGGCGCGCGAAGTCGGGCTGCTCGAAGTGCTGCTGCAGCGGATGGGGCGGCTGGTCAGCAAGGAGCAGATCGTCGATCACCTGTGCGAATGGGGCGACGAGATCAGCCTGAACGCGATCGAGGTCTACGTGCACCGGCTGCGCCGCAAGCTCGAGGGCGCGCAGATCCGCATCGTCACGGTGCGCGGCCTCGGCTACTGCCTCGAACGCCCCCCCGAAGCGACGGCGCCGGCCTGATGCCGAACGACCGGCAGCCGTCCGTCCTCAGCGACCTGCTCGCTACGCGCGAGACGCCGAACCGGGCCGCGCTCCAGGGTCGGCGCGCAAGGGCGCGCGTCGGCCGGCGCGGGCTGGCCGAGACGACCGAGCAGCGCTCGCTGTTCGGCGAGATCCTGGACTGGATGTTCGCGCCGCTGCTGCTGCTGTGGCCGCTGTCGGTCGCCGTCACCTTCCTGGTCGCGCGCTCGATCGCCGACGCGCCGTTCGACCGCTCGCTGATCGACCGCACGCTGGTGCTGGTCGAGCACGTGCGCGCGGTGGCGATGGCGCCGCCGCCGGAACCGCTCGCGATCACGGCCAACCACCTGCTGCAGGATAACGACGAAGAGAAGGTTTTCTTCCAGGTCCTCGACCTCGACGGCAGCCTGCTGGCAGGCGACGTCGACTTCCCGGCGCCGCGCCTGTACGACTTCCCCGAAGTCGGACGCGTGCGGTTGCGCACGGCCGTGATGCGCGGCGTCGACGTGCGGATCGCTTACACGCACCTGCAGAAGCCGTTCACCAGCGGCGACGGCAGCGGGCGCTGGATGCTGCTGCAGGTGGGCGAATCGCTCGATCGCCGCAGCCGCCTCGCCAACGAGATCATCCGGGGCGTGATCATGCCGCAGTTCCTGATCCTGCCGCTGTCGCTCGGGCTGGTCTGGTTTGGACTGTCGCGCGGCCTGGCGCCGCTGAAGTCGATGCAGCACCGGATTCGCGAGCGGCGCCCCGACGACCTGTCGCCGATCGACCGGCGCGGCGCGCCCGAGGAGATCGCGCCGCTGGTCGACGCATTCAACGACCTGCTCGCGCGCCAGGCGCAGAGTCTCGACGCGCAGAAGCGCTTCATCGCCGACGCCGCGCACCAGATGAAGACCCCGCTCGCGGGGCTGCGCACGCAGGCCGAGCTCGCGCTGCGCGACACCGATCCGCGGCAAGTGCAGCGCAGCCTGATGCAACTGGTGCGCAGCACGGCGCGCGCAGCCCACCTGGTCAACCAGCTGCTGTCGCTCGCCCGCACCGAGAACCTGCGCAACGCCGCGGCGATGGAGCCCCTCGACCTCGCCCGGCTCGCGCGCACCGTCTGCGCCGAGTCGGCCGACGAGGCGCTGCGCCGGCGCATCGACTTCGGGGTCGAGGACGACGGCGCGACGGCGCCGATCTCCGGGCACCCGCTGCTGCTGCGCGAACTGATCCGCAACCTGGTCGACAACGCGCTGCGCTACACGCCCGAACACGGCGTGGTCACCGTGCGCACGGCGACGACGGCCGACGAGGTCGTGCTGGAGGTCGAAGACAACGGCGCCGGCATCCCACCGGGCGAGCGCGCCCTCGTGTTCGAACGTTTCTACCGGGTGTTGGGCGCGCAAAGCGACGGCAGCGGGTTGGGGCTTGCGATCGTGAGCGAGATCGCCGGCCAGCACGGCGCGGCGGTCGAGATCGGCGACGGCATCGCCTGGCCCGCCGCCCGCGGCGCGGGGGCTGGCACCCGGGTCACGGTACGTTTCCCGCGCGCTTCGGGGGTTGCGTGAGCCGGCGGCGGGCGGGGCGCGGGGGACCGGCCGCCCGGGGACGGGCCGGCCTGGGCCGAGCCGGTCGGCGACGCGTCGCTTTGACAGTCCAGCCCCGGATTCGTAGAATCGCGGGCTCGCTGGCGCATTAGCTCAGTTGGTTAGAGCGACGGAATCATAATCCGCAGGTCCGGGGTTCGAGTCCCTGATGCGCCACCACTTTCCGCCTTGCCGCCGACGAAGGCCCGCAGAGTCCATGCAGCCCACGCCGCCGCCGCATCCCGCCGCCGGACGATCGAGGCGCCGCGCGCTCAGCGCAGCCCTCGCGCTGGCGCTCGCCGGCGCGTGTCGGCCCGGCCTGGTCGCGGCGCAGGCCGGACGCAGCTTCCCCCCGGGCGCGCGACTGGCGCGCCTCGAGCTGCGCGTCTTCCCGGAGGCGCTGCTGAACGGCGAACCGGTCCGCCTGGGCGCCGGGGCGCGCATCTTCGACCAGCGCAACATGATCGTGATGCCCGCCACGCTGCAAGGCAGCTTCGTCGCCCTCGTCGAAAGAGACGCTTCCGGCTTCGTCGGGCGCGTCTGGCTGCTTACCGACGAGGAACTGAAGGCGGCGCAGGCGCGCGAGAGCGGGCGCGGCGGCGCCGCACAGGGCAGCGTCGGCGCGCAGGACAGCGGCCGCTGAGCGCGCCGGCCCGCACTGCCGAAAAGGGATCCGCGGTGGGCAGCAGGCTCTTCATCCGCACGTTCGGTTGCCAGATGAACGAGTACGACTCGGACCGCATGGCCGACGTGCTGTCACGCTCCGAGGGCGCGCAGCTCACCGGCCGCGCCGAGGATGCCGACATCATCCTGTTCAACACCTGCTCGGTGCGCGAGAAGGCGCAGGAGAAGGTGTTCTCGGACCTCGGCCGGGTGCGCGCGCTCAAGCGCGAGCGCCCCGGACTCATCGTCGGCGTCGGCGGCTGCGTCGCCAGCCAGGAAGGCGACGCGATCGTCGCGCGCGCTCCCTTCGTCGACGTCGTGTTCGGTCCGCAGACGCTGCATCGCCTGCCCGAGCTGATCGCGCGCCGCCGCGCGACCGGGCGCCCGCAGGTCGACGTGAGCTTTCCCGAGATCGAGAAGTTCGACCACCTGCCCCCGGCGCGCACCGAAGGCGCCACCGCCTTCGTATCGGTCATGGAGGGCTGCAGCAAGTACTGCAGCTACTGCATCGTGCCGTACACGCGCGGCGACGAGGTGTCGCGCCCGCTCGACGACGTGCTGGTCGAGGTCGCCGGGCTCGCGCAGCAGGGCGTGCGCGAGGTCACGCTGCTCGGGCAGAACGTGAACGCGTGGCGCGGATCGACCTCCGACGGCGCCGCCGCCGACTTCGCACTGCTGCTCGAATACGTCTGCGAGATCCCCGGCGTCGAACGCGTGCGCTACACCACCTCGCACCCGCGCGAGTTCAGCCAGCGGCTGATCGACGCGCACGCCAGGCTGCCGAAGCTCGCGCCGCACGTGCACCTGCCGGTGCAGTCGGGCTCGGACCGCGTGCTCGCCGCGATGAAGCGCGGCTACACGGCGCTCGAGTACAAGTCGACCGTGCGCAGGCTGCGCGCGGCGCGCCCGGATGTCGCGGTGTCGTCGGACTTCATCGTCGGTTTTCCCGGGGAGACCGGGGACGACTTCGAGCGCACGATGCGCCTCGTCGACGAGCTCGGCTTCGACAGCTCGTTCTCGTTCGTCTACAGCCCGCGCCCGGGAACGCCCGCCGCCGAACTCGCCGACGACACGCCGCAACAGCTCAAGCTCGAGCGGCTGCAACGGCTGCAGGCCGCCGTCGACGCGCACGCGCGCGCCATCAGCGAGTCCATGGTGGGCAGCGTGCAGCGCATCCTCGTCGAGGGCATCTCGCGCAGGAGCGGCGACGAGCTGGCCGGCCGCACCGGCAACAACCGGACGGTGAACTTCGAGGGCCCCGCGCGCCTCGTCGGCCGTTTCGTCGACGTCCGCATCACCGCCGCGCTCGCGCACTCGCTGCGCGGCGAAGCGGTCGCACCACGCGAATGAAACCGGCCGCGCCAACCGCGCAGAAGCGAGCGACGCCAGCCGCGCGACGCGTGCGCCCGACGACGGCCGCGTTGTCCGTCCTCGCGGCCGTCGCCGCCCTAGCGCTCGCGCAACCGGTCGCGGCGCAGTTGCGCCTGCCCGCAGCGCAGCCGCCGCCCGCGCCCGCAGGCGGGCCGGAGGCGGGCCGGGAGAGCCCGCGCACCCCGCTGGCGGCCCTGCTCGTACACACTCGCGAGCTGCTCGCCGGTGGCCAGGCCGAACAGGCATTCCGCGCCCTCGATGCGCGCGTCGGCGACTACGGCGGGGAACCCGACTTCGACTACCTGCTCGGACTGGCAGCGCTCGACACGGGCCGGCCCGGACAGGCAGTCCTCGCGCTCGAGCGCGTGCTGATGAGACGGCCCGACTCGCTGCCGGCGCGCGCCGAGATCGCGCGCGCGTACTTCGCGATCCGCGAGCGCGAGAACGCGCGGCGCGAGTTCGAGATCGTCGCGGCGCAGCGAATCCCCGACGAGGCGCGGCGCGTCATCGGCCAGTACCTCGACGCGATCCGCCGCGTGGACGATGCGGCGCGCACCCGGATCACGGGGACGCTGGAACTCGAAACCGGTCGCGACTCGAACGTCAACTTCGGCAGCTCGACCAGCCAGTGGGTGCTCGCCGGGGGCACGGTCGTCACGCCTTTCGGAGGCAGCCTCCCCCAGGCAAGCGCCGTCGCGGCGGTCGGGATCGGCCTGAACGCGATCGTGCCGATGAGCGGCGGCTGGCACTGGACTGCCGGCGGGCGCGCCTCTCTACGGACGCACCCGAGTGCACATACACTGGACCAGGGTCAACTCGACCTCTCTTCAGGTTTCGCTTTCCGCACCGGCTGCCACCAGTTCAACATGCTCGCCCAGCTCCAGCACCTGCGCCTCGACGCCGCCGCGTTTCGCAACGCGCTCGGCGCGCTCGGGCAATGGCAGTGCGACGTCGACGCCCGCACCCAGGTCGGCGCCTACGTGCAGGGCTTCGGATTCGACTTCCCGGGCGCGCCGGTGCGCGACGCGCGCCGGGCAGCAGCCGGGATGACGCTGGCGCGCGCGTTCGCAGGCGAACGTCGCCCGGTCCTGGTGGCAGGACTGCAGGCCGGCACCGAGTCGTCGCGCCCCGGCCTCGACCACCTGTCGCACGGCTTCAGGGGCCTGCGCGCGGCGCTGAACGTGAATCTGGGCGGCGGCTGGCGAGGCTCGGTCGCGGCGTCGTGGGAGTCGCGCGCATTCCGCGGCGCGGAACCGCTGTTCGGCGTGGTGCGCCACGACCGGCAGACCGAGTTTCGACTTGGCGCCGAGCGCGCGTTGTCGACGCATTGGTCGGTCGCACCCGCGCTCGCTTTCACGCGCAACCGCTCGACGCTCGCTCCGAACGACTTCAGGCGAACCCAGGCGGGAGTCACCTTCCGCTACCGGTTCGAGTGACGATGGGACGCTACGGCGCGAGTTCGGGCGCGGCAGGCGCGCGCCTGATCGGCCGCGTCCGGTGGCACGCGGCGCTCGCCGTGCTCATCGGATGGTTCTGGCTCGCGCACGCAGCGCTGGCCGAGGACGGACGCGCCCTCGCCGTCTCCGGCAGCGTCGCGCTGGTGCGCGCGCAGGCCGCGCCGGTGCCGGTGAGCGCGGGAACCGCGATCGAGCGCGGCGACCTGATCCGCACCGGAGACGACGGGCGAGTCCAGCTCCGCTTCACCGACGGTTCGATCGTTTCGCTGCAACCCGGCACGACGTTCCGGATCGACGACTACCGCTTCGACGAGCGCGGACAGCGAGGGTTCTTCTACCTCGTGCGCGGCGCGCTGCGCACGATGACCGGCGCCATCGGGAAGCGCAACCGCGACGACTACCGGATGCGGACCCCGACCGCGACCGTCGGCGTGCGCGGCACCGAATACGTCGCCGAGCAGACTGCGTGCGACCCGCGCTGCGCGCCCGGGCCGCGCGCGGGCTTGCGCGTCGCCGTGACCAAGGGCCGGATCGTGGTCGCCACGCGGGCCGGCGAGGTCGAAGTCGGGGAAGGCGAAGCGGCCGAGGCCGACAGCCCCGACGCGTTGCCGCGCCTCATTGGAGAAGGACCGCAGTTGCCCCCCGTCGGCTACCGGCAGTCCGCACCGAGGCCGGAGAGCGCGACGGCGACCGCATCGGTCGGTACGCAGATCAGCGGCGGCGCTCGCGCAGGCAGTGCGGTGAGCGAGAGGGCCGAGGTCGCGGCCAAGGTTGCGCCGACGGCTTCGGCGGGCACCCCGCCCGCGAAGGCGTCGCAGCCAGCGTCGGGCGAGACCGGAAGCGGCGCCGCATCGACCGGCTCTGCCGCAGTGACGGAGGCGGTCGCCCCGGCCGGCACCGGCGGCTCAGGGAGCACCGGCGGCCCGGCGAGCACCGGCGGCTCAGCGAGCGGCAGCGGCTCAGCGAGCGGCAGCGGCCCGGCGAGCGCTGCGGCCGCGACCGACGTCGCGGCTGCGACGAAGGCTGCTGCTTCGAGCGAACCGCTCGCATCCACGGCCCTCGGCGCCGAGCCCAGCTCCGCGGGTGCGCCCCCCGTCGCGTCGACGGACCCCGACCTCTCGACCGGACCTGGCGCCTCGACGAACCCGGCCTCGGCGACCGACTCCGGCACATCGACCGACACTGCGGCTCCAGGCGCCGCCGCTTCGACGGAGGCCTCGGCTCCGGCGGATTCGGCCGCAGCGACGGACACTGTCGCCGTGAGCGGTTCTGCCGGTTCAGCCAGCACCAGCGGTTCGACGAGCGCCGGCGACGCGTCGGGCGCGGAAAGCACCGGCGCCTCGACGAGCACTGCTGCCTCGACGGATGTCGCGCCAAGGACGAGCGCCGCTGCTGCGACCGAGCCGCTCCCGTCGACGTCCCTCGGCACTGCGCCTGGCTCCGCGGATGCGGCCCCCGGCGCGTCGGCGGCCCCGGCTCTTTCGACCGGGACCGGCGCCTCCGCGGACTCGGCCTCGGCGACCGACCCCGGCGCCTCGTCCGACGCCGCAACCCCAGGCACCACGGCTTCGACGGATGCGTCGGCTCCGACGGGTTCGGCCGCAGCAACGGGCGCAGTCGCCGTGAGCGGTTCCGGCGGCTCGGCGGGCACCGGCGGCTCGGCGGGCACCGGCGACGTGTCAGGCGCGGAAAGCACCGGCGCCTCGACGAGCACTGCTGCCTCGACGAGCACTGCTGCCTCGACGGATGTCGCGCCAAGGACGAGCGCCGCTGCTGCGACCGAGCCGCTCCCGTCGACGTCCCTCGGCACTGCGCCTGGCTCCGCGGATGCGGCCCCCGGCGCGTCGGTGGACCCGGCTCTGTCGACCGGGACCGGCGCCTCCGCGGATTCGACGGCATCGGCAAGCGATCCCGGCTCGGACGATGTCGCCCTGTACGCCTTCGGGCCCGCGATCGGATCGGCGCCTGTGCCTGGCACCGACGCAATCGCGTCGAACGCCGGGCGCAACCCGGACGGGATCCTGCTGGCCGTCGCCGGAAACGCCGACGAAGTCTCCCAAGGGCCGACTTCCGGCACCGGCGGATCCACCGGCGGCAGTGATGCCGAAGGCGGCGGTTCGGGCACCGGCGGCGACGCGCCCGCTCCGTTGACGCCGGGGTCGGCTGTGATCGGCAGCAACCGACCGGTGCTGATGCGGCAAATTCCGTTTCCCGAGGCCGCTCAGGTCGCGAAGGCGGGCAACACGGTCGGGTTCGACGCATCACTTTCCCTCGCATCCGTCGGCGCCTGTCCGGACCTTCTTTGCATGTCACGCGGCACGGCGCAGGTTCGCGAGGGCGGCGGCGACGCGTACACGAGCTGGGGACGGTGGACCTCGGGACGGATCGCGCTGAGCGCGGCGGGCGCAACGACGCACCTGACCCTGTCGGCCAACCATGGAGTCCACTACCTGGTCGGCGTCCCGTCCTCGACCGTGCCGACCCACGGCACCTTCGCCTACGAACTCATCGGCAGCACCCGACCGACGCTGAGCACCGGCGTCGTCTCACCCGGCACGTTCACGGCAACCGCCGCCGTCGCGTTCGGCCCGGGCCAGCCGGCCCGCGTCGGCCTCGACGGGGTGGTCTCGATCGGCTCGGGCTCCTACGCGTTCTCGACCAAGGGCGGCGCAGCCAAGCCCGCACTGAGCGCGCTGGTGACCGGGGCCGATCACGCGTTCGCCGGCAGCGCCCAGGCGCTCCAGTCCGGCAAGGGGCCGCTCGCCTGCGGCGCGGGCGGGTGCCCGGTCGACCTGCGCGGCGGGCTGTTCGGTCCGGACGCGGCGCGACTCGGGCTCAGCTACGAAATCCAGGGACCGGCGGTCGGCTCTACAATCTCGGGCACAGGGGTGTTCGCGCAGAAGCCCGCGACTCCATGACGCGCCCGGAACCACCGACTTGAGAAGACGCCCGATCGAGTTCACGCCGGAGGCCGCCGACAATCGCCGCCTCGCGAACCTGTGCGGCACGCTCGACCAGAACCTCAGGCAGATCGAGGAGGCCTTCGAGGTGCGCATCGCGCGCCGCGGCGGCACCTTCAGCGTCGAGGGGCCCGCCGCTGCAGCGCGTGCCGCGGTGGCGGCGCTCGGGCACTTCCACGCGCGCGCCGAGCACGCGCTGTCGCTCGAGGACGTGCAGCTCGGCCTGGTCGAGCTGAAGGCGCCCCGGCGCGCTGCCGCCGACGAGCCCGATGCCGACGCCCCGGTACTGCACACGCGGCGCACCGACCTGCAAGGCCGCACGCCGCGCCAGCGCGAGTACCTGCGCAACATCCTGTCGCACGACATCACCTTCGGCGTCGGCCCCGCCGGCACGGGGAAGACCTACCTCGCGGTCGCCTGCGCCGTCGACGCGCTCGAGCGCGACGCGGTCAAGCGGATCGTGCTGACCCGGCCCGCGGTGGAAGCCGGCGAGCGCCTCGGCTTCCTGCCCGGCGACCTCGCGCAGAAGGTCGACCCGTACCTGCGGCCGCTCTACGACGCGCTCTACGACCTGCTGGGCTTCGACCGCACGGCCCGGATGTTCGAGAAGCAGGCGATCGAGATCGCTCCCCTCGCCTACATGCGCGGGCGCACGCTCAACCAGGCGTTCATCATTCTCGACGAGGCGCAGAACACGACGCCCGAGCAGATGAAGATGTTCCTCACGCGCATCGGCTTCGGCTCGCGCGCCGTCGTCACCGGCGACACGACCCAGGTCGACCTGCCCAAAGGGCAGGAGTCGGGACTCGTGGAAGCCTGCCGCGTGCTGCGCCGCGTGCGCGGGCTCGCGTTCACCGGGTTCGACTCCTCCGACGTGGTGCGCCACCCGCTCGTCGCGCGCATCGTCGACGCCTATGAAAGCGCAGGCCAGCCGGCGCGCTGAGCGCGCGGCGCGGCTGTCGCTGTCGCTGTCGATCCAGCTCGGCGAAGGCGTGCGCGAGTTGCCGGTCGCGCGCGCCCGGCTGCGTCGCTGGGTCGCCGCCGCGATCGAGTCCGACGCGACGCTGACGCTGCGCTTCGTCGGCCGGCGCGAAGCGCGCGCGCTCAATGCGCAGTACCGCCAGCGCGACTACGCGACCAACGTGCTGACGTTCCCGTATCACGCGCCGGGCGAGCGCGTGTGGGCCGACGTCGTCGTCTGCATGCCGATCGTGCGCAGCGAGGCCCGCGCGCAGCGCAAGGCCCTCGACGCCCACCTCGCGCACCTGGTCGTGCACGGCGTGCTGCACGCCTGCGGCCACGAGCACGAACGCGACGACGACGCCGAGCGCATGGAGGCCGCGGAGGCCGCGCTGCTCGCGCGTTTCCGCCTCGCTTGGCAGCGCCACGGGCGTCGGGTATCCTGAACCGGACGCAACACCTCCCCGTCACGATGTCCGCCCACTCATCGGGCGCCGAGCAGCGCAAGCCGCTGCTCGATCGCCTGGCAGCGCTGCTGTTGCGCGTCCCCGAAGATCGAGAACAACTCCTCGGCGTCCTACGCCAGGCGCACGAGCGCGCGCTGCTCGACGCCGAAGCGCTGTCGATGATCGAAGGCGTGCTGCAGGTCGCCGAGCTCTCAGCGCGTGACATCATGGTGCCGCGCTCGCAGATGGACGTCATCGACGTCAACGAACCGCGCGAGTCCTTCCTTCCGCGGGTGATCCAGACCGCGCACTCGCGGTTTCCGGTGGTCGACGGCGACCGCGACAAGGTGCTCGGCGTGCTGCACGCCAAGGAGCTGCTGCGCCTGTACACCGACGAGCGCACCGACCTGCGCGACCTGCTGCGTCCGGCAGTCTTCATCCCCGAGTCGAAGCGCCTGAACGTCCTGCTGCGCGACTTCCGCGGCAACCGCGTCCACCTGGCGGTCGTGGTCGACGAATACGGCGGCACCGCCGGCCTGATCACGATCGAGGACGTGCTCGAGCAGATCGTCGGCGACATCGAGGACGAGTTCGACTTCGACGAAGAGAGCGACCACATCGTGCCGATCGAGCCGGGCGCGCACGGTCCGCGCTATCGCGTGCGCGGCATCACCGACATCCGCCAGTTCAACGAAGCGATCGGCTCCGGTTTCTCCGACGACGAGTTCGACACCGTGGGCGGCCTCGTCACCGAGCAGTTCGGGCGCGTGCCGCGCCGCGGCGAGCAGGCGGAACTGGGCAACGTGCGCTTCGAGGTGCTGCGCGCCGACGCGCGGCAGGTCCAGCTGCTGCTGGTCGAGCGGCGCCCGTCGACGGACGAGCAGGAGTCCGCGCCGGGCGGGCACTGAGCAGGCAGTGCGCCTGCGCCTGTCACCCGGAGTCCCGACAGCGCTGGCGGCCGGCGTCGTCCACGCGGCGAGCTTCGCTCCGCTCGATTCGTGGCCGCTGCAACTGGCCGCGCTGGCCGTCCTAGCCGCGTGGTGGCTGCGCGCCCTGCGCGCGGCAGGTCCGGAGGTCGCGCACTCCGCGATCGGGCGCCCGGCGATCGCGCACACGCCGGTCGCCCACGCGGCGACACTCGGCTTCGCGTTCGGACTCGGCTGGTTCGTCGCCGGCGTCGCGTGGCTCTACGTCAGCATGCATCGCTACGGCGGCATGCCGGCGCCGCTGGCCGCGCTCGCCGTGCTGCTGTTCGGCGCCTACCTGGCGGCGTTTCCGGCGGCTGCGTGCGCACTGGCGGCGCGCGTGGCCGGTCCGGCGCTGCGCGCCGCTCGGCAACCGGCGCCGCTCGCGCTCGCGGGCGCCGGCCTCGCCTTCGCGGGTTGCTGGGGATTGGCGGAAATCGCGCGCGGTTACCTGTTCACCGGCTTTCCGTGGCTGGCGACCGGCTATGCGCACGTGGACGGCCCGCTGGCGGGACTCGCGCCGCTGGCCGGCGTCTATGGCATCAGCACGCTGGCTGCGGCGAGCGCCTTCGGTCTCGGCGCTGCGTCGAGCGTTATCGGGGCCGGCGCCGTGCCCGGCGGCTCCGGTTCGCGCGCGAGGGCCGCCCGCCTGCGCGACGACCGCCCGCGAGTCGCCATGCTCGCCACCGCCGCGGCGCTGGCGCTGCTCCCGCTCGCCGCGGGCTGGGCGAGCGCGGGACGGGCGTGGTCGCAACCGACCGGGCGCGAGATCGGCGTGCGCCTGCTCCAGGGGAACGTGCCGCAGGAACTGAAGTTCGACCCCGCCCGCACCCTCTCCGCGATGCGCGGCTACATCGCGCAGACGCTGAGGGCGCGGGCCGACCTGACCGTCCTGCCCGAGACGGCGTGGACGGTGCCGTGGGCCGGCACGCCGCGCGAGTTGCGCGAGGAGTTGCTCGCGCACTTGCGCGGCAGCGGCGGCGTGGTCGCGATCGGCATGCCGCTGCCCGAGGCGGACCCGGCCGCCGCGCGGATGCGGCTCACCAACAGCGTCGCGGCAATCGACGCGAGCGGCGCGATCGTGGCCCGCTACGACAAGCGTCACCTGGTGCCGTTCGGGGAATTCGTCCCGACCGGCTTTCGCTGGTTCGTCGAGCTGATGAACATTCCGCTCGGCGAGTTCGCGCGCGGTGCGCCGAGCCAGCCGCTGCTCGAGGTGGGCGGCCAGCGGATCGCGTTCGACGTCTGCTACGAAGACCTGTTCGGCGAAGAGCTCGCGCGGCAGGTGCGCGACGGCGCGACGATCCTCGTGAACCTGACCAACATCGCGTGGTTCGGGGACTCGCACGCGCTGCCCCAGCACCTGCAGATCGCGCGCATGCGCGCGATCGAGCTCGCGCGGCCGATGCTGCGCGCCACCAACACCGGCATGACCGCCGCGATCGACGCGCGCGGCAAGGTCGTTGCCGAGCTGCCCGCCTACACCGAAGACGCGCTCGCGCTGCGGCTGCGCGGCAGCGAGGGGCTCACGCCCTACGCGCGCCACGGCAACGCGCTGCCGTTCGCGTGCGCGCTCGCGTTCGCCGGCGCCGGCGCGCTCGGCGCGCTCGGCGCGCGACGGAGCGCAGGGCCAAACCCGCTAGAATGACGGCTTTTCGCCGTCCGTGCGCTCGATGCTCACCTTTCAGCAAGTGATCCTGCGGCTGCAGGAGTACTGGGACCGCCAGGGTTGCGCCCTGCTGCAGCCCTACGACATGGAGGTCGGCGCCGGCACCTTCCACACCGCGACCTTCCTGCGCGCGATCGGCCCCGAGCCCTGGCGCGCGGCCTACGTGCAGCCGTCGCGGCGCCCGAAGGACGGCCGCTACGGCGACAACCCGAACCGGCTGCAGCACTACTACCAGTACCAGGTGGTGCTCAAGCCCTCCCCGCCCGACATCCTCGACCTGTACGTCGGCTCGCTGCGCGCGCTCGGCATCGACACCTCGGCCAACGACGTGCGCTTCGTCGAGGACGACTGGGAGTCGCCGACGCTGGGCGCCTGGGGACTGGGCTGGGAGGTGTGGCTGAACGGCATGGAGGTCACTCAGTTCACGTACTTCCAGGAGGTCGGCTCGCTGAAGTGCCAGCCCACCACCGGCGAGATCACCTACGGGCTCGAGCGCCTGGCGATGTACCTGCAGGGCGTCGAGAGCGTGTTCGACCTCGAGTGGACCGACGGCATCAGCTACCGCGACGTCTTCCACCAGAACGAGGTCGAGCAGTCGACCTACAACTTCGAGCACTCCAACGCGGCCATGCTGTTCCGCCACTTCGAGGACCACGAAGGCGAAGCGAAGCGCCTGATCGCCGCCGGCCTCGCGCTGCCGGCCTACGAGATGGTGATGAAGTGCTCGCACGACTTCAACCTGCTCGACGCGCGCGGCGCGATCTCGGTGACCGAGCGCGCAGCCTACATCGCGCGCGTGCGCAACCTGGCGCGCGCGGTGGCACAGGCCTACTACGAGTCTCGCGAACGGCTCGGATTCCCGATGGCGAAGGCGGCCGGCCATGCAGCCTGAGATCGAGGCGGGCGCGCTCCCGCAGCCGCAGGCCGGCGCCCCGCTGCTGGTGGAGCTGTTCACCGAGGAGCTGCCGCCGAAGGCGCTGAAGCGGCTCGGTGAAGCCTTCTGCGCGGGCCTGCTCGAAGCGCTGCGCGCGCGCGGCCTTGCGGGCGCCGACGCGCGCGCCGAGCATTTCGCAACGCCGCGCCGGCTCGCGGCGCGCATCGCGCCGGTGCTCGCGCAAGCGCCCGATCGCAGCGTCGACGTCAAGGGTCCGTCGCTGAAGGTGGGCCTCGACGCTTCGGGCGCGCCCACGCAGGCGCTGCTCAAGTGGGCAGAGAAACAGGGCGCCCCCGTCGACGCGCTCGCGCGCGCGCGCGACGGCAAGCAGGAGTGCTTCTGGTACCGCAGCACGGTGCGCGGCGAGTCGCTCGACGCCGCCGTCGACGCCGTCGTCGAGCACGCGTTGTCGAAGCTGCCGATCCCGAAGCTGATGCAGTACCAGCTCGCCGACGGGCGCAGCAGCGTGAGCTTCGTGCGCCCGGCGCATGGCCTGCTCGCGCTGCACGGCGCGCGCGTGGTGCCGGCCTCGGTGCTCGGGCTCGTCGCGGGGCGCGTCACGGGCGGACACCGCTTCCAGTCCGACGGGCCGATCGAGGTCGCCGACGCGCAGGCGTACGAGCACGCGCTCGAAACGCAAGGCCGCGTGCTTGCTTCCTTCGAGGCGAGGCGCGACCGGATCGACGCGATGCTGCGCGAGCGCGCCACGGCACTCGGCGCGTCGCTGGGCGACGACGCGCAGGTCGCAGCGCTGCTCGACGAAGTGACCGCGCTGGTCGAATGGCCGGCCGTCTACGTCGGCGAGTTCGAGCGCGAGTTCCTGAAGGTGCCGCAGGAGTGCCTGATCCTGACGATGCGCACCAACCAGAAGTACTTCCCGCTCTTCGGAGCCGACGGGCGGCTGCTGCCGAAGTTCCTGATCGTGTCGAACATGGCGATCGACGACCCGCGCTTCATCGTCGACGGCAACCAGCGCGTCGTGCGCCCGCGGCTGGCCGACGCGCGTTTCTTCTTCGAGCAGGACCGCAAGACGCCGCTCAGCGCGCGCGTCGCGAAGCTGGGATCGGTCGTCTACCACGCGAAGCTCGGCACGCAGGCCGAGCGGGTCGAGCGCGTGCGCGCGATCGCGCGCGAGGTTTCGACGCTGCTGCGCGCCGACGCCGCGCTGGCCGACCGCGCCGCGCTGCTGGCCAAGACCGACCTGCTCACCGGCATGGTCGGCGAGTTTCCCGAATTGCAGGGCGTGATGGGCGCCTACTACGCGCGCAACGACGGCGAGCCCGAAGCGGTCGCGCGCGCCATCGCCGAGCAGTACCAGCCGCGCTTCGCCGGCGACGCGCTGCCGGCCAGCGAAACCGGTACCGTCCTCGCGCTGGCCGACAAGCTCGAGACGCTCGCCGGGCTGTTCGGCATCGGCCAGCAGCCCACCGGCGACAAGGATCCGTTCGCGTTGCGCCGGCACGCGCTCGGCGTCATCAGGATGCTGGTCGAGCATCGACTCGAAGCCCCGCTGGGCGCGCTGGTCGACGCGGCGTTCCGCTCGTTCGGCGATCGCGTCGCGCACGCGCACGCCGATCTCGAGACCTTCTTCTACGAGCGACTCGCCGGCTACCTGCGCGAGCGCGGTTTCTCCGCGCAGGAGATCGCTGCGGTGATCGACCAGCGCCCGGCGCAGCTCGCGCTCGTGCCGGCCCGCCTCGAGGCGGTGCGCGAGTTCTCGCGCCTGCCGCTGGCGCAGGCGCTGGGGGCTGCGAACAAGCGATTCTTCACCAGCCTCCGCAAGGCCGGCGAGGGCATCGGGGGGGCGGCCGACCGCGCGCTGCTCAGCGAACCCTCCGAGCGCGCGCTGGCCGAGCGGATCGCCGAGATCGAGCCGCAGGTCGAGGCGCGGATGGCGGCCGCCGACTTCACCGGCGCGATGTCGGTGATGGCGCAGGCGCGCGAGGCCGTCGACCGCTTCTTCGACGACGTGATGGTGATGGCCGACGACGAGCGCGTGCGCACCAATCGCCTCGCACTGCTCTCCGGGCTGCGCCACCTGATGAACCGCGTCGCCGACATCTCGAAGCTCTCGGCCGCCTGAGGCTCGCGGCGCGCCGCAGTGAAGCTGATCATTCTCGACCGCGACGGCGTCGTCAACGACGACAGCGACGGCTGCGTGCGCGGCCCCGACGACTGGCGGGCGCTCCCGGGCAGCCTGGACGCGATCGCGCGCCTGTGCCGTGCCGGCTACCGCGTCGTCGTCGCCACCGAACAGCCCGGCGTGGCGCGCGGTCTGCTGGATCTCGCCGCGCTCGGTGCGATCCACACGAAGATGCAGCAGGCCGTGGCCACCGCCGGCGGGCGCATCGACGCGGTGTTCTTCTGCCCGCACGCGCCCGACGCCGGCTGCTCGTGCGCCCGGCCCCGCCCCGGGTTGCTGCTGCAGATCCTGCAACGATTCCACGCCAACCCGACCGAGGTCCATGCGATCGGCGACGAACTGCGCGACCTGCAGGCCGCGCACGCCGCCGGATGCCGACCCGTCCTCGTCCTCACCGGCAAGGGTCGCAGGACCCTCGCCGACGGAGAGTTGCCCGCCGACGCGGCAGTTCGCGTCGACCTGGCGGCAGTCGCCGCCGAACTGGCTCCCTGACTTGAAGAAACGGAAACCGAACGCCTCCGACGCCGCCCTGCAGCTCAGCCTGCCGCTGTTCGACTTCGAACGCGCGGCGCCACCGCCCGCGGTCACCGCCCCGGGGGGCGCCCGCCTGACCCTGCTGCACGCGCAACCGGTCCACTACGAGCTGACCCGCTCGCGCCGACGCACGATCGGCTTCGCGATCGACGATCGCGGCCTGCGCGTGACCGCGCCCCGCTGGGTGCCGCTGCTCGAGATCGAGCGCGCGCTGCAGCAGAAGGCGGACTGGATCCTGCGCAAGCTGCTCGAATGGCGCACACATTCGGCGCGACGCGAGCAGATGGCGGTGCGCTGGCAGGACGGCGCGCCGCTGCGCCTGCTCGGCGAGACGCTGACGCTGACGATCGATCCGCACGCTCGCGGGGTGGCACGAGACGGCGACCGGCTGCGCGTGGCGCTGCCGCCGAATGCCGGCGCCGCGCAGCTGCAGGACCGGGTCCAGGCCTGGCTGCAGGAGCGCGCGCGCGAGGTCTTCGCGCAGCGCATTCCGCTGTTCGCGCAACGGCTGGGACGGGCCCCGAGCCGCTGGGCGCTGTCGTCGGCGCGCACGCGCTGGGGCAGCTGCACGCCGGACGGAGCCGTGCGGTTGAACTGGCGGCTGGTGCAATTTCCGCTCGAGATCGTCGACTACGTGATCGCGCACGAGCTCGCGCACCTGCGCGAACTCAATCACGGGCCGCGCTTCTGGTCGACCGTCGGCGAGCTGTTCCCCGACTACGACCGCGCGCGCGCGTGGCTGCGCGACTTTGCGGACGACACGCCGGTCGGCTAGGCTGGCGCTCGGCCCGCCCCCCATCGAAGAGGGAGCCCCCATGCGAATCCTGCACACGATGCTGCGCGTCGGCGACCTGCAACGCTCGGTCGCCTTCTACACCGGCCCGCTGGGCATGCGCCTGCTGCGCACGACCGACCGCCCGGAACAGCAGTACACGCTGGCCTTCGTCGGCTACGGCGACGAGGCCGCGGAGCCGGCGATCGAGCTCACCTGGAACTACGGCGTCGACCGCTACGAACCCGGGACCGGATTCGGGCACGTCGCGATCGAAGTGACCGATGCCGCCGCGGCCTGCGAGCGGGTCCGTGCCGCCGGCGGCACGGTCACGAGGGAGGCGGGCCCCGTGAAGGGGGGCACGACGGTGATCGCGTTCGTGCAGGATCCCGACGGCTACAAGGTCGAACTCATCGAGCGCCGGCGCTGACCCGCCCGGCGTCCGCCTGCGCCAGCCGCCGCGCGAGCGCGAGCCAGGTCGCAACGTCGAGCTCCTCGGCGCGCGCCTCGGGGTCCAGGCCCGCGCAATCCACCCCTTGCTGCGCTAGCCACGGCAGCAGCGTCCCGCGAATCATCTTGCGGCGCTGCGCGAAGCCGGCCGCCAGCACGCGCTGCAGCGGCTCGGGATTGTCGTCGGCCAGATCCCGTCGAACGATCATGCGCACCACGGCGGAATCGACCCGAGGCGGGGGATCGAAGGCCTGCGGCGGCACGACGAACAGCGACTCGACCTCGTAGCAGGCCTGCAGCAGCACCGACAGACGCCCGTAATCTGACGAGCCGGGGCGCGCGACGATGCGATCGACGACCTCCTTCTGCAGCATGAAGTGCTGGTCGTCGATCGACGCGCGATGCGCCAGCAGGCGCACCAGCAGCGGGCTCGAGACGTTGTACGGCAGGTTGCCGACCACCCGCAGACGATGCCTCCCTTGCGCCGCCGGCGCCAGCGCGCCGAAGTCGAAACGCAGCGCGTCGGCCTCGTGCAGCGCCAGCCGTTCGGGCCCCCAGCGACGCCGCAACCGCGCCGCGAGGTCGCGATCGATCTCGACCGCGTGCAGGTCGGGCACGCGCTCGAGCAGCTCCCCCGTCAGCGCGGCCAGCCCGGGGCCGATCTCGACCAGCGTCTGGCCGGGGCGCGGATCGACCGCCGCGACGATCGCCGCGACGACCGAGCGGTCAGCGAGGAAGTGCTGCCCGAAGCGCTTGCGCGCGGCGTGGCCGGCGACCCGGCGCGCGGGCTGCATGACTAGCCTTCCGTCTTGTACTCGACGTAGGTGCGGTCGCGCAGCTGGCGCAGCCAGTCCTGGTAGTTCTCCTCGATGCGGCGCTCGCGCAGGGCCTGGCGGGCCATCTGCCGCACGCGGTCCGGCGACGCTTCGTCGGTGCGGCGCTCGAGCACTTCGATCAGGTGCAGGCCGAAGGGCGTGCGCACCGGCTCGCTGATCCGGCCCGGGGCGAGCGCGTCCATCGCGCGCTCGAACTCGGGCACGGTGTCGCCGGGATAGACCCAGCCGAGGTCGCCGCCGCGTCCCGCGCTGCCGTCGACCGAGTATTGCCGCGCCAGGTCCGCGAAGTTGCCGGTGCCGGCGTCGATCCGCTGCCTGATCTCGCGCAGCCGGCGCAGCGCCTCGTCCTCGCTGACGAGTTCGTTCGGGCGGATCAGGATGTGCCGCGCGCGCGTCTGCGTGACCGGCGCGGAGCCGATCGTCGGGCCGCCGGCGCCGCGCCGGTCGATGAGCTTGAGCACGTGGAATCCTGCCGGGCTGCGCACGACCTTGCCGACCTGGCCCGGCCGCAACCCCGCCACCGCTTCGACGAACAGGTCGGGCAGGCGCTGCCGCGCACGCCAGCCGAGCGAGCCCCCGTTCATCGCCTCGGGCGCCTCCGAAAAAGACGCCGCGAGCCGCGCGAAGTCCTGCCCGGCAGCGAGCTGGCGCACCAGTTCCTCGGCACGCAGCCGCTGGCGCTCGATCTGCTCAGCGCTGGCCGCCTCGGGAACCGCCAGCATGATCTGCGCGACGTGCAGTTCGTCGTCGGGGCTGCCGTCCTTCGGCTGCGCTGCCAGGAACGCGTCGACGTCGGCTTCGCTCACCTGGATGCGGCTGTCGATTTCGCGCTCGCGCAGCCGGCGGCGCACGATCTCCTCGCGCACGTCCTCGCGGAACTTCGCGAACGGCGTGCCCTCGCGCTCGACGCGCTCGCGCAACCGCGCCAGCGCAAGCCCGTTGTCCCGCGCGATGTCCGCCAGGCTGCGGTCGAGCACGGCGTCGTCGACGCGGATGCCCAGCTCGCGCGCCTCCTGCAGCTGCGCGCGATCGAGGATCAGCCGCTCGAGCACCTGCTTCGCGAGCACGTCGCGCGGTGGCACCTCGATGCCGCGTTCGCGCAGCTGGCGGGCGGCGAACGCGACCCGGAACGCCAGTTCGCTCGCGGTGATGGCCTCGCTGTTGACGACCGCGACGACGCGGTCGATCTCGCGCACCGCGGCCTGCTGTCCGCGCGCCGGCGCCGCCGCGCCCAGCCAGGCGGCCGCGATGACGAGCGCAAGCGCGCCGAGGGCGCCGGGGCGCGCCCGGGCAGCGCTCTGTTGCGCGAGACGAATCAGGATTCGAAGCATCATTCGTAGCCGAAGTAGCGCGACGGCGGCGCGGGCCGGTCGGTGGGCAGGCGGTAGCCCGGGATGTTCCGGCGCAATATACCAAACGGATCCGAGCCGATTCGCGCCAGGCCCTTGAGTTCGAGCTGGATGACGAACGCCGTGGTCGCCTGGCCCGCGGCGGTGCGGTAGCGCTGGATCAGGAAGTTCGTGCCCCAGCAGCATTCGGAGTATTCGAATCCGAGCAGGCCCTCGACCACGCCGCGCTCGTTCGCGATCCCGCTGACCGGGTCGGTTCCGGACGCCAGGAACGAGTAGTTGACGCGCCCCAGCATCGTCCAGCGCGGCGCGACCGGCCAGCGCCACGACGTGTCGAACTGGCCGATCTGGTCGCGCAGGTAGCGCACGCCGGCGTTGAAGACGCGCCCGTCCGCCGGATGGTAGCGCCACTGGGCGGAGAAACGCGGGATGCCGGCATCGCGCAGGCTGTACTGCAGGCCGGCGTCGAAACTCATCCCGCGCTCGAGGTTGCCGGCCGCAGCGAGCAGGATGTCGGAGCGCGCGTCGGTGCGCGGCGCGACGCCGGGAATCGCGACGCGCTGCTGCGAGAAGTAGATGCGCTGGCCGACGGCGAAGCGGAACTTCTCCGCCCCGTCCTGCGGGTCGATGATGCGCGACACCGCCGCCGCGGTGAGCTGGTCGACGTCGGCGATGCGGTCGTTGCCGATGAACGTGTTCTCTGCGAAGAGCTGCGCGAAGTTGAAGTCGGCCACCGTGGTGTCGAACACCGGATGCTTCGACTGGTCGCGATACGGCGTGCGCACGTAGAACAGCCGCGGCTCCATCGTCTGCGTGACGTCGCGCCCGAAGAAGCTCGCCGGGCGCTCGAACACCAGGCCGGCGTCCACCGACCCGGTCGGCACGATCCGGTGGCTCGTCGTGGGCAGCGCCCCGGCGTCGTCGAGCTGCCAGGTGGTGCCGTGCAGCGAGAGCTTGGGCACGATCGACCAGCCGGGCCGCACGATCGGGTAGCTCAACTGCGGATGCGCGACCAGCCGCCAGCCCTGCACCTTCCCGGGCAGCGGCGCGCCGAAGCGCGTCGCGTCGAACACGGTGTCCATGTCGAAACCGCGCACGTCGCGCAGCACGTTGCGGAACTGGATCTGCGGCACGCGCTCGTACGGCCCGGGGCGCGCGTCGAGAATCGACTGCCAGGTCTGCACGCCGAACAGCACCGTCCAGTCGCCGCCGAGCGCCCGCGTCGCGTTGAACGTGCGCGGCAGCACGCGCTGCGAGCTGTCGACGATCGAGCGCGAGTAGTCGATGAAGTAGTCGTCGTCGGAGACGCCGCGCACGGTCAGCGCGCCGGCCCAGCCCGCCCAGTCGGCGAACGCGTGGTTCAGGTCGTAGTAGTAGCGACTCGAGCCGGTCTTCGAGTCGGACGGATTGATCTCGACCCGCGCGTTGCCGAAGAAGCCGCGCTCGAGGTAACGGAAATCGGCGCCGAGCTGCGCGCCGCGCCGCGCGCTCAGGCGCGGGTACAGCGTGAGGTCGCGATTCGGGGCAATGTTCCAGTAGTACGGCACCGTGACCTCGGTGCCCACGCGCGAGTTGATCGACAGCGAAGGCGCCAGGAAGCCGCTGCGCCGCTCGTCCGAGAGCGGGAACGCGAACGCCGGCGCCGCCAGGATCTTCAATCCCTTGAAGTACAGGCTCGCCGATCTCCCGCTGCCTTCGCTCGCCGCCTCGTCGATGGTGATCGTGTCGGCGCGCAGCTGCCAGTCCACGCTGTCGGGTTCGCAGGTCGTGTAGGTCGCCTCGTTGAGCCGCGTGCGGTCGGGTCCGAGGAAGTCGACGCTGCCGGCGTCCCCGCGGCCGCCGGAGCGCGGCATGTAGTAGGCGGGCGCTTCGAAGCGGCCTTCGTTGGCGTCGATCCGGAGCCGCAACTGCGGACCCGCGAAGACGTTGCCGTCGCGCACGATCCGCACGTTGCCCACCGCGACGACTTCGTCGTCGGCCTCGTAATACGTCAGGCGATCCGCTCGCACGACCGTGCCCGCCTTGCGCACCTCGGCGTCGCCCTCGAGCGTGGCCTCGTGCCCGGTGCGTCCCGAGAGCTTGTCGCCGCTGCCGAACACCGGCCTTCCGGCGCGCACCGACGCGCGCTGTTCGTCGAGGCCCGGCTCCAGCTGCAGCCGGAAGCCGCCGGCCGGCTGCGCACCGACGCGCGCACCCGCGGCCAGTCCCGCCAGCAGGCACGCCGACTGCGCGAGGATCGTGCGGATTCGTGGCCGGCGCATGCGTCGCGCAGTGGATCGCGCGATCGCTCGCGCAGGGATGAACGACAGTCGACTATTATACGGATCGCCTCCGCGCTCTTTGCCGCATGAAGCCGCTCGCAGAAGATTCCCGACTCGCCGCGCTGCGCGCGTGGCTCGCCTCCCTGCCCGCCGGAGCCGCGCTCGCGCTCGACACGCTGCGGCCGGCCTCGGACGACGCCAGCTTCCGGCGCTACTTCCGCGTCGACTCGATCGCCGCCGGCGCGCCGAGCCTCGTGGCGATGGACGCGCCGCCGCCGATGGAGGACTGCCGCCCGTTCGTGCACGCGGCCCGGGTGTTCGCCGCCGCCGGCGTCAGCGTCCCGGCCGTGCACGCAGCCGACCTCGAGCGCGGCTTCCTGCTGCTCGACGACCTCGGCACGGCCACCTACCTGTCGCGCCTCGCCCCCGCGAGCGCCGACGCGCTGTATCGCGACGCGATCGAGGCGCTGCTGGCGCTGCAGTCGGCCAGCCGCCCCAACGTGTTTCCGGACTACGACCGCACGCTGCTCGAGCGCGAGCTGCGCCTGTATCCGGACTGGTACCTCGCCCGCCACCTCGGCATCGAGCCCGACGCAGCCATGCGCGCGACGCTCGACGAAGCGTTCGAGCGGCTGCTCGCGAACAACCTCGCGCAGGCCGGCGTCTTCGTGCACCGCGACTACCACTCGCGCAACCTGATGGTGCTCGACGGCGCCGGCAATCCCGGGATCCTCGACTTCCAGGACGCGGTGTACGGTCCGGCCACCTACGACCTGGTTTCGCTGCTGCGCGACGCCTACGTCGAGTGGCCCGAGGAGACGCAGATCGACTGGGCGGTGCGCTACTGGGAAGGCGCCCGGCGCCGCGGCCTGCCGGTGGCCGCCGACTTCGCCGGGTTCTATCGCGACTTCGAGTGGATGGGCCTGCAGCGCCAGCTGAAGGTCCTCGGGATCTTCGCACGCCTGCACCATCGCGACGGCAAGGATCGCTACCTCGCCGACCTGCCGCGCGTGCTCGGCTACGCGCTGCGCGCGGCGCGCCGGTATGGCGAGTTCGACCGCCTCGCGCGCCTGATGGAGGACGCCGAGCGCGCCGCCGGCCGCACCGGGGCGGAACGCGCCGCCGGCTACACCTTCTGAACGGCGCCGCCGCCGCGATGCGCGCGATGATCCTGGCGGCCGGGCGCGGCGAGCGCATGCGGCCGCTCACCGACACCTGCCCGAAGCCGCTGCTGCGCGTGGGCGGACGCGCGCTGGTCGAATGGCACCTGCTGGCGCTGCGGCGCGCGGGCATCGTCGACGTCGTGATCAACCATGCGCACCTCGGCGCGGCGATCGAGCTGGCGCTCGGCGACGGCGCCCGCTGGGGCCTGCGCATCCGCTACTCGCCCGAGGGCGAGGCGCTGGAGACCGCCGGCGGGATTGCGCGCGCGTTGCCGCTGCTCGGCGACGGGCCGTTTCTCGCGCTGGCCGGCGACGTGTTCACCGATTTCGACTTCGCCCGCGCCCGCACGATCGCCGCGCAGATGCGGGCCGCGAACCTCGACGCCTGGTGCGTGCTGGTCGACAACCCGGCGCACCACCCCGACGGCGACTTCGCGCTGCGCGCGGGCCGGCTGGTCGACGACGGCGCGCCGCGGTTCACGTTCAGTGGCATCGGGCTGTACCGGGCGGCTCTGTTCGACGGGATCGGCGCCGGCGCGAAGGCGCCGCTCGCCCCGCTGCTGCGCGCCGCCGCCGCGCGCGGCCGCGCCGGCGCGGAGCACTTCGGCGGACGCTGGACCGACGTGGGCACTCCTCAGCGACTCGCCGAACTCGATGCACAATTGGCGCTCGCGCCGGCGGCGCGCGCCGGTGTCCGGAATCAGGGCGCCTGAGCGCGGGAACCGAGCGCGGCGCGGCCGCCCCGCAACCGGAGGATATGCATGTCCGCTCACTCGATCCGACGACAGCGACTGGCCGAAGCGATCCGCGCGCGCGGCGGCGGCGTCGCGATCGCCTTCAACGCCCCGGAGGTCGTGCGCAACCGCGACAGCGAATACCCGTACCGCTGGGACAGCGACTTCTACTACCTGACGGGTTTCCCGGAGCCCGAGGCGGCGGTCGTGATGGTGGTGGACGGTGCCGGCAGCGAGTCGGTCCTGTTCTGCCGCGACAAGGACGAGGAGCGCGAGACCTGGGACGGCACGCGCTTCGGCCCCGAGGCAGCGCGCGAGCGCTTCGGCTTCGAGCGCGCCGAGCCGATTGCCCGCCTCGACGAGGAGCTCGCGAAGCTGCTGGCCGACCGCCCCGCGCTCTGGTACGCGCTGGGCAGCAACGAGCGGCTCGATGCGCGTGTGCGCGGCTGGCTGGGCGCCGTGCGCGCGCAGGCGCGCGCGGGCGTCGCCGCCCCCGCGCAGGCGCTCGACCTGCGGGCGCTGGTCGACGAGATGCGGCTGGTCAAGGACGACGGCGAGCTCGACACCATGCGGCGCGCCGCGCGCATTTCGGCAGCGGCGCACGTGCGCGCGATGCGCGCCACGCGCCCCGGCTGCCGCGAGTACGAGATCGAGGCCGAGCTGTTGCACGAGTTCCGCCGCAACGGATCGCAGTTTCCGGCCTACGGCTCGATCGTCGCCGCCGGGCGCAATGCGTGCGTGCTGCACTACCGCGGCAACGAGGCCCGGCTCGCCGACGGCGAGCTGCTGCTCGTCGACGCCGGCTGCGAACTCGACGGCTACGCCTCCGACATCACGCGCACGTTCCCGGTCAACGGCCACTTCGGCGGCCCGCAGCGCGCGCTCTACGACGTCGTGCTCGAAGCGCAGCAGGCGGCGATCGACGCGGTGCGCCCCGGCGCACGCTTCGTCGACCCGCACGACGCGGCGGTGCGCGTGCTCGCACGCGGCCTGATCGACTGCGGACTGCTGCAGGGCAGCGTCGACGGCGCGATCGAGTCGGGCGCGTACAAGCGCTTCTACATGCACCGCACCAGCCACTGGCTCGGCATGGACGTGCACGACTGCGGCGACTACCGCGAACCGGGCGCGCCGCCCGGCGACGGCGGCAGGCCGTGGCGCGTGCTGCAACCGGGGATGGTCATGACGATCGAGCCGGGCCTGTACGTGCGCGGCGACGACCTGCCCGAGGCGTGGCGCGACATCGGCATCCGTATCGAGGACGACGCGCTCGTCACCGCATCAGGCTGCGAGATCCTCACTGCCGACGCGCCGAAGAGCCCCGGCGACATCGAGGCGCTGATGCGCGGATGAGTTCCTCCCGCGAGGCGCTGCGCACCGGGTGACCGGATCGGGGCGCACTCGCGCCCTGGTTCGTCGAGAGCGGTTTTTGCCGGGCGCGCTGCACCGAGCGTCTTTTTTTCATCCGTGGCCGCGCTGCCTACTTCTTGGGCAGCGCGGATTTGGATAGAATCGCGCTCCCTTCGTTCCAAGCGCACTCCGGCCCCACCTCCCGGCCCCGCCTGCGATGACCCCGGCAAGCATCCGACTCGGCACGCACGCGCTCGACGGCCGCGTGTTCCTCGCGCCGATGGCGGGTGTCACTGACCGGCCCTTCAGGCAGCTGTGCCGGCGGCTCGGCGCCGCCTACGCGGTCTCCGAGATGGTGGCTTCGAACCCGCGCGTGTGGTCGAGCGTCAAGAGCGCGCGACGCACCGACCACGCCGGCGAATCCGGCGTGCGCGCCGTGCAGATCGCCGGCGCCGATCCGCTTGCGATGGCCGAGGCGGCGCGCCACAACGTCGATCGCGGCGCGCAGGTGATCGACCTCAACCTGGGCTGCCCGGCGAAGAAGGTGTGCAGCGTCGCCGCGGGCTCCGCACTGATGAGCGACGAGCCGCTCGCGCTCGCGATCGTCGAGGCGGTGGCGCGCGCCGTCGACGTGCCGGTGACGGTCAAGATGCGCACCGGCCCGTCGCCGGAGCAGCGCAACGCCGTGCGGCTCGCGCGCGCGTTCGAGCGCGCGGGCGCCGCGATGATCGCCGTGCACGGACGCACGCGCGCCTGCGGGTTTCGCGGCGACGCCGAGTACGCGACCATCGGCGAAGTGAAGGCGGCGGTGTCGATCCCGGTCGTCGCCAACGGCGACGTCGATTCGCCGGCGAAGGCGCGCGCGGTGCTGCGCGCCACCGGCGCCGACGCGGTGATGGTCGGGCGCGCGGCGCAGGGCCGACCGTGGATATTTCGCGAGATCGCGCACTTTCTCGCCACCGGCGAGGCGCTGCCCCCACCCGACGACGCCGAACTCGAAGCGCTGCTGCGCGCCCACCTGCTCGAGCACTACGCGTTCTACGGCGAACGCGCAGGCGTGCGCAGCGCGCGCAAGCATGTCGGCTGGTACCTGGCCGGACGGCCCGGCGCGCGCTCCTTCCTCGACGCCTTCAACGCGCTCGACGACGCGCCGGCGCAGCTCGCCGCGCTCGAGCGCTTCCTCGCAACCTCCGGTGCAGCCGGTCCCGGCCGGGCAGCCGCCGGCGCCGCCAACGACACCCCGTATCTGCGGAGCCAAGCAGCATGAGCAGACAGAACCCGCTGGACGACGCTGTCACGCGAAGCCTGGAGCGCTACTTCAACGACCTCGAAGGCACGCAGCCGAACTCGATCTACGACATGGTGATCAACGCGGTCGAGCGGCCGATGCTCGAGGTCGTGATGCGCGAGGCGCACGGCAACCAGCTGCGGGCGAGCGAAATGCTGGGCATCAACCGCAACACGCTGCGCAAGAAGCTCCAGCAGCACGGGATGCTCCGGTAATGGGCGCCGCCGCGATGCGCCGCGCGCTGATCAGCGTCTCCGACAAGACCGGCATCGCCGGGTTCGCGCGCGAACTCGCCGCGCTCGGCGTCGAGATCCTCTCGACCGGCGGCACCGCGAAGCTGCTCGCCGCCGAAAACATTCCGGTCGTCGAGGTGTCGGACCACACCGGGTTTCCGGAAATGCTCGACGGGCGCGTGAAGACGCTGCACCCGACGATCCACGGCGGGCTGCTCGCGCGCCGCGAGGCCGACGCGCACATGCAGGCGATCGCCGCGCACGGGATCGCGCCGATCGACCTGCTGGTCGTCAACCTCTATCCGTTCGAGGCCACCGTCGCGCGCGCCGACTGCACGCTGGAAGACGCGATCGAGAACATCGACATCGGCGGCCCGGCGATGGTGCGCTCGGCAGCGAAGAACTGGCGCGGCGTCGGCGTGCTCACCGACGCGAGCCAGTACGGGGCGGCGCTCGCCGAGATCCGCGCAAGCGGCGGCCTGTCCGACGCCACCCGCTTCGCACTCGCGGTGGCCGCGTTCAACGCGATCTCGAACTACGACGCGGCGATCTCCGACTACCTGTCGTCGCTGCAGCCGGACGGTTCGCGCAGCGAGTTTCCCGGCCAGTCCAACGCGCGCTTCGTCAAGCTGCAGGACCTGCGCTACGGCGAGAACCCGCACCAGCGCGCCGCGTTCTACCGCGACCTTTGCCCGGCGCCGGGTTCGCTGGTCACCGCGCGCCAGCTGCAAGGCAAGGAGCTCTCGTACAACAACATCGCCGACGCCGACGCGGCCTGGGAGTGCGTGAAGAGCTTCGACACGCCGGCGTGCGTGATCGTCAAGCACGCGAACCCGTGCGGAGTCGCGCTCGGCGCGAGCGCCGCCGAGGCGTACGCGCGCGCGTTCGCCACCGACCCGACCTCGGCGTTCGGCGGGATCATCGCGTTCAACCGCGCGGTCGACGGCGACGCCGCCCGCGCGGTGTCGAAGCAGTTCGTCGAGGTCGTGCTCGCGCCCGCCTACAGCGACGAGGCCAGGCAGGTGTTCGCCGCCAAGGCCAACGCGCGCGTGCTCGAAATCCCGCTCGACAGCGTGCGCGCCGACGGCGCGACCGACTGGGAGCGCGGCCGCAACGCGCAGGACGTCAAGCGCGTCGGCTCCGGCCTGCTGATCCAGAGCGCCGACAACCGCGCGATGTCGCTGGCCGAGCTGAAGGTGGTCACGAAGCTCGCGCCCACCGCCGCGCAGCTGCAGGACCTGCTGTTCGCGTGGCGCGTCGCGAAGTACGTCAAGTCCAACGCGATCGTCTTCTGCGGCGCCGGCGCGACGCTGGGCGTGGGCGCCGGGCAGATGAGCCGGGTCGACTCCGCGCGCATCGCGTCGATCAAGGCCGCCAACGCGGGCCTGTCGCTGGCCGGTTCGGTGGTCGCCTCGGACGCGTTCTTTCCGTTCCGCGACGGGCTCGACGTGGTCGCCGACGTCGGCGCCACGGCCGTGATCCAGCCGGGCGGCTCGGTGCGCGACGACGAAGTGATCGCGGCCGCCGACGAGCGCGGCATCGCGATGGTGTTCACCGGCGTGCGCCACTTCCGCCACTGATGCAGACGGCGCGCGACCCGGGCACGGTGCGCATTCTCGGCATCGACCCGGGCCTGCGCGTCACCGGCTTCGGCGTCATCGACGTGCGCGGCCGCGACCTCGCCTACGTGGCGAGCGGCGTCATCCGCATCCCCGCCGGGCCGCTGCCGCCGCGGCTGCGCGTGATCCACGACGGCGTCTCCGAGGTGATCGCGCAGTACCGGCCGGCGCTCGCGGTCGCCGAGATCGTGTTCGTCAACGTCAACCCGCAGTCCACGCTGCTGCTGGGGCAGGCGCGCGGCGCGGCCATCACGACGCTGGTCGCGCACGGCCTCGACGTGCGCGAGTACACCGCGCTGCAGGTCAAGCAGGCGGTCGTCGGGCACGGCCGGGCGGCCAAGTCGCAGGTGCAGGCGATGGTGCAGCGCCTGCTCGCGCTGCCCGGCGTGCCGTCGACCGACGCCGCCGACGCGCTCGCGTGCGCGATCTGCCACGCGCACGCTGCCGCTCTCGCCGGAGCGGCCGGCAGCCGGGGGATGCGTCGCGGCCGGCTCCGGTAAGATGGCCGCATGATCGGCAGACTGAACGGGACCCTGCTCGACAAGCGCCCCCCGACGCTGCTGGTCGACGTCGCCGGTGTCGGCTACGAGGTCGACGTGCCGATGAGCACCTTCTACGACCTGCCGGCGCTCGGCGAGCGCGTCGCGCTGCTGACGCACCAGGTCGTGCGCGAGGACGCGCACCTGCTCTACGGCTTCCTGCGCGCCGACGAGCGCGACGCGTTCCGCCAGCTGATCCGGATCTCGGGCGTGGGCCCGCGCACCGCGCTCGCCGTGCTGTCCGGAATGTCGGTCGCCGACCTCGCGCAGTCGGTCGCGTTGCAGGAATCCGGCCGGCTGCAGAAGGTGCCCGGCATCGGCAAGAAGACCGCCGAGCGGCTGCTGCTCGAGCTCAAGGGCAAGATCGCGCCCGAGGTCGGCGCGGCCGGCGGCGCCACGGCCGCCACCGACGCAGGCATCGACGTGCTGCACGCGCTGCTTGCGCTCGGCTACTCCGAGCGCGAGGCGGCGGCGGCGATCCGCCAGCTCCCGGCGGGCACCGCGGTCTCCGACGGCATCAAGCAGGCACTCAAGCTGCTGGCGAAATCATGATCGAGCACGACCGCCTGATCTCGGCCGCCGCCACCTCGCCGGGCGAGGAAGTGGTCGAGCGCGCGCTGCGACCGCGGCGGCTGGCCGACTACGTGGGCCAGTCGAAGATCCGCGAGCAGCTCGAGATCTTCATCGCCGCCGCGCGCGGGCGCGGCGAAGCGCTCGACCACCTGCTGCTGTTCGGCCCGCCGGGGCTCGGCAAGACGACGCTGGCGCACATCGTGGCCGCAGAGATGGGCGTGAACCTGCGCCAGACCTCCGGCCCGGTGCTCGAGCGACCCGGCGACCTTGCGGCGATCCTGACCAACCTGGACCGCCACGACGTGCTGTTCATCGACGAGATCCATCGGCTGTCGCCGGTCGTCGAGGAGATTCTTTACCCGGCGCTCGAGGACTTCCAGATCGACATCATGATCGGCGAGGGCCCGGCGGCGCGCTCGATCAAGCTCGACCTGCAGCCGTTCACGCTGATCGGCGCCACCACCCGCGCCGGCATGCTGACCAACCCGCTGCGCGACCGCTTCGGAATCGTCGCGCGGCTCGAGTTCTACGAAGTCGCCGACCTGACGCGCATCGTCGCGCGCTCGGCGCAGCTGCTCGGGGCGCCGCTGAGCGAGGACGGCGCGCGCGAGATCGCGCGCCGTTCGCGCGGCACGCCGCGCATCGCCAACCGGCTGTTGCGACGCGTGCGCGACTACGCCGAGGTCAAGGCGCAGGGGCGCATCGACGCGGCGATCGCCGACGCGGCGCTGCGCATGCTCGACGTCGACGCCGTCGGCTTCGACGTCATGGACCGCAAGCTGCTCGAAGCGGTGATCGGCAAGTTCTCGGGCGGGCCGGTCGGCCTCGATAACCTCGCCGCGGCCATCGGCGAGGAGCGCGACACCATCGAAGACGTGCTCGAGCCCTACCTGATCCAGCAGGGCTACCTGCAGCGCACTCCGCGCGGGCGCGTCGCCACGGCAGCGGCCTGGCGCCACTTCGGACTCGCGGTGCCGGGCGGGGCCGGGCCCGGGCTGTGGTCGGACGACGCCGGCGCGCGCGCCGGCGACGCGGGTGGCTGAAGACTTCGTCGGAGTGCGGGCGCGCGCAACACCGAAAGCGCGGTTCCCGCGTGCCCGTTGGTAGAATTCCGCGGTGACCGCCTCAGCCACCGCGCCCCCGAAACCGACGGCTCCGCTGGCCGATCGCCCGCCGGTGCTGCCATCGGCACACGGCGACCTGCGTGCAGCGGCACGCGCGCCGCTCGCGTTCTCGATGCCGGTGCGCGTCTACTACGAGGACACTGACGCCGGCGGCATCGTCTACTACGCCAACTGGCTGCGTTTCTTCGAGCGCGCGCGCACCGACTGGCTGCGAGCGCTCGGCGCCGCGCACACGCGCGTGGCCGACGAGGACGGCCTCGCGTTCGTCGTGCGCGAGATCGCGGTCGACTACCGGCGACCCGCGCGGCTCGACGACCTGCTGCGGATCGAGGTGCGGGTGCTGGAAGCGAAGCGCGCCTCGTGGACGCTGTGGCAGTGCGCGCACCGCGAACGCGATGACGGAAGCGACCGCGATGGCCAGCGCGGCGACCGCCGTCACGGCGACACGGATCCGCTCGTCGCCGATCCGCTCGTCGCCGCCACCGTGCGGATCGCCGCGATCCGGCGCGCCGACGGGCGCCCGGCGGGCTTCCCGCGCTGGCTCGGCGAACGCGTCGCCGCGACCCTCCCCATCTCCGATACCGGCCCGTCGCCAGGATGAGCGAATGAACGGCGAACTCTCGATCGTGTCCCTGGTCTCGCAGGCCAGCCTGCTGGTGCAGCTGGTGATGGCGCTGCTGCTGGCGATCTCGCTCGGATCGTGGACCGTGATCTTCCGCAAGGGCTTCGCGGTGCGCGCCGCGCAGCGCGCCACCGACCGCTTCGAGGCCGAGTTCTGGAAGGACCGCGACCTCGGCGCGCTGTACCAGCAGGTGCGCGGCGGCGGACGCGACGACGGTTCGCTCGCGCGCATCTTCGAGTCCGGGATGGGCGAGTTCCTGAAGACGCGCCAGCAGAAGCCCGGCGACTTCTCCGCGATGGTCGACGGCGCCCGGCGCGCGATGCGCGCGGCCTACCAGCGCGAAATGGACACGCTCGAGTCCAACCTCGCGTTCCTCGCGTCGGCCGGCTCGGTCAGCCCGTACATCGGCCTGTTCGGCACGGTGTGGGGCATCATGAACTCGTTCCGCGGACTCGCAAACGTGCAGCAGGCGACGCTGGCGTCGGTGGCGCCGGGCATCGCGGAGGCGCTGGTGGCCACCGCGATCGGCCTGTTCGCGGCGATCCCGGCGGTGGTCGCCTACAACCGCTTCGCCTACGACATGGACCGCCTGGCGACGCGCTTCGACACCTTCATCGACGAGTTCTCGAACATCCTGCAAAGGCAGGCCCGCTGATGCCAGCCGTCGGCCGAAGCTCGCGCGCCGGCGGTCGCGGCCGCCGGATGGTCAGCGAAATCAACGTCGTGCCCTACATCGACGTGATGCTGGTGCTGCTGGTCATCTTCATGGTGACTGCGCCGATGCTGCCGCCGGGGGCGATCGACCTGCCGAGCGCCGGGCGCAGCAACGCGCGGCCCGACCGCTACGTCGAGGTGCAGGTTCGCAGCGCCAGCGAGATCCGCGTGCGCGGCGTCAACACTGGCGACCCGTCCGAGCGCCGCATCGCGCGCGGCGACCTCGCCGGCGCCATCGCGCAGCTGCGTGGCGACGACGCGCAGATGGCGGTCGTCATCAGCGGCGATCGCGCGGTGCGCTACGAGGCGATCGTCGACGTGATGAGCGAACTGCAGCGGCTCGGCGTCGGGCGCGTCGCGCTGATGGTGAAGCCCGCCCGATGACCGCTGAGCCGGCGGGCCGGGGCCCCGGGACGATGCCGCACGCGGGCGACAGCGGGGCCACGCGCCAGCCGCCGCGACCGAAGGGCCGCGCGCGCGCCTTCGGGCTCGCACTGGCGATGCACGGCCTGCTGCTGCTGATGTTCTTCGTCGGGATCCGCTGGCAGACGCAGGCCCCGGCGCCGGTCGCGGCCGAGCTGTGGACGCCCGCGACGCCCGTCGAGCCCGCGCCGGTGCCCGCCCCCAAGCCAGCCCCTGAGCCGCCGCCGGCAGCGCGCCCGCCCGAGCCGGCGCCCGCCGCCGAAAAGCCCGACGTCGTCCTCGAGCGGCAGCGCGAAGCGCAGCGCAAGGCGCGCGAGGAAGAGGCACGCCGCGAAGCCGAACAGCGCCGCAAGGTGGCCGAGGAAAAAGCGCGTCGCGAGGCCGACCTGAAAGCGAAACGCGAAGCGGAAGCGAAGGCGAAGCTGGAAGCCGAGGCCAGGGCGAAGCGCGAAGCGGAGGCGAAGCGCCAGGCGGAAGCGGCGGCCCGGCGCGAAGCCGAGGCGCGCGCGAAGCAGGAGGCGGCCGAGAAGGCGCAGCGCGACGCCTACCTCGAACGACTGCGCGCGTCGGCCGGCGCACCGGCGGGCGCCGCGGGCGCCAGCGGTGCCGCCGGCGGCGGCACCGACACCGGATACGCGGCACGCCTGTCGTCGCTGATCCGCTCCAACACCGTCTACCAGGCGCCGGCCGACCTCGCCGGCAACCCGAAGGCGGTGTTCGTCGTCACGGTGTCGCCCGACTGCACGATCCTCTCTGTGAAGCTGCGTCGCTCCAGCGGGGTCGCGGCCTGGGACCAGGCCGCCGAGCGCGGGATCCAGCGCTCGTCGCCGCTGCCGCGCCAGCGCGACGGCAGTTGCCCGCCCGAGATCGAGATCGCGCGCGGCCCGCGCGACGAGCGCTGATGCGCCCCACCGCCGTCCATCGCGACGGCGGGTGCTGCGCGGCAACCGGTCGCTATAATCGGCCGTCGTTCGCCATGACCGGCGGTCGTTCGCCATGAGGGACTCGATGAGGGCTCTGCTGTTCGGCCTGTGCCTCGCGCTCGCGCTGCCCGTCGCGAAGGCGCAGATGCGCATCGACGTCTCGGGCGTCGGCGCCACCCAGTACCCGATCGCAGTCGCCGGTTTCGCCACCGACGGCCGCGTGCCGCAGGACGTGGCGAACCTCGTGCGCGCCGATCTCGCGCGCAGCGGCGCGTTCCGCGTCATCGACCCGCAGGCCACCTTGTCCGACACCGCGCCGGTCGACTTCGCCGGCATGCGCGCGCGCGGCGCCGATTCGGTGCTCGCCGGATCGGTGGCACGACTGGCCGACGGCCGCTACGACATCCGCTTTCGCCTGAACGACGCCGTGCGGCAGGCCTCGCTCGGCGGCGAGTCGCTGGTCGTGGGCGAGGCCGACCTGCGCTACGGCGCGCATCGCGTCGCCGACTGGGTCTACCAGCGCCTCACCGGCGAGCAGGGCATCTTCTCGACGCGCATCGCGTTCGTGTCGAAGCAGGGCAACCGCTACCGCCTCAACGTCGCCGACTGGGACGGCGAGAACGTCGTGTCGCCGCTCACGTCGACCGAGCCGATCATGTCGCCGTCGTGGTCGCCCGACGGCACGCGGCTCGCCTACGTGTCGTTCGAGCTGAAGAAGCCGGTCGTCTACGTGCACACCCTCGCCACCGGCCAGCGCAAGGCGGTCGCCAACTTCAAGGGCAGCAACAGCGCGCCCGGCTGGTCGCCCGACGGCCGCACCCTCGCCGTCACGCTCACGCAGGACGGCCAGTCGCAGATCTACCTGATCGGCGCCGACGGTTCGGGCGCCCCGCGGCGCCTCACCACGTCGCCGGGCATCGACACCGAGCCGGTGTTCGCGCCGGACGGACGCAACCTCTACTTCACCTCCGACCGCGGCGGCTCGCCGCAGATCTACCGCCTCGCGCTGAGCGGCGGCGAAGCGACCCGGATCACCTTCGGCTCGACCTACAACGTCAGCCCGCGCGTGAGCCCCGACGGCAGGCTGCTCGCCCACGTCACGCGTCGCGACGGCCGCTACCTGGTCGCGGTGCGCGAACTTTCCGGCGGCGCCGAGACGCTGCTCTCGGACGCCGGCCGCGAGGAGTCGCCGAGTTTCGCGCCCAACGGCCGCTGGGTCATGTACGCGACGCAGAGCGGCGGGCGCGACTCGCTGGTCGCGGCCAGCGTCGACGGCCGCGTGCGCCAGCGACTGACGTCGAGCGCGGGCGACATCCGCGAACCCACCTGGGGCCCGTTCGCGAAGTGAGCGCGCGAGGCCGGGCGACCACGAACACCCATCACAACGGAGGCACGATGAAACGCACGATCCGATTCGCACTGGCTGCCGCACTGGCGGTCTTCCTCGCCGCCTGCGGCTCGAGCGTCAAGCTCGACGAGGATGGCGGCAAGGGAGCGCCGATCGAGAATCGCGAAGGCGCCGGCGGCGCGGGCGCGGGTGCGGCGGGGGCTGGCGGCGCAGCGGCCGGAGCGGCCGGCGGCCGCGCGGTCGAGCAGGTCAGCGTCGGCGGCACCGATCCGCTGAACGACCCCGCCAGTCCGCTCGCCAAGCGCAGCGTCTACTTCGACTTCGACAGCTTCGTGGTCAAGCCCGAGTACCGCGCCACCGTCGAGGCGCACGCGCGCTACCTGCTCGCGAACAAGGACCGGCGCATCCTGATCCAGGGCAACACCGACGAACGCGGCAGCCGCGAGTACAACCTGGCGCTCGGCCAGAAGCGCTCCGAGGCCGTGCGCCGCGCGCTGTCGGCGCTCGGCGTGCCCGACGCGCAGATGGAGGCGGTCAGCTTCGGCGAAGAGCGTCCGCGCGCCACCGGCAGCGACGAGGCGTCGTGGGCCGAGAACCGCCGCGCCGACATCGTCTACCCGTGAACGGAGCGCAAGCGATGAAGCCGCGCCGCGCGCTCGCGTCGCTGTGCGTGGCCGGCGCGCTGCTCGGCGCGGCCGGCCACGCCCACGCGCTGTTCGAGGACGACGAGGCGCGCCGCGCGATCCTCGACGTGCGCGGCCGCGTGCAGGTGCTGCAGCAGCAGACCAACGCGCGCCTCGACGAACTCGCGCAGCGCATCGAGCGCCTCGAGCAGGCGTCGCGCGGCCAGCTCGAGTTGCAGTCGCAACTCGAGGCGCTGCGCCAGGAAATCGCACGGCTGCGCGGCCAGCTCGAAGTGCAGGCCAACGAACTGGCGCAGACCCAGCGCCAGGTGCGCGAACAGATGGCGGCGGTCGACAACCGCATCCGGCGCTTCGAGCCGGTCAGCGTCGAGATCGACGGCCGCGCCGTCACCGTCGAGCAGGCCGAGCAGCGCAGCTACGATGCCGCGCTCTCGCTGTTCCGCAACGGCGACTACGGCGGCGCGCTCGCCGCCCTGCAGGTGTTCCAGGGCCAGTTCCCCGACAGCCCCTACCTGCCCGGCGTGCTGTTCTGGACCGGCAGCAGCCAGTTCGCGCTGAAGGACTACAAGGGCGCGATCGCCAGCCACCAGTCGCTGATCGCCCGCTTCCCCGCGCACCCGCGCGCCGCCGACGCGCTGCTCAACGTCGGTTTCGCGCAGGCCGAGAGCGGCGACCGGCGCGCCGCGCGCGCGACGCTCGAGTCGGTCGTCGCAAAACACCCGCAGACGCAGGCGGCGACCCTGGCGAAGCAGCGCCTCGCGAGCCTGCCGGCGCGCTGATGCGCGCCGTCGTCCTGCTCTCGGGCGGACTCGATTCGGCCACCGTGCTCGCGCTCGCGCGCGAGCGGCAACTCGAGTGCCATGCGCTGTCGGTGCGCTACGGCCAGCGCCACGCCGCCGAACTGGCCGCCGCCCGGCGCGTCGCCGCCGCGCTGGGCGCAGCGCGCCACGAGATCGTCGACGTCGACCTGTCGCGCTTCGGCGGCTCGGCGCTCACCGACCCGTCGATTCCGGTGCCCGAGACCGCAGCGGCGCCCGGCACGATCCCGGTCACCTACGTGCCGGCGCGCAACACGATCATGCTGTCGATCGCCCTCGGCTGGGCCGAGGTGCTCGACGCCGGCGAAATCCACTTCGGCGCCAATGCGGTCGACTACTCCGGCTACCCCGACTGCCGCCCCGAGTTCGTCGAAGCCTTCGAGCGCCTCGCGGGCCTCGCCACCAAGGCGGGCGTCGAAGGCCGGCCGGTGCGCGTGCGCGCGCCCATCATCGGAATGTCGAAGGCCGGGATCATCCGCACCGGCGCACGACTCGGCGTCGATTACGCGCTCACCGTCTCGTGCTACCAGGCCGACGACGACGGCCGCGCCTGCGGGCGCTGCGACGCGTGCCGCATAAGGCGCGACGGCTTCGCGGCTGCGGGGATTGCGGATCCGACGCGTTATCGGTGAAGGGGGTGGGCGGGCGGCGTGTCGGGCGCGCGCCCCTCCAGCCGTGACTGGAACCACGCCAGCACCTCGCCGCCATCGTGGACGCTCCCGAGTCGCACGACCTCCTCCTCCGCGCGCAACGCCGCCGCGACCCATTCGCGCCGCCGTTCGGGTAACACGATCATTCTTCTCGAGGTCGTCGACATGGCTGGCGGCACTCCGGAATAGCGCACCAAGTTAGCACCGTGGGGCCAGCCGGTCCATCGCCCCAGAGCGGCGCACGGACAGCGACCGGCGCGTTACCCGCGGACAGTCGCGCACGCACGTCGCCAGGTTTGACCCTCGCCGGCCTCGCCCCTATAATGGAGGGCTTCGCGATGGGTCGTTAGCTCAGCTGGTAGAGCAGCGGACTTTTAATCCGTTGGTCGCTGGTTCGAATCCAGCACGGCCTACCAACATCCCGATCAACGCCGTCCAACGGCGTTCCAGAACCCGCCTGAGTGCGGGTTTTTTCTGTTGAGTTTGTCGTCCCGCGTCTGCTTTTCGAAGCCAGTTCAGTTCCGAAACCGGAATCGATGCCGC
>JANJTK010000222.1 GCA_024711155.1 Burkholderiaceae bacterium
AAGCGGAAAGTTGGCGCCGCACCGCCCGCAGGCACGAACGGTCCGCCCCAGCGGTCGAGGTCGATGCTGGAAACGTCGAGGCGGAAGTTCAGGAACTTGTAGGCCCCCACGTCGAAGGACAACCCGAGCAAGTCGTTCTGCCGGTCGGACAGCATGCCCAAGACATAGCTACCCGCACGATCTTGCGGGTCTTTGAAGCCGCCGTTACCCCCCTGCGCAGTTGCCCAAGCCTGCGTACCGCCAATCAGCAACGTCTCCACGGTATTCGTCTGGGCGAACGAGAAGCCGGCCGGCTGGTTCCCGTAGAGCTGATTGACTGTCTTTTGAATATTGACATCGCCGCCGTCGTTTACGAAGTCGACCGGGTTCTCGAAGGACTGACTGTAGAGCACGACCGTTGCAGCAGCGGGTGCCGACAGAAGCGCGCAGGCGACGGCACCGAGGATCGGTTTCAGCATGTTCATGAGGTCCTTGTGGAAATGGCTCGGACGAAGTGTCCCAGCCATGCCAGTCTCAGCAATTTTCGTGCCACCTGAATTTTTCTTTGAATCTTCGGTGACCTGGATCGACTGCCCGTTGCAGCAGAACCAGCGAAGCCGGATCACCGTAAAACATTCCGACAAATGCCTGTCGCAGATTCGCCAGATCATCCTCGCCAAAGTCGGTCGGCCCCCCAGCCGGGCCAGTCGAAAGACGGCGAACACCGTCAACCATGCCCCTCCTTCCCGCCCACCTCCTTCCCGAGCAGCCGCCCGAGCAGATCCATCGGCAGCGGGAAGACGATCGTCGACGAGCGATCGCCGGCCACCTGCGTCATCGTCTGCAGGTAGCGCAGCTGCATCGCCTCGGGCTGCCTGGCGAGCATCTGCGCCGCCTCGAGCAGCGCGACCGCCGCCTGCTTCTCGCCGTCGGCGTGGATCACCTTGGCGCGCCGCTCGCGTTCGGCCTCGGCCTGGCGGGCGATCGCGCGCACCATCGACTCGTTGAGGTCGATGTGCTTGATCTCGACGTTGGTGACCTTCACGCCCCAGGCGTCGGTCTGCGCGTCGAGAATCTGCTGCACGTCGAGGTTCAGGCGTTCGCGCTCGGCCAGCATCTCGTCGAGCTCGTGCTTGCCGAGGACCACGCGCAGCGTCGTCTGCGCGAGCTGTCCGGTGGCGACGAGGTAGTTCTCGACCTGGATGATCGCCTTCTCCGGGTCGACGACGCGGAAGAACACGACCGCGTTGACCTTCACCGACACGTTGTCGCGCGAGATCACGTCCTGCGGCTCGACGTCCATCGTGACGACGCGCAGGTCGACCCGCACCATCTGCTGGATGCCGGGAATCACGACCACGAGCCCGGGGCCCTTGACCTTCCAGAACCTGCCGAGCAGGAACACCACGCCGCGCTCGTACTCGCGCAGCACGCGCAGCGCGGTCGCAGCCAGGATCGCCAGCAGCAGGATCGCCCCGCCGAGGCCGAAGTTGAGGATGTCGATGATCATGAGCCTTGCCCCTTTCCGTCGTCGTGATCCCGGACCGGCTGCACCTCGAGCGTGAGCCCGCGCAGCCCCGTCACCCGCACCTGCTGCCCCGGCGCGAGGGTCTCGCGCGCCACGACCTTCCAGCGCTCGCCGCGCACCGACGCCCACGCGCCGCCCTCGCCCGCCGACAGTACTTCGCCGGTCGCGCCGATCATGTCCTCGCGCCCGCTGACGACCGGCCGGCGTCGCGCGCGCAGCACCATCCCGCCTCCGGCGAGCACGACTGCGGCCGAGGTCGCGGCGAGGCCGAGGATCAGCCCGAGCGAGACGGCGAAGCCCGGCACGTCGCGGTCGAACAGCAGCAGGCCGCCGGCGACGAACGCGACGACGCCGCCGGATCCGAGGATGCCGAAGCTCGGCGTCAGGAGTTCGGCCACGAGCAGCGCCACGCCAAGCAGGATCAGCGCGAGACCGGCGTAGTTGACCGGCAGCAGTTGCAGCGCGAACAACCCGAGCAGCAGGCAGATCGCACCGACGATGCCGGGCAGGCCGAATCCCGGCGACGAGAACTCGAACAGCAGCCCGTAGATGCCGATCATGAGCAGGATCAGCGCGAAGCCCGGGTTGGCGATCACCGACAGCACGCGATGGCGCCAGTCGGGCAGCACCGTTTCGATCGCAACGCCGCGGGTGGCGAGTCGCACCGGCGCGTCGCGCACCGTCACCAGACGCCCGTCGATCGCCTCGAGCAACCCGGCAACGTCCTTCGCGACGACGTCGACCACGCGCGCGCGCAAGGCTTCGTCCGCGGTCAGGCTCACCGCCTCGCGCACCGCGCGCTCGGCCCACTCCGCATTGCGGCCGTGCAGCTGCGCGAGCCCGCGGATGAAGGCCGCCGCGTCGTTCACCGCCTTGGCCGACATCGCGTCGCTCGCACCGCTTCCGTCGTCTGCCCTGTCCCTCTTCTCGCCCTGGTCTCCGCCGGTCGGGCTGCGCGGCGCGCCGGGCAATCCGATCGCAACCGGCGTGGCTGCGCCCAGCGTCGTCGCCGGCGCCATCGCAGCGACGTGCGCCGAATACAGGATGTAGGTGCCGGCGCTCGCCGCGCGCGCGCCCTCGGGACCGACGTAGACGACTACCGGCACGCGCGACGCAAGAATCGCCTGCACGACCTGCCGCATCGACGTGTCGAGCCCGCCGGGCGTGTCCAGGCGGATCACCAGCACCGGGGCGCCGCTGTCCCCGGCGCGGGCGATGCTGCGCACGATCAGGTCGGCGCTCGACGGCCCGATGGCGTCGGCGACTTCGACCACCAGCGCCGGCGCCGCGGCCGCCGCCGGCACAGCCGAAGCAAGGACGAGCGCGGCCAGCCAGCCGAGCACCCGGCCGGCGATCCGTCCTCCGATCCCTGCGCGCGCCTCCGGTTTCATCCACACCTCGAGCATCGAAACAGCCCCCAGCGGCGATCATCGGGCCGATGCCTGTCCGGCGCAAGCCGCGGTTCGCGGGCACCAGCCCCGCGCTCAGGACAGCAGGTACGCGAGCACTCCGATGACGGCGGTGCAGGCGAGGTTGAGCGCGAACCCGCAGCGCATCATCGTGCCCTGCGGCACCATGCCGGTGCCGAACACGATCGCGTTCGGCGGCGTCGCCACCGGCAGCATGAACGCGCACGAGGCCGACACCGCGATCGCGGCGGCCAGCAGGGTCGGCGGCAAGCCCAGCCCCGCCGCGACGCCGAGGAAGATCGGCACCAGCAGCGCAGCGCTCGCGGTATTGCTGACCAGTTCGGTCAGGAAGACGACGAAGGCGACGACGCCGAGCATGAGCAGCAGCGGCGGCGCGTCGCGCAGCCAGCCGGCGACACCCTCGGCGAGAAAGGCACTCGCTCCGCTCGAGCCCATCGCCTGGCTCAGCGCGAGGCCGCCGCCGAACAGCAGCAGCACGCCCCATTGCGCGCGGCGCTCGATCTCGCCCCAGCCGATCGCGCCGCCCGCGACCAGGGCGACGATCGCCGCCAGCGCGACGACGCTGTCGATGTCGGCGGCGACGCCGAGCGCCCGTCCGAGCGGCGCCGCGCCGACCCAGCCGGCCGCAGCGAACGCGAACACGGCCGCGACCACGCGCCGCTCGCGCGTCCACACGAACGGCTCCGTCGCCACTTCGAGCGCGCCCGCGAGACGGGGGCGCAGCATCAGGTAGAGCACGCCGACCATCAGCGGCAGCAGCAGCGCCACCATCGGGAGGCCGATGCGCATCCACTGCGCGAATCCGATCCCGGCCTGCGCGGCCGCAATCGCGTTGGGCGGGCTCCCGACCAGCGTGCCGATGCCGCCGATGCTGGCGCTGTAGGCGAGCCCGAGCAGCACGAACGCGCGCTCGCGCGGTCCGCTCCCTTCGTCCGGTCCGCACTCTTCGGCCGGTTCGCCGGGTTCGATCCGCCCGCTCTCGTCGCCCGGCCCGCGCCGGTCTTCGAGCAGCCCGAGCGCCAGCGGCAGCATCAGCGCGGCAGTCGCGGTGTTGCTGATCCACATCGACAGCGCCGCGGTCAGCCCGAACAGCAGCAGCACCGCGCGCCCCCGACGACCGCCAGCGAGACGCAGGACCGCGAGCGCGAGCGCGCGGTCGAGTCCCTGCCGCTGCAGCGCCGCGGCGAGCGCGAAGCCGCCCAGGAACAGGAAGATGACCGGGTTGGCGAACGGCGCGAGCGCGCCGCGCACGTCCGACAGGCCGGCTGTCGCCGCGAGCAGCGGCACCAGCAGCGCCGTGACCGCGAGGTGCAGCGCCTGCGTCATCCACAGCGCGCCGATCAGCACGAACAGCGCGAGGCCGAGCCGTAGCTGATCGGGTCCGGGGGCGAGCGACCATACGAGCGCTGCTACGGCAATGCACGCGGCCGTGCGCAGCGCGCGCCCGCCGGACCGCGCGGGCGCCCGCGCCGGCGGGCTGCGCGCGTCAGTCGCCACCATGCAGGAACACCAGCGCCGCGTTCAGCAGCCAGATCGCGGCCAGCCCGACGCTGATCCAGCTGAACGCGCGCAAAACGCGCCCCTGCGGACGCAGCGCGAGGC
>JANJTK010000030.1 GCA_024711155.1 Burkholderiaceae bacterium
ACGAGCTGCGGCCGGTCGCCGCCGAGCGCGGCCTCGATCCGGCCTGGGTCTACGGCCTCATCCGGCAGGAGTCGCGCTTCGTCATGGACGCGCGTTCGTGGGTCGGCGCGCAAGGCCTGATGCAGATCATGCCCGCGACGGGTCGCTGGATCGCGCGCAAGCTCGGCGAGCGCGACTTCCGCGTCGAGCAGCTGGGCGACCTGTCGACGAACCTGAGGTTCGGCACCTTCTACCTGCGCAGCGTGCTCGACGACCTCGAGGGCTCGCCGGTGCTCGCGTCGGCCGCCTACAACGCGGGGCCGAACCGCTCGCGCAGCTGGCGCTCTTCGTTGCCGGACCGGGTCGAGGGAGCGATCTTCGCCGAGATCATCCCGTTCAGCGAGACGCGCGACTACGTGAAGAAGGTGCTGTCGAACGCGGTCTTCTATGCCGCGCTGTTCAGCGGCGAGCCGCAGTCGCTGAAGGCGCGCCTGGGCAGCATCGCGCCGCGCCCCGCCACGCCGAGCGACCTGCCCTGAGCGGCGCGCGATGGCCGACGCTCACCGCATCCTGCTGATCGGCGGCACCGGTTTCATCGGCAGCCGCATCGCGGCAAGGCTCGTCGCCGCGAACTGCCACGTGCGGGTGCCGACGCGCCGGCGCGAGGCCGCGCGACACCTGCTGACGCTGCCCACTGTCGACGTCGTCCAGGCCAACGTGCACGACGACGCGCAGTTGCGCGCGCTGGTGGCCGGCGCCGACGTGGTCGTGAACCTGGTCGGCATCCTGCACGGGCGCGCGGGCGCGCCGTGGGGTCCGGAATTCGAAGCCGCGCACGTGCGGCTCCCGGCGCGCGTGGCCGCCGCCTGCGCCGCTGCGGGCGTGCGGCGGCTGCTGCACATGTCGGCGCTCGGCGTGACCGAAGGCGGCGAGCGCTCGGGGCCTTCGATGTACCTGCGCTCGAAGGCCGCCGGAGAGCGCGCGGTGCGGGCCGCGCACGGCGTCGACTGGACCGTGTTCCGGCCCTCGGTCGTGTTCGGCCCCGGGGACAGCTTCCTGACCCTGTTCGCGCGGCTGCAGGCGTGGCTGCCGCTGATGGCGCTCGCGCGCGCCGGCGCGCGCTTCCAGCCGGTGTTCGTCGGCGACGTCGCGCAGGCCTTCGTCAACGCACTGCAGCGCCCGGAGACGATCGGCCGCTGCTACGAGCTCGCCGGTCCCGACGTCTTCACGCTGCGCGAGCTGGTGCGCCTGGCCGGCGCGTACGCCGGGCACCGCCGCCCGGTGGTCGGGCTGCCCGATGCGCTCGGGCGGCTGCAGGCGGCGCTGCTCGAGTTCGCTCCCGGGCCGACGCTGATGTCGCGCGACAACTTCGACTCGATGTCGCTCGACAACGTCGCCAGCGGCCCGATGGCGCCCGAGCTCGGAGTGACGCCGACCGCGCTCGCCGCAGTGGCGTCGTCGTACCTGGGACGAAGCCCCGCGCGGCGCGGATGAAGACCTACTGCGTCGGCGGCGCAGTACGCGACGAGCTCCTCGGCCTGCCGGTCAAGGATCGCGACTGGGTCGTCGTCGGAGCGACGCCCGAGCAGCTGGTCGCGCAGGGCTACACGCCGGTCGGCCGCGACTTCCCGGTCTTCCTGCATCCCGAGACGCGCGAGGAGCACGCGCTCGCGCGCACCGAGCGCAAGACCGCGCCCGGCTATCGCGGCTTCGCGGTGCACTACGCGCCCGACGTCACGCTCGAAGACGACCTGCTGCGGCGCGACCTCACGATCAACGCGATGGCGCGCGATGCCGAGGGCACCCTGATCGATCCGCACGGCGGACTGGCCGACCTGCGCGCGGGCGTCCTGCGGCACGTCGGCCCGGCGTTCACCGAAGATCCCGTGCGCATCCTGCGGCTCGCGCGCTTCGCCGCGCGCTTCGACCGCTTCGTGGTCGCGCCCGGAACGATGGCGCTGATGCGCGACATGGTCGCGCACGGCGAAGTCGACGCGCTGGTGGCCGAGCGGGTCTGGCAGGAGCTGTCGCGCGGGCTGATGGAGCGCCACCCGTCGCGCATGTTCGGGGTGCTGCGCGACTGCGGCGCGCTGGCGCGCATCGTGCCGGAGCTCGACCGGCTCTGGGGCGTGCCGCAGCCGCCGGAGCACCACCCCGAGATCGACACCGGCGTGCACACGATGATGGCGACCGACCACGCCGCAGCCACCGGCGCGCCGCTCGCGGTGCGCTTCGCGACGCTGCTGCACGACGTCGGCAAGGGGGCGACGCCGCCCGAACAGTGGCCGCGCCACGCCGGCCACGACGAGCGCGCCGTGCCGCTGATCGAGGCGTTGTGCGAACGGCTGCGCGTGCCGGTCGATTGCCGCGACCTCGCGCGCCTGGTCGCGCGCGAGCACGAGCTGATGCACCGCGCGCCCGAATTGCGCGCCGGCACGCTGACCGGGCTGCTCGAGCGCGTCGACGTGCTGCGCAAGCCCGGGCGGCTCGAACAGATGATCGCCGCCTGCGAGGCCGACTGGCGCGGCCGCCCCGGCTACGCCGAGCGCCCGTGGCCGCAGGCCGCGCGGCTGCGCGGCGCCGCCGACGCGCTGCGGTCGGTCGACGCCGGCGCGATTGCGGCCGCGCACGCCGACTCGGCCGACGGGATCCGAGCCGCGCTGCACGAGGCGCGTGTGCACGCAGTGCGCGCCGCGATCGGCGGCGCCGACTGACGAGGCGCTACCCGAGCGCGCCGCGCCGGTCGCGCGTGACGAAGCCCGGCGCGTCGTCGGGCACGCCGCGCCCGAACGCGATCGCCTTGAACAGCTCGCCCATCTCGGCCTCCGACAGCAGCATCTGCGCCGACTGCGCGATGCGCAGCCATTCGCCGGCATCCTCGCGCGGATAGCGCGCGAGCCGCTCGAGCAGGCCGCAGTCGATCAGGAAGCGCGCCTGCGAGTTGTAGCCGAGCGCAGCCAGGCCGGCGCGGCTCGCGGCCTCGCGGGCGGCGGTGAAGTCGACGTGCGCGGTGATGTCCTGCAGGCCGGGCCAGAAGAACGGATCGCCGTGCACGCGATGGCGGTAGTGGCACTGCAGCGTCCCGTGCGCGCGCTGCGAGTGGTAGAACTCGGCGCGCGGAAAGCCGTAGTCGAGCAGCAGCATTGCGCCGCGCTCCAACCGCCCGGCGACGGTTTCGACCCACGCCTCGGCCTGCTCGCCCAGTTCCGAGACGTAGTCGCCGGCGGGCGCGCCCGCTTCCCCCCAGGCCTCGGCGAGCCGCTCGCGCACGAGATCGGCCAGCGCGCGGCTCGCGAGCTCGTCGGCGAACGCGAAGCCGGGCCCGTCGGACGCGCAGACGACGCCGCGCTCGAACACCACGCCGTCGCGCCAGCGGAACAGCCGCACCGGCATCGCGTCGAGTACCTCGTTGGCCAGCACCACGCCCTCGATGCGCGGCGGCAGCGCGTCGAGCCACTCGACGCGCCCGAGCAGCGCCGGCACTCGCGCCGCGAGCACTTCGCGCTGGCGCTCCCGCAGCGCGGCCGACACCTCGACGATCCGGTAGGTGTCGGGAACCGCGCCGAGCTCCGCCAGCGTCGCGAGCAGCTGCGCCGCCAGCGCGCCCGACCCGGCGCCGAATTCGACGATCGCCGCAGGCGCCGACTCGAACCAGTGCGCGCACTGCCGCGCGAGGCACTGGCCGAACAGCGGCGACAACTCGGGCGCCGTGACGAAGTCACCCCCGGGACCGAACTTGCGGCTGCCGGCGGCGTAGTAGCCGAGGCCCGGCTCGTAGAGCGCCATCTGCATGAACCGGTCGAAGCCGATCCAGCCGCCTTCGCGCGCAATCGTGCGCACGATCTGCTGCACCAGCGCACGCGACGCACCCGCCGCTTCGTCGCCGGGCAGGGGGAGCGTCTCCATCGCGATCGTGCCCGGGGCGGCGCCTTTCAGCTCGGCGGCTCGGAGCGCGCCGCGGCCAGCAGCTCGTCGATCCGCGCGTCCTTGCGCTCCCACAGTTCGTGCAGCCAGGCCTGCACCCGCTTGCGCAGCTTCGAGTCGCTCAGGTAGTCGCCGGCGCCGAACTCCTGCGGGATCGCGCGCCGCTCGACGCGCACCACGACCCGATCGAGCTCGCCGCGCAGGAACTGCCAGAACGTCGGCACGCCGTCGGGGTAGACGATCGTGACGTCGAGCATCGAGTCGAAGCGGTCGCCGAGCGCGTTCAGCGTCAGCGCCAGCGCGCCTGCCTTCGGCTTGAGCAGGTGCCGGTACGGCGAACGCTGCGCGGCGTGCTTGGCCACGGTGAAACGCGTGCCCTCGACGAAGTTCATCACGCTGGTGGGCACCAACGCGAACTTCGCGCAGGCGCGCCGTGTCGCCTCGAGGTCCTCCAGGCGCTTCTCCGGACGTCGGCGCAGCTCCTGGTCGGAGTGGCGCCGCATGAACGGAAAGTCCAGCGCCCACCACGCCAGCCCCATCACCGGCACGTAGATCAGCTCGTGCTTGAGGAAGAACTTCAGCAGCGGAATGCGCCGATTGAACAGGTGCTGCAACACGAAGATGTCGGCCGCCGCCTGGTGGTTCGCGCAGACGAGGTACCAGCCGTCGTACTCGAGCCCTTCGATGCCCTCCACGTCCCAGCGCGTGCGCTGCGTGAGCCGCATCCACGCGCTGTTGCCGGCGATCCAGCGCGTGGCCACGCCGTTGAGCACCGGGTCGAGCGCCTTGCGCGCCGCCACGAACGGCAGCGCGAGCCTGACCAGCGCCAGCGCGAACAGCAGCAGGCACCAGAACAGCGTGTTGACGGTGAGCAGAACGATCGCGACGATCGCGCGCGCCAGCGGGGGAAGGAAGCTCAACATGCTCGGATCGGCGGGTCGGTCCTCGGGAGGGACATCGATGCTACCAGCCCGGCCGTCGCCGCGCCCGCTGCGCCTGGATTAAACTGGCCGCCCCGACCCAGGCACCGACATGGAAGCGAACCGGCCCGTCCTCGTCACCGGAGCGGCGCGGCGCATCGGCGCAGCGATCGCGCGCCGGCTGCACGCGCGCGGCTGCCCGGTGATCGTCCACTATCGCAGCTCCGCCGACGACGCCGCGCGGCTGGTGGCGTCGCTCGAGGCGCTGCGGCCGGGCTCGGCGCTCGCGCTCGCCGCCGACCTGTCCGACGCGCGGCAATGCGAGCGGCTGGTCGCCGACGCCGCGCGCTGGCGCGGGGCGCTCGGCGGGCTGGTGAACAACGCGTCGAGCTTCTACCGCACGCCGATCGGCACGATCGACGAGCGGCAGTGGTCGGAGCTCGTCGACGGCAACGCCAAGGCCGCGCTGTTCACCAGCCAGGCAGCGCTGCCCTGGCTGCGCGCGAGCCGCGGCGCGATCGTCAACCTGTGCGACGTGCACACCGAACGGCCGCTGCCCCAGTTCAGCGCCTACAGCGCCGCCAAGGCCGCCGTCGTCGCGCTCACGCGCGCGCTCGCGCTCGAACTCGCCCCCGAAGTGCGCGTCAACGCGGTGGCGCCCGGCTCGCTCGACTGGCCCGAGGCGGAAGTCTTCAGCGACGACGAGCGGCGCGCCGCCGAGGCCGCGATCCCGCTCGCGCGGCTCGGCACCGGCGACGACATCGCGCGCGCCGTCGAATTCCTGCTGTTCGGAAACGACTACGTGACCGGCCACGTCCTCGACGTCGACGGCGGCGCGAGCCTCGTGTCGCGCTGGGTCTCCCCGCGCTGAGCGCCCGCGGCCGCCACACCCACCCCTTGCAACCATGCCAGACACCTACCAGGACTGCTACCGCATCGTCGTCCAGGACATCGAGATCGACTGCTACCTGGGCGTCTACGAGCGCGAGCAGGCGCGACGGCGTCCGGTCATCGTCGACGTCGAGCTGTACGTGCCGCACGCCGGCAGGATCGCGCACCGCGACACGCTGGCCGAGACGGTGAACTACGAGAAGGTCGTCGAAGCGGTCGAGCGCATCGTGGCCGAGCGCCGCTTCAAGCTGGTCGAGACGCTGTGCGCCGAGCTCGCCGACGACATCGCGCGCCTGCCGGGGCTGCGCGCGCTGAAGGTCGCGGTGACCAAGCCGCAGCCGCTGCCGCGAGCGCGCGCGGTGCGCGTCGAAGTGTGGAGGCATCCTTGACCGGCACCGCCGCCGCCTCGCGCGGCGAACAGAAGCTCGCCTACGAGCGCAACAAGCTGCACAAGCGCCTGCTGCGGCTCGCCGGCCAGGCGATCGGCGACTTCGGCATGATCGAGGCGGGCGACCGCGTCATGGTGTGCCTGTCGGGCGGCAAGGACAGCCACGGGCTGCTCGACCTGCTGTTGACGCTGCGCAGCCGCGCGCCGGTCGCCTTCGACGTCGTCGCCGTGAACCTCGACCAGAAGCAGCCCGGCTTCCCGGCCGACGTGCTGCCCCGCTACCTCGGGCAGCGCGGCGTGCCGTTCCACATCGAGAACCAGGACACCTACTCGATCGTCACCCGCGTGGTGCCGCAGGGGAGCACCATGTGCTCGATGTGCTCGCGGTTGCGCCGCGGGATCCTGTACCGCGTCGCCGACGCGCTCGGCGCGACGAAGATTGCGCTCGGGCACCACCGCGACGACATCCTCGCCACCTTCTTCCTGAACCTGTTCCACGGCGGCCGGGTGAAGGCGATGCCGCCGAAGCTCGTGTCCGACGACGGGCGCCACGTCGTGATCCGGCCGCTGGCCTACGTGAAGGAGGAGGACCTCGCCGAGTACGCGGCGTGGCGCGAGTTCCCGATCATTCCGTGCAACCTGTGCGGCTCGCAGGACAACCTGAAGCGGCGCGAGGTGGGCCGGATGCTGCGCGAGTGGGAGAAGCGCCACCCCGGCCGCGTCGACACCGTCTTCGCCGCGCTCGGCCGCCTGGCGCCCTCGCACCTGATGGACCGCGCGCAGTTCGACTTCGCCGGCCTGCGCGCCACCGGCGAGCCGGTGGCCGACGGCGACATCGCGTTCGATCCCGACCCCGCGTTCGACGCGCCCGCCGGAGTCGGGTCGAAGCCGCTTCCCGCAGCTTCGCTCAGCGACCGAACAGACCCTTGATCGCGTCGATCGCGCCACAGCTAGAATGGCGCGTTCGACCCGCCCGCCCCCCTGCCGCCCCCTCCCCTTGCGCACCACCCGCCTGATCCGCATCGCCTTCGTCGCGTGGCGCCACGGCCTCGACGAGCTCGCCGCTTCCGGCGCCGCGGCGACCACCGGCTCGCGCTGGGCGTTCGCCGCGGCGCGCGTGCTGCGCTTCGGGCGCCGGCTCGACGCGCCGCGCGGCGAGCGGCTGCGCCGCGCGCTCGAGAGCCTGGGCCCGATCTTCGTCAAGTTCGGCCAGGTGCTGTCGACGCGGCGCGACCTGCTGCCGACCGACGTCGCCGACGAGCTCGCGAAGCTGCAGGACCGCGTGCCGCCGTTCCCCGGCGAGACTGCCGTGCGCGAGATCGAGCAGGGCCTCGGGCGGCCGCTCGGCGAGCTGTTCGCCGAGTTCGACCGCACGCCGGTGGCGTCGGCGTCGATCGCGCAGGTTCACTTCGCGCGGCTGCACGACGGCCGCGAAGTCGCGGTCAAGGTGCTGCGCCCCGGCATGGCGTCGGTGATCGATCGCGATCTCCAGCTGATGCGCACCGCCGGCGCGTGGCTGATGCGGGTCTCGGCCGACGCGCGCCGGCTGCGCCCGCTCGAGGTCATCGCCGAATTCGACAAGTACCTGCACGACGAGCTCGACCTGATCCGCGAAGCCGCCAACGCCAACCAGCTGCGGCGCAACTTCGAGGGCTCGCCGCTGCTGCGCATCCCCGACATGTACTGGGACTGGTGCGCGACGAACGTGCTGACGATGCAGCGCATGCACGGCTTCCCGATCAGCCAGATCGCACGCATGCGCGACGCCGGCATCGACCTGAAGAAGCTCTCGAGCGACGGCGTCGAGATCTTCTTCACGCAGGTGTTCCGCCACGGCTTCTTCCACGCCGACATGCACCCCGGCAACATCCTGGTCGGCGACGCCGGCCCGGACTTCAACCGCTACATCGCGCTCGACTTCGGCATCGTCGGGACGCTGTCCGACTTCGACAAGAACTACCTCGCGCAGAACTTCCTCGCGTTCTTCCGCCGCGACTACCGCCGCGTCGCCGAGCTGCACGTCGAGTCCGGCTGGGTTCCGGAGAGCACGCGGGTCGAGGAGCTCGAAGGCGCGGTGCGCGCCTGCTGCGAGCCGTTCTTCGACCGCCCGCTAAAGGAGATCTCGCTGGGCCTGGTGCTGCTGCGGCTGTTCCAGGCCTCGCGCCGCTTCAACGTCGAGATCCAGCCGCAGCTCGTGCTGCTGCAGAAGACGCTGCTCAACATCGAGGGGCTCGGGCGCGAGCTCGACCCCGACCTCGACCTGTGGGTGACCGCCCAGCCGATCCTCGAGCGCTGGATGCAGGAGCAGCTCGGGCCCGCCGCGCTCAACGAGCGGCTGCGGCGCGAATCGGCGCACTGGGTGAGGATGCTGCCGGAGCTGCCGCGGCTCGCGCACGCGGCGCTCGCGCGCGCTGCGCACCCGCGGCCCGACCCGGCGCAGCGCGCGCTGCTCGAGCGGGTGGCGGCCGGCCAGCGGCGCGGCCGGCGCTGGATCGCGCTGCTCGCCGTCTCGGTGGCGGCGCTGGCGGCGCTCGAAGCGGGGCGCTGGCTCGGCTGGTGAGGGCGGCGCGGCCGCGCCGAGCGACCGGCGCGGCGCGCCGTTGCGCCGGCGCCGCGAGTTCGGTTACTGTTGCGGCCGCCCGAACCGCGAGCGAACCGCCATGCTGACTCCTCTCGTGCTGATGTACCTCGCCGTCACGGTCGGCATCGGCCTGTACGCGGCGCAGCGTGTTCGCAACGCGAAGGACTACCTGGTCGCCGGCCGCTCGCTGCCGCTGTACATGAACATGGCGACGGTGTTCGCGACCTGGTTCGGCGCCGAGACCGTGCTCGCCGTCTCGTCGACCTTCCTGCGCGACGGCCTCGGCGGGGTCGTCGCCGATCCGTTCGGCGCGGCGTTCTGCCTGATCATCGTCGCCCTGTTCTTCGCGCGGCCGTTCTACCGGATGGAGCTGCTGACGATCGGCGACTTCTACCGCAAGCGCTTCAACCGCACGGTCGAGATCGGCACCGGCGTCGCGATCACGCTGTCGTACCTCGGCTGGACCTCGGCGCAGCTGGTCGCGCTCGGCATCGTCTTCAACACGCTGTCGGGCGGCGCGATCTCGCTGCAGCAGGGCATCGTGCTCGGCGCCGCCGTCGTGGTCGTCTACACGCTGTTCGGCGGCATGTGGTCGGTGGCCTTCACCGACCTGTTCCAGACCGTGATCATCGTGCTCGGGCTGCTCTACATCGCGTGGCTGCTCGGCGGCATGGCCGGCGGCTTCGGCGCCGTCGTCGAGGCCGCGCGCAGCGAAGGCAAGCTCCAGTTCTGGCCGCAGGCGAGCCTGAAGGACTGGATCGCGTTCGTCGCCGCCTGGGCGACGATGGCGATCGGCTCGATCGCGCAGCAGGACGTGTTCCAGCGCGTGACGTCGGCGAAGGACGAGCGCACCGCGGTGCGCGGCACGCTGCTGGGCGGCGCCTTCTACCTGGTGTTCGCGTTCGTGCCGATGTTCATCGCGGTGTCGGCGCTGCTGATCGACCCCGACCAGGTGCGCGCCGTGCTCGAAGACGACGGCCTCGACTTCCAGCTGGTCCTGCCGCAGCTGATCCTCGCGAAGACGCCGCTGTTCGCGCAGGTGATGTTCTTCGGCGCGCTGCTGTCGGCCATCCTGTCGACCGCGAGCGGCGCGCTGCTCGCACCGACCGCCGTGTTCACCGAAAACGTGCTGCGGCCGCTGGTCGGGCACCGTGTCCGCGACAAGGAGATGCTGCTGATCCTGCGCATGGTGCTGGTGATCTTCGCGCTGTGCGTGATGCTGTTCGCGCTGAACAGCGAGTCGTCGATGTTCCAGATGGTGCAGAACGCCTACAAGGTCACGCTGGTGGCGGCGTTCACGCCGCTCGCATTCGGCCTGTTCTGGCGCGGCGCGACGCCGCAGGGCGCACTGTTCTCGATCGTGCTGGGACTCGCGGCCTGGGGCATCATGGAAATCGCCGCCCCCGATGCGCTGCTGCCGCCGCAACTGGTCGGACTGGCCGCGGCGATCTTCGGGATGGTCGCCGGTTCGCTCGCGCCGCAGGTCGCAGGCGGGCGCGGCCACCCGGACGCGGTCAGCGGCGCGAAAGAACGCTGAAGTCGTCGACCAGGCCGCGCAGGCGCCCGAACAGGTGCTCGCGCTGCGGCGGCCCGGCGCGCATCAACACCTGCAGCGACAGCGCGTCGCCGGCCCGCGCCGAGTGCTCCAGCGCCTCGCGCCGCGCCGGATCGGCGCTGCGCCACATGGCGCGCAGCGTCTCGCGGCACCAGGCCTGCGCCGTCTCCGGCGGCGGGCGCTCGCGCACGATGCGCTCGAGGACTGCGAGAATCGCGCGCTGGCGTGCTTCGCGCTCGGCTAGCCATTCCGGCTCGGTCGCCGGCAGCGCCGCGGCCTGCGCGCGGATCTCGCGTTCCAGCCCCGTCGGCAGGTCGCCGACGAAGTAGTTGATCCGTTCGAGCACGCGCTCGACGCGCGCCTGCTCGCGGCGCCGCGGGTCGGCCGGCAGCATCTTGCGCCGCGCCTCGCGGTTCGACTCTTCGAAGCGCTGCGCCAGCCGCTCCAGCTGCGCCGGCTTCAGCGTCAGCGCGAGTGCCGCCGCGTCGGGGGCCAGGCGGTCCGCGATCGGGTCCCAGACCCCGAGCAACTGCTCGCGCCAGCGCCCGATGTCCTCCTGCCCGACCGGGTGCTGCAGGCGCGCCTGCACCGACGCGACCAGCGCGCCATAGGCGGGCAGCTGGGTCTGCCGATGCCAGCGCTCGAGCGCGTCGATGCGGGCCGAGACGAACTCGCGCTGGCTCGCGTCGAGGCCCAGGTGGCGGTCGATCTGCCAGCTCAACCACAGCGGCAGCGCCTCGTAGCCGAAGCGCGTCGACGTGCAGCCGGTTGCGAGCAGGCAACTGGCGACGAACGGTAGAAGGAGGCGCCACGGGCGCGTGATAAGCTTTTCGAGTAACACGCCGCGATGCCGGCTCAAGTCATTGAATCGAAAGAGATATATGAACGTCGTCATCCTCGCCGCCGGGATGGGCAAGCGGATGCGCTCGGAACTGCCGAAGGTGCTGCACCCGCTCGCCGGGAAGCCGCTGCTCGCACACGTGATCGACTGCGCGCGCTCGCTCGCCCCGGCGACCATCGTCGTAGTGTACGGGCACGGGGGCGCGCAGGTTCCGGAAAGCATCGCCGGCGCCGACCTTCGCTGGGCCCTGCAGGAGCCGCAGCTCGGCACCGGGCACGCGGTGATGCAGGCGCTGCCGCACCTCGACCCGGGGCAGCCCACGCTGGTGCTGTACGGCGACGTCCCGCTCACCGGGCGCGACACGCTCGCCCGGCTCGCCGAGGCCGCCGGCGCCGAGCGGCTCGGGCTGCTCACGGTGGACCTGCCCGACGCGACCGGCTACGGCCGCATCGTGCGCGACGACGGACGCATCGTGCGCATCGTCGAGCACAAGGACGCCGACGCCGCGACCCGGGCGATCCGCGAGGTCAACACCGGCATCATGGTGGCGCCGACCGCCGCACTGGCGCGCTGGCTCGGCGCGCTGTCGAACGACAACGCGCAGAAGGAGTATTACCTCACTGACGTGGTCGCGGCGGCGGTCCACGATGGCGTCGAGGTGGTTTCGGCCCAGCCGGCGCACGCGTGGGAGACTCTCGGCGTCAACAGCAAGCGCCAGCTGGCGGAACTCGAACGCATCTACCAGAACCGGGTGGCGGAATCCCTGATGGACGACGGCGTCTGGCTGGCCGACCCGGCCCGGATCGACGTGCGCGGCGAACTCTCCTGCGGGCGCGACGTCGCGATCGACGTGAACTGCGTGTTCGAGGGCGCGGTTGCGCTCGGCGACGGCGCGCGCGTCGGCGCCCACTGCGTGATCCGCAACGCGCGCATCGGCCCCGGAGCGGAGATCCTGCCGTTCACGCTGGTCGAGGACGCGATCGTCGGAGCGCGCGCTCGCGTCGGCCCGTACGCGCGACTGCGCCCCGGAACCGAGCTCGGCGACGACACGCACGTGGGCAACTTCGTCGAGATGAAGAACACGCGGATGGCCGCGGGGTCGAAAGCCAACCACCTGTCGTACGTCGGCGACGCGGTGGTCGGCGAGCGGGTCAACATCGGCGCCGGAACGATCACCTGCAACTACGACGGCGCGAACAAGTACCAGACGGTGATCGAGGACGACGCCTTCATCGGCAGCGACACCCAGCTGGTGGCGCCGGTGCGCGTCGGCCGCGGAGCCACGCTCGGGGCCGGCACGACGCTGACGCGCGACGCGCCCGCGGACAAGCTGACCCTGTCGCGCGCGAAGCAGGCGACGATCGAGTCGTGGAAGCGGCCGTCGAAGAAGGGCGGCGCCAGGTCCTAGGCGGGCGGCGCCGGCAGCAAGGAGCGGAAACATGTGTGGAATCGTCGGAGCCGTCGCGCAGCGCAACGTCGTGCCGATCCTGATCGAAGGCCTGCGCAAGCTCGAGTACCGCGGCTACGACTCGGCCGGCATCGCGATCATGAACGGCTCGATGCAGCGCGTGCGCTCGGTCGGCCGCGTCGCCGACCTCGAGGCGCGCACGCGCGAGGCGCACGCCGACGCCCCGACCGGCATCGCGCACACGCGCTGGGCCACGCACGGCGGTGTCAACGAGAAGAACGCGCATCCGCACTACTCGAGCGGCGGCGGCGTCGAGGTCTCGGTCGTGCACAACGGCATCATCGAGAACCACGAGGCGTTGCGGCGGCGGCTCGCGGCAGCCGGCTACCAGTTCGCCAGCGACACCGACACCGAGGTCATCGCGCACCTCGTGCACAGCCACATCGCCGCCGGCGCGACGTTGTTCGAGGCGGTGCGCCAGGCGGTGCGCGAACTCGACGGCGCCTACGCGATCGCCGCCATCAGCCGCGCCGAGCCCGACACGGTCGTCGGCTCGCGCCGCGGGTCACCGCTGCTGCTCGGCATCGGCAACGCCGGCTCGGGCAAGGGCGAGAATTTCCTCGCGTCCGACACCTCGGCGCTGCTGCAGGTCACCAGGTACGTCGCCTCCCTCGAGGAAGGCGACGTGGTGCAGATCCGCCCGGACGGCTACGCGATCGTCGACCAGGACGGCCGCGCAGTCGAGCGGCCGATCGTCGAGAGCCAGCTGTCGGCCGACGCGGTCGAGCTCGGCAAGTACCGGCACTACATGCAGAAGGAGATCTTCGAGCAGCCGGGGGCGATCGCCAACACGCTCGAGATGGTCGTCAACGCGTCGTCGCTGTCGCCGGGGCTGTTCGGCGCCGAGGCGGCAGAGATCTTCGCGCGCACGCAGCAGGTGCTGGTCGTCGCGTGCGGCACGAGCGACCACGCGGGCTGCGTCGCGAAGTACTGGATCGAGTCGATCGCCGGGCTGCCGGTGTCGGTCGAGATCGCCAGCGAGTACCGCTACCGCGACTCGGTCGCGCTGCCGAACACGCTCGTGATCACGATCTCGCAGTCCGGCGAGACCGCCGACACGCTCGCGGCGCTGCAGCACGCGAAGTCGATGGGCCTGCGCGACACGCTGGCGATCTGCAACGTGCCCGAATCGGCGCTGATCCGCCAGAGCAAGCTGCGCTTCTTCACCCGCGCCGGCCCCGAGATCGGCGTCGCGTCGACCAAGGCGTTCACCACGCAGCTGGCCTCGCTGTTCGTGCTCGCGCTGGTGCTGGCCAAGCAGCGCAGCCGGCTCGCGCCGGCGCGCGAGAAGGAGCTGCTCGCGCAGCTGCGCCATCTTCCGGCCGCGATCGCGCACGTGCTCGAGTGCGAGCC
>JANJTK010000051.1 GCA_024711155.1 Burkholderiaceae bacterium
GCGCGCGCTCGCGCGCAGGCTCGGCGGCGCGCGGAGGCGGCGCGGGCGCGGCCACCGGGAGAGGTTCGGGCGCAGCGATCAACCGCACTTCGACCGGCTCGATCCGGCGCACCGCGGTCGGCGCAAGAGCCAGCGAGAAGAGCGCGGCGATAGCCAGCGCGTGCAGCGCGAGCGCCCCGCCAGCCGCGGGCAGCCGGAAGTCGTTCATCGGCAAGCCATTGCGATCGCTGCCGGCGCGCGCCGCTCAGCCTGCGAGCCCGAGCACGTCCTGCATGTCGAACAGGCCGCTGGCCCGGCCCGCGAGGAAGCGGCACGCCCTCAGCGCTCCGTGCGCGTAGGTGACGCGGCTCGACGAGCGGTGCGTGATCTCGATGCGCTCGCCGATGCCGGCGAACAGCACCGTGTGGTCGCCGACGATGTCGCCACCGCGCACGGTCGCGAAGCCGATCGTCGACGGATCGCGCTCGCCGGTGACGCCCTCGCGGCCGTAGACCGCGACCTCTTTCAGGTCGCGTCCGAGCGCCGCGGCGACCACCTCGCCCATCCGGAGGGCGGTACCCGACGGCGCGTCGACCTTGTGCCGGTGGTGCGCCTCGATGATCTCGATGTCGTAGCCGGTGTCGAGCGTGCGCGCAGCAAGCTCGAGCAGCTTCAGCGTGACGTTGACCCCGACGCTCATGTTGGGCGCGAACACGATCGGGATCCGCTGGGCGGCGGCGGCGATCGCGCGCTTGCCTTCGTCGTCGAAGCCGGTGGTGCCGATCACCATGCCGACTCCGCGCGCGACGCAGGCGCGCAGGTGCGCGAGCGTGCCCTCGGGGCGGGTGAAGTCGATCAGGAACTGCGCGCCGGCGATGCCGGCCTCGAGTTCGGCAGTCACGGCGACGCCGGTCGCGCGGCCGAGGAAGTCCCCGGGGTCGCGCCCGAGCGACGGGCTGCCCGCGACGTCGAGCGCGCCGGACAACTGCGCGTCGGGCGCTGCGAGCACGGCCTCGACCAGCATGCGGCCCATGCGCCCCGAGGCGCCGGCAATCGCGATTCTGATCATGTCCGCGCCTTCGGCGTCTGGTCGGGCGCCCGATAGCCGGGGAGCGCCGGATCGGTCGGATCTTCGCGCTCGGGCAGCGCGCCGGTCTCGATCGCGTGCACCTTGTCGTCCCGGAAGAAGACCGTCGCGCGCCGCAATTCCGCGCGCCCGTTGGCGAACTGGTAGCGAAACACGTAGTCCCAGCGGTCCGGGTGGAACGCGTGGCGCAGCAGCGGGGTGCCGAGCGCGAACCGCACCTGCTCGCGCGTCATGCCTGGCTGGACCCGAACGAGCGCCTCGCGGGTGAGGTAATTGCCCTGCGGCAGGTCGATGCGGTAAGGCTGCAGCAGGCCGCTGCGGTTCGGATCGGACGGCGCGCACGCGCCGGCGAGCAGCATTGCGCCCAGGGCCGCGCCGGCGATCGACGCGACGCGCGCACGCCGTTGCGGCGGGCGGGGCGGGGCAAGGACGTCGTTCATGGGCTGCCGGGCGCGGCTGGAGCGTGACTGGAAACCGTTATCATACAAGCGATCGATTCTCCGCCCGCGGGCCGACCTGCATGAGCGACACCAGCGAACTCCGGAGCATGGGCCTGAAGGCGACGCTGCCGCGGCTGAAGATCCTGCGGATCTTCCAGGGCGCGAAGCAGCGGCACCTGAGCGCCGAGGACGTGTACCGGGAGTTGCTGGCCGAGCGGCAGGAAATCGGACTGGCGACCGTCTACCGCGTGCTGGCCCAGTTCGAGCAGGCTGGCCTGCTCGAGCGCAGCAACTTCGAGGCCGGCAAGGCGGTCTACGAGCTTGCACGCGGGCGTCATCACGACCACCTCGTGTGCCTGCAGTGCGGCCGCGTCGAGGAGTTCTACGACGCGCAGATCGAGCGGCGCCAGCGCGAGATCGCCGCCGAGCGCGGCTTCGAGTTGCAGGAGCACGCGCTGGCGCTGTACGGCAACTGCACGCGGCCGGATTGCGAGCACCGGCGGCGCTGAGGACGGCGTCGCCCCGGGGCGGGCGCGCCTAAGCCTGCGCGAGCATCTCGCGCGCGTGCTTGCGCGTCGTCGCGGTGATGCCGGCGCCCCCGAGCATCCGCGCGATCTCCTCGACGCGCGCTGCGCGATCGAGCGGCTCGATGCGGCTGACGGTGCGGCCGTCCCGGCTCTCCTTCGTCACGCGCCAGTGCTGGTGGGCTTTCGCGGCGACCTGCGGCAGGTGCGTCACGCACAGCACCTGCCGGTCGTCGCCGAGGCCGCGCATCAGCGCGCCGACCGCGTCGGCGACCGCGCCGCCGACGCCCGCGTCCGCTTCGTCGAAGACCAGCGTCGGCACCGGGTTGGCCTGCGCGGCCACGGCGGCGATCGCCAGTCCGATGCGCGACAGTTCGCCGCCCGAAGCGACCTTCGCCAGCGCGCGCGGCGTCGCTCCGGGGTGCGCGGCGACGCGGAACTCGATTGCGTCGATCCCGCTGGCTGCCGGCGCGGCCGGTTCGCACACGATCTCGAGCCGGCCGCCGGCCATGCCGAGCGTGCCGAGGTGCGCCGACACGCCGCTGGCGAGCCGCACGGCGGCGCGACGCCGCGCGCGCGACAGCTCGCCCGCCAGCTGCTCGAAGGCGACCCGGGCGGCGCCGACGCGCGCGCGCAATGCCTCGACGTCCTGCGCGGCGCGCAGGCTCGCGAGCCGCTCCTCGAGTCGAGCGAGTTCGGCCGCGAGCGACTCCGGCGCGAGCCGGAACTTGCGCGCTGCCGAGAAGATCGTGCCGATGCGGACTTCGACTTCGGCCAGTCGCTCGGGATCGAGGTCGACCCGGCCGGCGTAGCCGCGCAACGCCGAGGCCGCCTCGTCGACCTGGATCGACGCGCTCTCGAGCAGCGCGAGCGCCTCGCCGAGGGCATCGTCGATCGCGGCGAGCGGGCGCAGCCGCTGCACGATCCGGGCCAGCCGTGCCGCCAGCGCGTCGTCGCTCTCGTCGAGCGCGTCGGCGGCGCCGCCGGCGCCCTCGATCAGCGCCGCCGCGTGGGCCAGACGCTTCTGTTCGGCGGCCAGCGCTTCCCATTCGCCGGGCTGCAGCCGCAACTGCGCGAGCTCGCCGGCCTGCCACTCGAGGCGCTCGCGCTCGAGCGCGAGCTCGCGCCCGCCGCGCTCGGCCGCGTCGAGTTCGCGCTCGAGCGTGCGCCAGGCGGCGAACGCCTCGGCCACCGCGCGCGCGGGCTGCGCCAGGCCGGCGTAGCCGTCGAGCAGCAGGCGCTGGCCGTCGGCGCGCAGCAGCGATTGCGACGCGTGCTGGCCGTGGGCGTCGAGCAGCCGCTCGCCGATCTCGCGCAGCAGCGCCGCGGTCGCCGGATGGCCGTTGACGAGCGCGCGCGAGCGCCCGTCGGCGTCGACCAGCCGGCGCAGCCAGACGCTGCCGGGATCGCCTTGCAGGTCGCGCTCGGCGAGCCAGGCGTCGAGCGCGGCGTCGCTGCGGAACTCGGCGCCGATGTCGGCGCGCGCGCAGCCCTCGCGCACGACGCCGGCGTCGGCGCGCGCGCCGGTGGCGAGCGCGAGCGCGTCGACGAGGATCGACTTGCCGGCGCCGGTCTCGCCTGACAGGACGGTGAAGCCGGGCCCGAAATCGAGCTCGGCCGCGTCGACGATGACGAAGTTCTCGAGGCGCAGGGTCAGCAGCATGGACGCGGGCGCGGCGTGCGGGGCGGCCGGCGGCTCAGCGTTGCAGCGTCTGCAGGTGCGGCAGCTCGTGCCAGTTGAGCTTGCCGCGCAGCGTCGCGAAATAGCTGTAGCCGGGCGGATGCAGGAAGGTGGTCGTGAACGCCGCCCGCTGCACGACGATGTCGTCGCCGACCTGCAGGTCGCTGAAGACCTGCATGTCGCCGGACACGCGCGGTTCGCGTCCCTCGACGACGCGGATCGTGACGACGACGTCGTCCGGCAGCACGATCGGCCGGTTCGACAGCGACTGCGGCGCGACCGGCACCAGCACCAGCCCCTTGGCCTGCGGATGCAGGATCGGGCCGTTGGCCGACAGCGCGTACGCGGTGGAGCCGGTCGGGGTGGCGACGATCAGGCCGTCGGCGCGCTGGCTGTACATGTAGAGGTCGTCGACGTGGACCTGCAGCTCGATCATGCCGGCGCGCGACGAGCGGTTGACGACCACGTCGTTGAGCGCGAGTTCGGTCCACACGACTTCCTGCCCGCGCACGACCCGCGCAGTGAGCAGCGTGCGCTCCTCGGCGGCATAGTGGCCGTCGAGAATCGACGACAGCGCCTGGCGCCAGCTGTCGAGGCCGATGTCGGTGATGAAGCCGAGCCGCCCGTGGTTGATGCCGACCAGCGGAATCCCGTGCGGCGCCAGCGCGCGTGCCGCGCCCAGCATCGTGCCGTCGCCGCCGATCGCGATCGCCAGGTCGGCCTCGTGGCCGAGGCGCTCCAGGCTGGCCGGCTCGGCGTCGAGGCCGCGCAGCGAGTCCGCGCAGCGCTCCTCGATCAGCAGCCGCACGCCGCGCGCGCACAGGAACGCGCCGATCTCGCCGACGCGGTCGGCAGCGCCCTCGGCCTGGGGTCGACTCACGAGCGCGACGCGCTCGAAGCGGTTCTTCTTCATCGGCCCGATTAGAGCACAAGCCGGCGGCGCTCCGGAGCGCGCGCGCTGGCCGGTGGCATCGGCTGCGCGGCCGAGTCGACGCCCGGCTGCCCGGGTCCGCCGCTGGCGCGGACCGGCGCACTGGCGGGCCATCGGCTTGCGCCGGCGCCGACTGACCCTACAATGTGCTCATGCTCGACGCCCGCGCCCAGACCCTGCTCAAGACCCTGGTCGAGCGCTACATCGCCGACGGGACACCCGTCGGTTCGCGCACGCTGTCGCGCCATTCGGGGCTCGACCTGTCGCCGGCGACGATCCGCAACGTGATGGCCGATCTCGAGGAGCTGGGCCTGATCGCCAGCCCGCACACGTCGGCGGGACGCGTGCCGACCCCGCGCGGCTACCGGCTGTTCGTCGACACGCTGCTCACCGTGCAGCCGCTGCACGGCGAGCAGACGCGCGCGATCGAGGGGCGGTTGCAGTCCGACGAGCCGCAGCGCGTGCTGTCGGCGGCGGCCTCGCTGCTGTCGAGCCTCTCGCAGTTCGCGGGCGTGGTGATGACGCCGCGCCGCGGGTCGGCGTTCCGGCAGGTCGAGTTCCTGCGCCTCTCCGGGCGGCGCATCCTGCTGATCGTCGTGACGCCCGAAGGGGACGTCCAGAACCGGATCCTGTCGACCGAGCGGGACTACACGCCGGCCCAGCTGGTCGAAGCGGCGAACTACATCAACGCGCATTTCGCCGGCGTGGATTTCGACAGCATCCGCGCGCGCCTGCAATCCGAGCTCGCGACGCTGCGCGACGACATGACCGCGCTGATGCAGAAGGCGGTCGAGGCGAGCAGCCAGGCGCTCAGCGAGGACGTCGAGCCGGTGGTGATCTCCGGCGAGCGCAACCTGGTCGGGGTGGCCGAGCTGTCCGACAACATGGAGCGGCTGCGCCGGCTGTTCGACCTGTTCGACCAGAAGACCAGCCTCGTGCTGTTGCTCGACGCGTCGAGCCGCGCGCAGGGCGTGCAGATCTTCATCGGCGGCGAATCCGAGCTGGTGCCGATGGACCAGCTGAGCGTCGTCGTCGCGCCGTACGAGCTCGACGGGCGCATCGTCGGCACGCTGGGCGTGATCGGGCCGACCCGGATGGCCTACGAGCGCGTGATCCCGATCGTCGACATCACGGCGAGGCTCGTCTCGTCGGCGCTCGCCCATCACGGATGAGGCGGCGCCACGCCATGCGCCGCCCTGCCGCTCGCCGGCGCGCCGGCCTCGCCGCGCGCACGCTGCCTCGATGAGCCGCTACTCGGCCGCATCGCGCTTCGACCACGCGGCGCCTGCGGGCAGCGCGGTGCTGCTGCTGCAACTCGGCACGCCCGACGAGCCGACGCCGGCGGCGCTGCGCCGCTACCTGCGCGAGTTCCTGTCCGATCCGCGCGTGGTCGAAATCCCGCGCGCGCTCTGGCTGCCGATCCTGCACGGCGTCGTGCTGCGCACCCGGCCGGCGCGCTCGGCGCGCAAGTATGCGCAGGTCTGGACCGACGAGGGCTCGCCGCTGCTGGTGCACACGCGCCGGCAGGCAACGCTGCTGCGCGGCGCGCTCGGCGCGCGCGGGCACGACCTCGAGGTCGCGTTCGCGATGCGCTACGGCCAGCCGTCGATCGCGAGCGTGCTGCGCGAGCTGCGCGAGCGCGGCGTGACGCGGCTGCTCGCGCTGCCGTTGTATCCGCAGTACTCGGGCTCGACGACGGCGACCGCGTTCGACGCGATCGCGAGCGAGTTCGCGCGCTGGCGCAACCAGCCCGAGTGGCGCAGCGTGCGCTCGTTCCACGACGACCCCGGCTATCTCGACGCGCTCGCCGCGCAGGTGCGCCGCTCGTGGGAGCGCAACGGCCGCTCGGAGCGCCTCGTGATGAGCTTTCACGGCGTGCCGCGGCGCACGCTCGAGCTCGGCGACCCCTACCACTGCGAGTGCCGCGCCACCGGCCGCAAGCTCGCCGCGCGGCTCGGGCTGCGCGACGGCGAGTGGATCGTCACGTTCCAGTCGCGCTTCGGTCGCGCCGAGTGGCTGCAGCCGTACACCGAGCCGACACTGCGCGAACTCGCGCAAGCGGGCGTGAAGAGCGTCGACGTGATCTGCCCCGGCTTCGTCTCCGACTGCCTCGAAACGCTCGAGGAGATCGCGCTCGAGGCGAAGCAGGCTTTCGTCGCGGCCGGGGGCGCTTCGTTCAACTACGTCGAGTGCCTGAACGAGTCGCCGGCCTTCGTCGATGCGCTGGCCGGCCTCGCCGAACGCCACCTCGCCGGCTGGCCGACCGGGCGGCTCACGGCGGAGCAGGCCGGCGCCCGCGAGCGCGCGCTGGCCGAGCGCAAGGAGCGGGCGCGCGCGCTGGGCGCCGGCGACTGAGGCGGCGACTGAGGCGGCCGAGCGGCCTCAGGCAGCCTCAGGCGCCTCAGGTCTTCGGCGGAATTCGCAGCACCTGGCCCGGATAGATCTTGTCGGGGTGCGTGAGCATCGGCTTGTTGGCCTCGAAGATCGGCATGTACGCGTTGGCGTTGCCGTAGAACTCCTTCGCGATCTTCGACAGCGTGTCGCCGCGCACCACCGTGTAGAACTGCGCCTGCGCCGTCGGGGCGCTGACCGACATGTTGTCGACCACCTTCTCGACGCCCGCGACGTTGCCGCAGCAGAGCACGATCTTCTCCCTTGTCTGCTGGTCGGCCGCCGTCCCCGACACGGTGACGGTGCCGCTCGCGCCGTCGAAGGCGACCTGCAGGCCGTCGGCGCCGAGCTTCATGGCGGCGATGTAGCCCTCGATGGCCCTGGCCGCGGCGGCATTGCCCGCCGCCGGATCGGTGGCGGCCTCGGCCCGTCCGAACAGCTTCTCGCCGGCATCCTTGATGAACGCAATCAGTCCCATGGTCGTGCTCCTTCGCATCGATCGGCCCCAGTTGGCCGTGGCTTAGGGTAACCTCGCCGGCCGGCGCCGTCCCGCCAGCGCGTGCGGTCTTGAAATCTGCGCGCGCGCCCCGATGTGCGGGGGGCGCGCTGCGGGCAAGCTGGGCGCTTTCGCGGCGGCGTGACGCAAGCATCTGATCGAATTGGAGAAATGCGGGATGAACCCGGACAGTCCGGAGCGAGGTGAGGAACAGGAAGCCGCTGCGGCGGCTGCGGGCGAGGCGGGGAGCGCGGCCGCCGGGACCGGGGGCGCGGCGCCGGACGCGGATGCCGGCCTGGCGGCGCGGCTGGCCGCCGCCGAGGCGCAGGCGGCCGAGCTGCGCGACCAGTGCCTGCGCGCGCTGGCCGAGCTCGACAACGTGCGCAGGCGCGCCCAGGACGACGTCGCCAAGGCGCACAAGTTCGGCATCGAGGGCTTCGCCGAGAGCCTGCTGCCGGTGCGCGACAGCCTCGAGATGGCGCTGAAGGCCGACGCGCCGACGGTCGAGAACCTCAGGGAAGGCGTGGAGGCGACGCTGCGCCTGCTCGCGTCGGCCTTCGAGAAGAACCGGCTGGTGGAGATCGACCCGGCCGGCGAGAAGTTCGACCCCAACCGGCACCAGGCGATCTCGACCGTGCCGGCGTCGGCGACGCAGCCGCCGGTGGCTCCGAACCACGTCGCGCACGTGCTGCAGAAGGGCTACCTGATCGCCGATCGCGTGCTGCGGCCGGCGCTCGTCACCGTGGCGCAGGGGTGAGCGTCCCGCGCCGGGCGGCTTGAATTCCGCCATTCGAAACACATCTGGATTCAGGACATCTTTCCGACATCGAGGAAGCAGGAACATGGGCAAGATCATCGGCATCGACCTGGGCACGACCAACTCGTGCGTCGCGATCATGGAGGGTGGCCAGCCCAAGGTGATCGAGAACTCCGAAGGCGCGCGCACGACGCCGTCGATCGTCGCCTACATGGACGACGGCGAGATCCTGGTCGGGGCGCCGGCCAAGCGCCAGGCGGTCACGAATCCGCGCAACACGCTGTACGCGGTGAAGCGCCTGATCGGACGCAAGTTCGAGGAAAAGGAGGTCCAGAAGGACATCCACCTGATGCCGTACGGCATCGTCAAGGCCGACAACGGCGACGCCTGGGTCGAGGTGCGCGGCAAGAAGCTGGCGCCGCCGCAGGTGTCGGCCGAAGTGCTGCGCAAGATGAAGAAGACTGCCGAGGACTATCTCGGCGAGGAAGTCACCGAGGCCGTCATCACGGTGCCGGCCTACTTCAACGACAGCCAGCGCCAGGCGACCAAGGACGCGGGCCGCATCGCCGGACTCGACGTCAAGCGGATCATCAACGAGCCGACCGCGGCCGCGCTCGCGTTCGGCCTCGACAAGGGCGGCGGCAAGGACCGCAAGGTCGCAGTGTACGACCTCGGCGGCGGCACCTTCGACATCTCGATCATCGAGATGGCCGACGTCGACGGCGAGAAGCAGTTCGAGGTGCTGTCGACCAACGGCGACACCTTCCTCGGCGGCGAGGACTTCGACCAGCGCATCATCGACTACGTGATCGGCGAGTTCAGGAAGGAACAGGGCGTCGACCTGTCGAAGGACGTGCTCGCGCTGCAGCGCCTGAAGGAAGCGGCAGAGAAGGCCAAGATCGAGCTGTCGTCCTCGCAGCAGACCGAGTTCAACCTGCCCTACATCACGGCCGACGCGTCGGGTCCGAAGCACCTGAACATGAAGATCACGCGCGCCAAGCTCGAGGCGCTGGTCGAGGAGCTGGTCGCGCGCACCATCGAGCCGTGCCGCACTGCCCTGAAGGACGCGGGCGTCAAGGCCTCGGACATCGACGACGTGATCCTGGTCGGCGGCATGACGCGGATGCCGAAAGTCCAGGAGAAGGTCAAGGAGTTCTTCGGCAAGGAGCCGCGCAAGGACGTCAACCCCGACGAGGCGGTGGCGGTGGGCGCGGCGATCCAGGGGGCGGTGCTGTCGGGCGAGCGCAAGGACGTGCTGCTGCTCGACGTGACGCCGCTGTCGCTCGGCATCGAGACGCTGGGCGGGGTCATGACGAAGATGATCCAGAAGAACACGACCATTCCGACCAAGTTCTCGCAGACCTTCTCGACCGCCGACGACAACCAGCCGGCGGTGACGATCAAGGTGTTCCAGGGCGAGCGCGAAATCGCCGCCGGCAACAAGCTGCTGGGCGAGTTCAACCTCGAGGGGATCCCGCCGGCGCCGCGCGGCACGCCGCAGATCGAGGTCACCTTCGACATCGACGCCAACGGGATCCTGCACGTGTCGGCGAAGGACAAGGCCACCGGCAAGGAGAACAAGATCACCATCAAGGCGAACTCGGGCCTGACCGAGGCCGAGATCCAGAAGATGGTGCAGGATGCCGAGGCCAATGCCGAAGAGGACCACAAGCGGGTCGAGCTGACGCAGGCGCGCAACCAGGCCGACGCGCTGGTGCACTCGGTGAAGAAGTCGCTCGCCGAGTACGGCGAGCAGATCGACGCCGCCGAGAAGGCGAAGATCGAGGACGCGCTGAAGGACGCCGAGGAGTCGCTGAAGTCCGACGACAAGGCCGAGATCGACGCGAAGACCAATGCGCTGATGAGCGCCTCGCAGAAGCTCGGCGAACTGATGTACGCGAAGGCGCAGGCCGAGGGCGGCGCGCAGGCGGCGGGCGGCGCCGAGGGCACGTCCGAGGCGAAGCGGCCGAAGGACGACGACGTGGTCGACGCGGACTTCAAGGAAGTGAAGCGGGACAGCTGAGGGAGCGGCGGACGGACCCGCACGCCACCCCCTTCACACCCCTGCCTCCCCCGAACCAATGGCCAAGCGTGATTACTACGAAGTCCTGGGCGTCGCGAAGAACGCGGGCGACGACGAGCTGAAGAAGGCTTACCGCAAGCTCGCGATGAAGTACCACCCGGATCGCAATCCGGACAGCAAGGACGCCGAGGACAAGTTCAAGGAGGTCAAGGAAGCCTACGAGATGCTCAGCGACCCGGCCAAGCGCGAGGCGTACGACCGCTTCGGCCACGCCGGAGTCGACCCGAACGCCGGCTTCGCCGGCGGCGCGGGGGCGCGCGGGGGGGGCGGCTTCGCCGACGTGTTCGGCGACATCTTCGGCGACATCTTCGGCGGCCAGCGCGGCGGCGGCGGGCGCTCGAACGTCTATCGCGGCGCCGACCTGCGCTACGCGATGGAGGTCACGCTCGAGCAGGCGGCCGCCGGCCACGCGACCGAGATCCGCGTCCCGAGCTGGGAGAGTTGCGGCACCTGCGGCGGCAGCGGCGCGAAGCCGGGCACCAAGCCGAAGACCTGCCAGACCTGCGGCGGGCAGGGCGCCGTGCGCGTGCAGCAGGGTTTCTTCTCGATCCAGCAGACCTGCCCGACCTGCCACGGCTCGGGCAAGGTGATTCCCGATCCGTGCACCGACTGCGACGGCGTCGGGCGCGTCAAGAAGACCAAGACGCTCGAGGTCAAGATCCCGGCCGGCATCGACGACGGCATGCGCATCCGCTCGGCCGGCAACGGCGAGCCGGGCCTGAACGGCGGCCCGCCCGGCGACCTCTACGTCGAGATCCGCGTCAAGGAGCACCCGGTGTTCCAGCGCGACGGCGACGACCTGCACTGCGAGGTGCCGATCGGCATCACGACCGCGACGCTCGGCGGCACCGTGCAGATCCCGACGCTGTCCGGCCGCGCCGAGATCGAGCTGCCGGAGGGCACGCAGTCGGGCAAGCAGTTCCGCCTGCGCGGCAAGGGCATCAAGGGCGTGCGTTCGAGCTATCCGGGCGACCTGTACGCGCACGTGGTGATCGAGACGCCGGTGCGGCTCACCGACCGGCAGAAGCAGCTGCTGCGCGAGCTCGACGCGTCGCTGAAGGACCCGAAGCACAGCCCGCAGACGAAGGGCTGGATGGATCGCGTCAAGGACTTCTTCCAGTGAAGCTCACCTTCGCCGGTGCGGCGGACACCGTCACCGGGTCGCGCTACCTGCTCGATTCGGGCGCGCGGCAGGTCCTGCTCGACTGCGGGCTGTTCCAGGGCTTCAAGAAGCTGCGCGACCGCAACTGGGCGTCGTTCCCGATCCCGCCGCGCGAGATCGACCGCGTCGTCCTCAGCCACGCCCACCTCGACCACAGCGGCTACCTGCCGGCGCTGGTGCGCGACGGGTTTCGCGGCCAGGTCTTCGCGACCGAGGCCACGCGCGAGCTGTGCGAGATCCTGCTGCGCGACAGTGCGCGGTTGCAGGAAGAGGAGGCCGAGTACGCGAACCGGCACGGCTACTCGAAGCACTCGCCGGCGCGGCCGCTGTACACGAGCGCCGACGCCGAGCGCGCGCTGTCGCGGATCGTCGCAGTCGGCTTCGACGAGGACTTCGATCTCGGCGACGGGCTGAAGGCCCGGTTCCTGCCTGCCGGGCACCTGCTGGGGGCGGCGATCGTGCGCATCGAACGCGGCGGGCGGTCGTTCGTGTTCAGCGGCGACCTCGGGCGGCCGAACGACGCCGTCATGCAGCCGCCGCAGCGCGTCGAGGCAGCGGACACGCTGATCGTCGAGTCCACCTACGGCGATCGCGAGCACGCGGGCGACGGCAGCGAAGACGTGCTGGGCGCCGCGATCCGCGATACGGCCGCGCGCGGGGGAACGATCCTGATCCCGTCGTTTGCGGTCGGCCGGGCGCAGACGCTGCTCTACGCGCTGTCGCGGCTCAAGGCGCGCGGCGAGATTCCGGACCTCCCGGTCTATCTCGACAGCCCGATGGCGATCGATGCGACGGAGCTCTACCGGCGCTTTCATCGCGACCATCGGCTCACTGCCGAACAGTGCCGCGAGATGTACCGGGCGGCGAAGTTCATGACCACGCCCGAGCAGTCGAAGAGCCTCGCCGGCCTGCGCGGCCCGGTCGTGATCGTGTCGGCCAGCGGCATGGCGACCGGCGGACGGGTGCTGCACCACCTGAAGCGGCTGCTGCCGGATCCGGCCAACCACGTCGTCTTCGCGGGTTTCCAGGCGCCGGGCACGCGCGGCGCGCACCTGGTCGGCGGGGCGCGCGAGGTCAAGATACACGGCGAGTGGCACCCGGTGCGCGCCGCCGTCACACAGCTCGACGGCTATTCGGCGCATGCCGACGCCGACGAACTGATCGAATGGATGCGCGGGTTCCGCCAGGCACCCGACCAGGTCTACGTCACGCACGGCGAGCCGGAGGCGTCCGACCGCCTGCGGGTGCGCATCGAAACCGAGCTCGGCTGGCGCGCGCGCGTCCCCGAGCACCTGGAGCGGGTCGAGCTCGCGCTCTGACCGCGCGCGGTGGTCGCCCGACGCTGGTAAATTCGGGCTCATGCGCAGCGAGGAATTCAGGCGGCCGGTCGGCCAACGCAAGGGTCGCCAGGTGGAACCACTGGCGCGCGAGCGCGTGCGCGCGCTGCTCGGCGGCGAGCCGCTGCGTCGCGACCTGCTGATCGAGCACCTGCACCGGATCCAGGACGCCGAGGGCTGCCTGCCGGCGCCGCTGCTCGCCGCGCTGGCCGACCTGATGGGTCTCGCTCAGGCCGAAGTGTTCGAGGCCGCCACCTTCTACCACCACTTCGACGTCGTGCGCGAAGGCGAGGCGCGCCCGGCGGCGCTGACGGTGCGCGTGTGCGAGTCGCTGTCGTGCCGGCTGGCGGGTGCCGACGCGCTCGCGGCCGGCCTCGCGCGGCGCCTGGGCAACGAGGTCCGCGTGCAGCGCGTGCCTTGCGTCGGGCGCTGCGCCGACGCGCCGGTCGCGGTCGTCGGCCAGCGGCCGCTGGCGCGGGCCGGGATCGACGCGGTCGCGGCCGCAGTGGCGCGCGACGAGCGCGCCTGTCCGCTGCCCGACGCGCAGGACTACGCGGCGTACCGCGCCGGCGGCGGCTACGCGCAGCTCGCGCGCGTGGCGGCCGGCGAACTCGACCGCGACGCGGTGCTGAGCGAACTCGACGCGGCGGGGCTGCGCGGCCTCGGCGGCGCGGGCTTCCCGATGGCGCGCAAGTGGCGCGCCGTCGCGCAGCAGCCGGGCCCGCGGCTGCTGGTCGTCAACGCCGACGAGGGCGAACCGGGCACCTTCAAGGATCGCGAGGCGCTCGAGCGCGCGCCGCACCGGATGCTCGAGGGGATGCTGATCGCCGCCGCGCTGGTCGGCTGCGACGAATGCTACGTCTACCTGCGCGACGAGTACGCCGGGGTGCGCGCGCTGCTCGAGCGCGAACTCGACGCGCTGCGGCGCGACCCGCCGGCGCCGGGGTGCGCGCTGCCGCAGTTGCACCTGCGCCGCGGCGCCGGCGCCTACGTCTGCGGCGAGGAGAGCGCGCTGATCGAGTCGATCGAGGGCCGGCGCGGGATGCCGCGGCTCAGGCCACCGTACGTCGCGCAGGTCGGGCTCTTCGGCCGCCCGACGCTCGTGCACAACGTCGAGACGCTGGCGTGGGTGCCCGAGATCCTCGCGCGCGGCGGGCCGTGGTTCGCCTCGCACGGCCGGCGCGGCCGGCACGGGCTGCGCTCGTTCTCGGTGTCGGGGCGCGTGCGCGAGCCGGGCGTGAAGCTCGCGCCGGCCGGCATCAGCGCGCGCGAACTGATCGACGAGTTCTGCGGCGGCATGGCGCCCGGGCACGAACTGTACGCGTTCCTGCCCGGCGGCGCGTCGGGCGGGATCCTGCCGGCCTCGCTCGCCGACGAGCCGCTCGACTTCGACACGCTGCAGCCGCACGGTGCGTTCATCGGCTCGGCGGCGCTGATCGTGCTGTCGCGCGAGGACAGTGCGGCCGACGCGGCGCGCGAACTGATGGCGTTCTTTCGCGCCGAGTCGTGCGGCCAGTGCACGCCGTGCCGCTCCGGCACCGCGAAGGCGCTCGGCGAGATCGCGACGCGCGACTGGAACGCCAACCTGCTGCGCGAGCTGTCGGCGGCGATGATCGACGCGTCGATCTGCGGGCTCGGTCAGGCGGCGCCGAATCCGGTGCTGTCGGTGCTGCGGCACTTTCCGCACGAGCTGGCCGGCGGCGACGGGAGCGAGCGATGAGCGCGCCGACGGGCAGCGCGCCCCGGGACCGAGCGACTCGGGACGGGGCGCCACGCGACGTCGACCTGAGGGAGATCGAATTCGAGCTCGACGGGCGGCGCATCGACGCGCAGCCCGGCGAGTCGATCCTCCAGGCGGCGCGTCGCCACGGGGTCGGGATTCCGCACCTGTGCTACCGCGAAGGCTCGCGCGCCGACGGCAACTGCCGCGCCTGCGTGGTCGAGATCGACGGCGAGCGCACGCTCGCGCCGTCGTGCTGTCGCGCGCCGTCCGCGGGGATGAAGGTGAGCGCGCACGGGGAACGCGCGCGCGCGGCCCAGCGGATGGTGGTCGAGCTGCTGCTCGCCGACGCGCCGCCGGCGGATCCGCGCGAGGACTCGGAACTGCGCCACTGGGCGCACGAGCTGGGCGTCGGCGAGTCGCGTTTCGCCGCGCGCGCGCCGCGCCCGCCGGACCTGAGCCATCCGGCGATCGCGGTGCAGCTCGACGCGTGCATCGGCTGCACGCGCTGCGTGCGCGCGTGCCGCGAGGAGCAGGGCAACGACGTGATCGGGCTGGCCTGGCGCGGCGACCATGCGCGGATCGTGTTCGACTGCGACGACCCGATGGGGGCGTCGACCTGCGTCGGCTGCGGCGAATGCGTGCAGGCCTGCCCGACCGGCGCGCTGATGCCGCGCCTGCTGGGCCCCGACGGCGCGCGGGCCGCCGACGCGGCGCGCGTCGCACCGCGGGCGGCCGAGCGTCGCGTCGACTCGCTGTGTCCGTATTGCGGCGTCGGCTGCCAGCTCACCTGGCACGTCAGCGACAACCGGATCCGCTACGTCGAAGGACGCGACGGGCCGGCCAATCGCGGCCGCCTGTGCGTGAAGGGGCGCTTCGGCTTCGACTACGCGGCGAATCGCGAACGCCTCGAGGTGCCGCTGGTGCGCAAGCCGGATGCACCGAAGCGCGTGTTCGACGGGCGCGTGCCGGCCGACTGGCGCGAACAGTTCCGCGAGGCCAGCTGGGACGAGGCGCTCGAACTGGCGGCGGCGGGCTTCGCGCGCATCCGCGCGCAGCACGGCGGCGGCGCGCTCGCCGGCCTCGGTTCGGCCAAGGGCAGCAACGAGGAGGCCTACCTGTTCCAGAAGCTGGTGCGCACCGGCTTCGGCACCAACAACGTCGACCACTGCACGCGGCTGTGCCACGCGGCGTCGGTGGCGGCGCTGCTCGAAGGGCTCGGCTCCGGGGCGGTCTCGAACCCGGTGTCGGACGTGCTGCAGGCCGAACTGATCTTCGTCATCGGCGCCAATCCGACCGAGAATCACCCGGTTGCAGCGAGCTTCGTGCGCAACGCGGTTGCGCGGGGCGCGACGCTGGTCGTCGCCGACCCGCGCCGCACCCGGCTCGCGCGCCACGCCGCGCACGTGCTGCAGTTCCGGTCCGACGGCGACGTGGCGCTGCTCGACGCGATGCTGCACACGATCATCGCCGAGGACCTGGTCGCGCACGACTTCGTCGCGGCGCGCACCACCGGCTTCGACGCGCTGCGCGCGGCCGTCGCGCCGTGCACCCCGGAGGCGATGGCCCCGCTGTGCGGCGTCGACCCCGACACGATCAGGACCGTGGCGAGGCTCTATGCGCGCAGCCGCGCGTCGATGATCCTGTGGGGCATGGGCGTGTCGCAGCATGTGCGCGGCACCGACAAGGTGCGCTGCCTGATCGCGCTGGCGCTCGTCACCGGGCAGATCGGCCGACCGGGCACCGGCTTGCATCCGCTGCGCGGCCAGAACAACGTGCAGGGCGCGTCCGACGCCGGCCTGATCCCGATGATGCTGCCCGACTACCAGCGGGTCGCGAACCCGGAGCTGCTCGCGTCGTTCGAGCGCCTGTGGGGCACGGCGCTCGACCCGCGGCCCGGGCTCACCGTGGTCGAGATGATGCACGCCGCCGCCGAGCGGCGCATCCGCGGCATGTACGTGATGGGCGAGAACCCGGCGATGTCGGATCCCGACCTGAACCACACGCGCGCGGGCCTGGCGGCGCTCGAGCTGCTGGTGGTGCAGGACATCTTTCCGACCGAGACGGCGGTGCTGGCCGACGTGATCCTGCCGGCCTCGGCCTTCCCCGAGAAGACCGGCAGCTTCACGAACACCGACCGCATGGTACAGCTCGGGCGCGCGGCGCTCGCCCCGCCGGGGCAGGCGCGCCAGGACCTCGAGATCATCGTCGCGATCGCGCGCCGGATGGGGCTCGACTGGGCCTGTCCGGGCCCGCGCGAGGCGTTCGAGGAAATGCGCCAGTGCATGCCGTCGATTCGCGGCATCTCGTGGGAGCGGCTCGAGCGCGAAGGCTGCGTCACGCATCCGTGCGTGTCGGAGGACGATCCGGGCCAGCCGGTGGTGTTCGGCGAGCGCTTCGCGACGCCCGACGGGCGCGGGCGCCTGGTTCCGGCGCTGCCGGAGCCGGCCGACGAGTTGCCCGACGCCGACTGGCCGTTCGTGCTGATCACCGGCCGGCAGCTCGAGCACTGGCACACTGGGGCGATGACGCGCCGGGCGCAGGCGCTCGACGCGATCGAACCCGAGGCGACCGCATCGCTCCAGCCCGCCGAACTCGCTCGGCTCGGCCTGCGCGCGGGTGAATTCGCGGCGATCGAGTCGCGCCGCGGCCGCATCGTGCTGCGCGTGCGCGCCGACGACGGCGTGGCCGCGGGCAGTGTGTTCGTGCCGTTCGCCTACGCGGAGGCCGCTGCGAACCTGCTCACCAAGCCCACGCTCGACCCGTTCGGGAAGATCCCCGGCTTCAAGTACTGCGCGGTGCGCGTCAGTCGCGCGCCGGCGCCGACGAGTGCTGCCTGAGCAGTTCGCGGCCGATGATCAGCTTCTGCACCTCGGTTGCGCCCTCGTAGATGCGCAACGGCCGGATCTCGCGGTAGAGCAGCTCGACCGTCATGCCCGACTTGACGCCGAGTCCGCCGAAGATCTGGATCGCCTTGTCGATCACCTGCTGCGCGGTCTCGGTGGCGACCATCTTCGCCATCGCCACTTCGCGCGTGCCGCGTTCGCCGAGGCAGTCGCGCACCCACGCGGCGCGATAGGTCAGCAGCGCCGCCGCGTCGATGCCGGTGGCCATGTCGGCCAGCGCCGCCTGCGTGAGCTGGAAGTCCGACAGCATCTGGCCGAGCATGCGCCGGCGCGTCGCGCGCCCGAGTGCCTCGTCGAGCGCGCGCCGCGCGAAGCCGAGCGACGCGGCGGCCACGCTGGTGCGGAAGATGTCGAGGTTGCGCATCGCGATCTTGAAGCCCTCGGCCGGCGCGCCGAGCAGCGCGTCGGCGGGCACGCGGCACTCGTGCAGCCGCAGCGTGCCGAGCGGGTGCGGCGCCATCACCGGGATGCGCTCGGAGACCTCGAGTCCGGGCGTGCCGGCGTCGACCACGAAGGCGGAGATGCCGCGGCTGCCCGGCGCCTCGCCGGTGCGCGCGAACACGCAGTAGAAGTCGGCGATGCCGGCGTTCGAGATCCAGGTCTTGCAGCCGTCGAGGACCCAGTGCGCGCCGTCGCGGCGCGCGGCGCACGACAGCGCCGCGACGTCCGATCCGGCGTCGGGCTCGGAGAGCGCGAACGCGGCGATCTTGCGGCCCGCGACCACGTCCGGCAGGTAGCGGCGCTGCTGCGCCTCGTTGCCGGCGAGCGAGACCGAGCCGCTGCCCAGGCCCTGCATCGCGAACGCGAAGTCGGCCAGCCCCGAATGCCACGCGAGCGTCTCGCGCGCCACGCACAGCGAGCGCGTGTCGATCGCGTCGCGGGCGCCGCCCCACGCCTTGCCGGCGCAGTGGCGCAGCCAGCCGTCGCGGCCGAGGTCGGCCACCAGTTGCCGGCACGCGGCGTCGACGTCGTCGTCGTGATGCTCGCCGGCGAACCGGGCGGTTGCCCACGCGTCGAGCGCGCGGCCCTGCGCGCGGTGCGCGTCGTCGAGGAAGGGCCAGGCGAGATGGCTCTGGTCGGGCATGGGGTTCTCCGGTGCGGATTGCGGAGCGGGCCGGCGCGCGGCGCCTGCGAGCGCGCGTGGCGGCGCTTGATTTCCGCCAGCGATGCGCCTAGCATACTGAATGAGTGTTCATTCAGTCAAGGAGAGGCTCAGATGTACAAGCTCAAGGCGGCCGACTGGCGTCCCCAGCACTTCGGCTGGCAGGTCGAAGACAACGTCGCGATCGTGACGCTGAATCGCCCCGAGCGGAAGAACCCGCTCACGTTCGAGAGCTACGCCGAGATGCGCGACACCTTCCACCGGCTGCAGTACGCCGAGGACGTGCGCGCGGTCGTGATCACCGGCTCGGGCGGCAACTTCTGCTCGGGCGGCGACGTGCACGAGATCATCGGCCCGCTGACGAAGATGGACATGAACGGGCTGCTGACGTTCACGCGCATGACCGGCAACCTGGTCAAGGAAATGCGCACCTGCCCGCAGCCGGTCATCGCCGCCGTCGACGGCGTGTGCGCGGGCGCGGGCGCGATCCTGACGATGGCTTCGGACCTGCGCTACGCGACGGCGGACACCAAGACCGCGTTCCTGTTCGTGCGCGTCGGGCTCGCGGGCTGCGACATGGGCGCGTGCGCGATCCTGCCGCGCATCATCGGCCAGGGCCGCGCGAGCGAGCTGCTCTACACCGGCCGCACGATGAGCGCGGAGGAGGGGCGCGCGTGGGGCTTCTACAACGACGTGGTGCCGAAGGAGCAGGTGCTGCAGAAGGCCGTCGACATGGCGAAGTCGCTCGCCACCGGACCGGCGTTCGCGCACTTCATGACCAAGAAGTGCCTGCACCAGGAATGGAACCAGACCATCGAGCAGGCGCTCGAGACCGAGGCCGAGGCGCAGGCGATCTGCATGCAGACGCAGGACTTCACGCGCGCCTACAACGCGTTCGTGGCGAAGGAAAAGCCGAAGTTCGAGGGCAACTGAGTCGAGGGCCACCGAGTCGAGGGTGGGCGAGTCGAAGGCAACCGGGTCCGCGCAGATGAAGTCGCCCGAGCACGTCGCCAGCGCCGTCAGTGATCCGAAGCTCGTCGGGGAGCGCCGCGGGGCGATCCTCGACGCTGCGGTCCGGCTGTTCGCCGAGCACGGCTACTACGTCACGACGATCCAGCAGATCGCGAAGGCGAGCGGCGTCAGCATCGGGCTGATCTACCAGTACTTCGGCGACAAGGAGGACATTCTCTTCCTGTCGCTCAAGCGCGTGCTCGACCGCTACGAGACCGAGATCCCGGCGCGTCTCGAAGGCGTGTCGCACCCGGTCGACCGGCTCTGCACCGCGGTCTGGGCGTACTGCTCGATCGTCGACGAGTTGCGCCAGGTGGCGGTGCTCACGTACCGCTCGACGCGCTCGCTGCGCGCCGACCGCAGGTCGCTGATCCAGCAGGCCGAGCTGCGCACCAACCGGCTGCTCGAGCGCTGCGTGCGCGACTGCATCGACGGCGGCCACATGCGCGAGCTCGACGAGTTCATGCTGGTCTACCAGCTGGTGATGTTCTGCCACGCGTGGGCGCTGAAGAACTGGGCGCTGCGCGAGCGCTTCGACCTGGCGCGCTACGTCTCGGGCGGTGTCGCGCTGCTGGTCGAGCCGTTCCTGACCGCGCGCGGCAGGGCCGCGGTGGCCGCGCTGCGCAAGCGCACCGGCGACTTTTCCGACATGGGCGCGCGCGAGGCGCAGCGCTGACACGCCGGCAGCGCCGGCGGCACGAATACGAGGGAGCGGGAGACGATGAGTGCAAGCGAACCGGGGCCGGCGGCGGCGCCGCGGGTGCCGTCCGCCGGCCCGGAGCTGGCGGGGGGCGCGCCGATTGCGCTGACGATCGACGCGGGCGTCGCGATCGCGACGCTGTGCCGGCCGCCGGTCAACGCGGTCGACGACGGCTGGCTCGACCGCTTCGACGCGGTGCTCGACGAGGCGGAGGCGGATCCGCAGGCGCGCGTGCTGTGGGTGCGCAGCGCGCAGCGCGTGTTCTGCGCCGGCGCCGACCTCGCGTTCATGCGCCGCTGCTTCGCGAGCCCCGAGGGGCTCGGCGACATGATCGCGATGACGCGGCGCATGCAGCAGGTCTACGCGCGCATCGAGCGCAGCCCGCTGGTGTCGCTGGCCGAGATCGGCGGCGCGGCGCTGGGAGGCGGGTTCGAGCTGGCGCTCGCCTGCGACCTGCGCCTGGTCGCCGACGAGGCGCGCGTCGGGTTGCCCGAGGCCGGGCTCGGCCTGCTGCCGGCGGCCGGAGGCACGCAGCGCATGACGCGCATCGGCGGCGAGGCGGTCGCGCGGCGGCTGATCCTGGGCGCCGAGACGGTCAAGGGCGCCGAGGCGGTGGCGCTCGGGCTCGCGCACTGGCACGCGCCGGCGGCGACGCTGCGGGACACCGCCGCCGGGATCGCCGAGCGCATCGCGGCGCTGCCGCGCGCGGCGCTGCGCGAGTGCAAGCGCTGCATCGGCGCGGCGCTCGACCCGGCGGTCGACGGCTACGCGGTCGAACTCGACGGCAGCGCGGCGTTGCTCGCGCTCGTTGAGACGCAGGAGCGCGTGCGGCGCTTCCTCGAGCGCAGCGCCTGAGAGTGGAAGTGGAGCGGACGATGCCGGCCATGCAACAGGTCGACGAGCGCAGGATCGCATTCGAGCGCGGGCGCGGGATCTGGCCCGACCGGGTGCTGACGGAATGCCTCGATCGCTGGATCGAAGAGAAGGGCGACGCGACCGCGCTGGTCGGCTTTCGCGAGGAGAGCGCGACCACGGTGCGGCTCACCTGGCGCGAGCTCGGCGATCGCGTCGCGCGGATCGCCACGGGCCTCGCCGCCTGCGGGGTCGGCAAGGGCGACGTGGTGTCGCTGCAGCTGCCGAACTGGTGGGAGTTCGTCGCGGTGCACCTCGCGTGCCTGCGGGTGGGCGCAGTCACGAACCCGCTGATGCCGATCTTTCGCCATCGCGAGCTGTCGTTCATGGTGAGCCACGCGGAGTCGAAGGTGCTGATCGCACCCGACCGCTTCCGCGACTTCGACCACGGCGCGCTGGCGCGCACGCTGCGCGACGAGATTCCGACCCTGGAGCAGGTGTTCCTGGTCGGCGGCGAGGGCCCCGACTCGTTCGAGTCCGGGCTGCTCGGGCGCGAACCCGACCCGCGGTTCGCGCGCGGCACCGTCCTCGACGGCAACGGGCTGGTGCAGTTGCTGTTCACCTCGGGCACGACCGGCGAGCCGAAGGGCGTGCTGCACACCTCGAACACGCTGCTGGGCACCATCCTGCAGTTCATCCGCCGCCTCGAGCGCTCCGAGCGCGACGTCGTGTTCATGCCGTCGCCGCTCGCGCACCAGGCCGGCTTCGCCTACGGGCTGATGCTGGGCGTCGTGGTCGGCGCGCCGATCGTGCTGCTCGACATCTGGAATCCGGCACGCGCCGTCGAGCTGATGGAGCGTTACCGCGCCACCTACACCTTCGCTTCGACGCCGTTCCTCGCCGACCTCGCGCAGTTCGACGGCGTCGGTGCGCGCGAGCTTGGAGCCTTCGAGCTGTTCGTCACCTCGGGGGCGCCGATTCCGCCGGTGGTGGTCAAGCAGGCGCGCGAGAACCTGCGAGCGAAGGTCGTCGCGAGCTGGGGCATGAGCGAGGTCTGCTCGGCGACCACGACGCTGCTGTCGGAGCACAAGGTCGAGGAGAGCGACGGCGTCGCGATGCCGGGCTCGGAAGTGAAGGTCGTCGACGATCGCGGCGTCGAGCTGCCGCGCGGCGAGCAGGGGTCGTTGCGGGTGCGCAGCGCGGCGCTCTTCGTCGGCTACCTGAAGCGTCCCGAGCTCTACGGCGTAGACGACGAAGGCTGGTTCGACACCGGCGACGTCGCGCGGATGGACGACGAGGGCTACATCCGGATCTGCGGGCGCAACAAGGACATCGTGATCCGCGGCGGCGAGAACATTCCGGTGGTCGAGATCGAGGCGGCGCTGTACCGGATGCCCGGCGTGCTGGAGGCGGCGGTCGTCGGCATGCCGGATCCGCGACTCGGCGAGCGCGCGTGTGCGTTCCTGGCCCTGCAGCCGGGCGCCCGCGTCGACCTCGCCGCGATGAGGGCCTTTCTCGAGCGCGAGCGCATCAGCAAGAACTTCTGGCCCGAGCGCGTCGAAGTCCTCGAGCAGCTGCCGCGCAACCCGACCGGCAAGGTGCTGAAGTACGTGTTGCGGCAGCGGGCGCAGGAACTCGCGGCGACGCTGGAGGGGAGCGCGACCCCCTCCACCTGACGCGCCGCGACGCGATCCAGTAGACTTGGCGCCGCCCGCCGCCCACTTCGATCGCGTGTCCGCATGAGCACCAACTCCACCGAATTCGACCGCGCCCGCAGGGTTCTCGTCGGCGGCGTGAACTCGGCCGTGCGCGCGTTCCGCGCGGTCGGCGGCACGCCGCGCTTCATCGCGCGCGCCGAGGGCGCCTGGATGTGGGACGTCGAGGGGCGGCGCTACATCGACTACCTCGGTTCGTGGGGGCCGATGATCGCAGGTCATGCGCACCCGCACGTGCTGGCGGCGGTCGAGCGCGCGGCGCGCAACGGACTGTCCTTCGGCGCACCGAACACGATGGAGACCGAGCTCGCCGAGCGCCTGTGCGGGTTGTTCCCGCACGTCGAGCGCGTGCGCTTCACGAGTTCGGGCACCGAGGCGGCGATGTCGGCGCTGCGGGTCGCGCGCGGCTTCACGAAGCGCGACGCCATCGTCAAGTTCGAGGGCTGCTACCACGGCACCGCCGACAGCCTGCTCGTCAAGGCCGGCTCGGGCGCGCTCGCGTTCGGCACGCCGAGTTCGGCGGGCGTTCCGGCGGACCTGGCGCGCCACACGCTGGTCGCACAGTTCAACGACCTCGCGAGCGTGGAGGCGCTGTTCGCCGCCCAGCCCGACGACATCGCCTGCGTCATCGTCGAGCCGCTGGCCGGCAACATGAACCTGATCGTCCCGCAGCCGGGCTTCCTCGAGGGCTTGCGCGAGCTGTGCACGCGGCACGGCGCGCTGCTGATCTTCGACGAGGTGATGACCGGTTTCCGGGTCGCGCTCGGCGGCGCGCAGCAAGTGGTCGGCGTGACGCCCGACCTGTCGGTGTTCGGCAAGGTCATCGGCGGCGGCATGCCGGTGGGCGCGATCGGAGGGCCGGCGGCGGTGATGGAGACGATGGCGCCGCTCGGGCCCGTCTACCAGGCCGGCACGCTGTCCGGCAACCCGATCGCGATGGCGGCCGGGATGGCGACGCTCGACCTGATCGTCGAGCCGGGCTTCTTCGAGCGGCTCGACGCGCGCTGTGCGCGTCTCGTCGACGGCCTGAACGCGGCGGCGCGCGAGGCCGGCGTGGCGTTCTGCGCCCAGCATCGCGGCGGGCTCGCGGGCCTGTACATGCTCGCGGCGCCGCCGCGCAGCTTCGCCGAGGTCCAGCGCCAGGACGTCGAGCGCTTCAAGCGCTTCTATCACCTGATGCTCGACGACGGCGTCTACCTGCCGCCGTCGCCGGTCGAGGCGTTCTTCGTGTCCGGCGCGCACGGCGACGCCGAGATCGACGCCACCGTCGCCGCCGCGCGGCGCGCGCTGCAGGCGG
>JANJTK010000077.1 GCA_024711155.1 Burkholderiaceae bacterium
GGTGCCGCTGCACCACCCACCCCCGGCGCGCGAGGCCCCCCCCCCGGGCCTGTGGCGGGTGGGGCGTGGGCGGGGTGGTGGGGCTCCCTACCCCCCGGCGGCTCGGCGCGGGCGCCGGCCGCGCGCGCCCGATCGCCGACAGCGCCGCGCCGGTGCGCGACGCCGACGGCCGCGTGGTCGGCGCGGTGCTGGTGTTCAGCGACCAGACCGGGGAACGGGCGCGCGAGCGCGCGCTGCGCGAGACCGCCGCGTACTACCAGCTGCTGTTCATGTCGAACCCGATTCCGGGCTGGGTGTTCGACGTCGAGACACTGAAGTTCCTCGCGGTCAACGACGCGGCGGTGCGCCAGTACGGCTGGAGCCACGAGGAATTCGCCCGCATGACCGCGATCGACGTGCGCCCGCCCGAGGAGGCGGCGCGCTTCCGCCAGTCGCTGGATGCCAACTTCGACGAGCTGGTCCGGCAGGGCCTCAACGTGTTCGTCCACCGGCGGCGCGACGGCAGCCTCGTCACCGCGCGGATCTACGCGTTCGAGGTCCGCCACCAGGGGCGGCGCGCGCGGATGGTGCTCGCGGTGGACATCACCGAGCGCGTGCGCGCCGAGCACGAGCTCGCCGAATCGACGCGCTTCCTGCGCTCGGTGCTCGATTCGGTCGGCACGCACGTCGCGATCCTCGACGACGCCGGGAAGATCGTCATGGTCAACGAGGCATGGCGGCGCTTCGCGCGCGACAACGACGGCGACCTCGGGCGGCTGTGCGAGGGCGCCGACTACCTCGGCACCTGCGACCGCGCGCAGGGCAACGACGTGTGGCAGGCGCACGCGGCGGCCGCCGCGATCCGCCGCGTGATCGCCGGCGCGCCCACGGCCCCGAGCATCGAGTACCGCTGCGACTCGCCGACGCAGCGCCGCTGGTTCGCGCTGTCGGTGCAGCGCTTCGCCGGCGAGGGCCCGGTGCGAGTCGTCGTCAGCCACGTCGACATCAGCTCGCACCGGCTCGCCGAGGAGGAGCACGCGAAGCTCGCGATGGCGATCGAGCAGAGCCCGGCGAGCGTGATCATCACGAACACGAAGGCCGAGATCGAGTACGTGAACGGCGCCACCGAGCGTGTCTCCGGGTATCGGCGCAGCGAACTGATCGGGCGCAACCCGCGCGTGCTCGCGTCGGGCAAGACCTCCGCGCAGACCTACCGCTCGCTGTGGGACGCGCTGGGCGCGGGTCGCCTGTGGGCCGGCGAATTCATCAACCGCACAAAGGACGGAGAGGAACTGGTCGAGCGGGCGACGGTCATCCCGATCCGCAGCGCCAACCAGCAGGTCACCCACTACGTCGCGGTGAAGGAGGACGTCACCGAGCGCCACCGCATCGAGCGCGAGCTCGAGCACTACCGCCTGAACCTCGAGCAGGAGGTCGCGGCGCGCACCGCCGAGCTGACGCTGGCGCGCCAGCAGGCCGAAGCGGCCAGACAGGCCAAGAGCGTGTTCCTCGCCAACATGAGCCACGAGATCCGCACGCCGATGAACGGCGTGCTCGGGCTGGTCGAGGTGCTCGGGCACAGCGGCCTGAGCGAGCAGCAGCGCGAGCTGCTGAAGACGATCCAGGACTCGGGCGCCGCGCTGCTGACGCTGATCGACGAAATCCTCGACTTCTCGAAGATCGAGGCCGAGCGGCTCGAGCTGCGCAGCGCTCCCTTCGACGTCGCAGCCACCGTCGAGGGCGTTGCCGACGCGCTGGCCCCGCTCGCCGCGCGCGGCGGCAGCGAGATCTCGGTGTTCGTGTCGCCGCGCATTCCAGTGCAACTGGTCGGCGACGGGCTGCGGCTGCGACAGGTGCTGCTGAACCTGGTCGGCAACGCGCTGAAGTTCTCCGGCGTCGCGGCCGGGCGCCCCGGGCGGGTCTCGGCCAGCGTCGACGTCGCCGGGCGCGATCCGTGGCGGCTCTCGTTCGCAGTCGAGGACAACGGCATCGGCATCGAGCCCGCGCTGATGTCGCAGCTGTTCGATCCCTTCGTGCAGGGCAGCTCGCCCGGAGGTCGCGCGCGCGGCACCGGGCTCGGCCTGACCATCTGCAAGCGGCTGAGCGAACTGATGGGTGGCCGGCTCGACGTCCAGAGCACGCCCGGCATCGGCTCGACCTTCACCGTCACGCTGCCGTTCGACGACGCGCGCGACCCGCAGCCGCCGGCGCTGCCCGACCTGGCCGGGCTGGCGGCCGTCGTGCTGTTCGACGGGGCCTGCGAAAGCCGGTTCCTGGTCCGCTATCTCGAGCACGCCGGCGTGCGCGTCGCGCGCGCGGCGAGCCTCGCCGAGGCCGAGCAGCTCGCGAACCACAGCGACGCCGCGCCGCTGCTGGTGGTCTGCGCCAGCGGCCAGCCCGGGCTCGAGCGCGCCGACGTCGACTCCGGGCGCTGGCTGGGGCAGTTGTGGATCACGCCGGGACAGCGGCGACGCCCGCGGCTCGACGCACCCGGGGTCGTCAGCCTCGACCTGCAGCGGATGCGCCGCGCCGCACTGCTCAACGCTGCGGCCATCGCGGCCGGGCGCCTGCCGCCCGAGGAGATCGCGGCGCCGCTGGAGCCTCGTGCAGCGCCGGACGCCGCTGCGCGGCGGGCGTTCCAGACGGCCTCGCTGCCTTCGGCGGCCTCGGCGGCCTCGGCGGTGTTCCCGGCCTCCCCATCCGCGGCGAGCGAGGCGAGCGCGACGTCCGCTGCGTCCGCCAGGCAGCCGGCTTCAGCCACGCCCGCGCCGGCCGCGCGCGAGCGGATCCTCGTCGCCGAGGACGACGAGATCAACTGCCGCGTCGTCGTCGAGCAGCTCAAGCTGCTCGGCTACGACAGTCGCATCGCGCACGACGGCAACGAGGCGCTGCGCATGTGGCGCGAAGGCGGCGACGCGCTGCTGCTCACCGACCTGAACATGCCCGGCATGGACGGCTACATGCTCGCGCTGACGATCCGGGCCGAGGAGGCCCGCGGCGGCAACGGCGACGAAGCGCCGGTGCGCCTGCCGATCGTGGCGCTGACCGCCAACGCGCTGGCCGGCGAGGCGGAGCGCGCGAGGAAGTACGGCATCGACGACTACCTGACCAAGCCGGTCCCGCTCGACCGGCTGCGCGAAACCCTTCAGCAATGGATCCGCCCGGTGGTCGACGTGGCCGTGCTCGAGGCGCTGGTCGGCGACTCACCCGAAGCGATCGCCGACCTGCTGCGCGAGTATCTCGACGCGGCGCGCGACAAGGGCGGCCAGCTGCTGGCCGCTTGTCGCGGCAACGACACCGCAACCGCCGCCGCGATCGCGCACCAGCTGAAGTCCTCGTCGCGCGCCACCGGCGCACGTGCGCTCGCGGCACTGTTCAGCGCGATCGAGCGGCAGGCGCTCGCCGGCGAGCCGCTGGGCGGCTTCGTATCGGCGCTGGACACCGAGCTCGCGCGCGCAAGCGCGGCAATCCTGGAGATGCTCGAAGGATCCGAAGGAGGAACGGATGGCGCATGAGGCCGAACGCGACGGGATCCGGCCGATCAGCGTGATGCTGATCGACGACGACCCGTTCTTCCTGAAGATGATCGAGGCGCAGCTGCGCGCTCTCGGCGTCACCGACATCGACGCGCACGAGGCGCCCGCGCGGGCGCTCGCAGCCGTCGCCGGCGGGCGCAAGGCGCACGACGTCGTGTTCTGCGACCTCAACATGCCCGACATCGACGGCGTCGAGCTGATCCGCGAGCTCGCGCAGGCCGGCTATCGCGGCGCGCTCGTGCTCGTCAGCGGCGAGAACGCGCGCACGCTGGCCACCGTCGAGCGACTCGCCGCGCACCGGGGCCTGAACGTGCTCGGGGCGGCGCGCAAGCCGATCGACATCGAGAGCCTGCGTTCGTTCATCGGCCGCACGCGCGAACTGCCCAGTCGCGCCGCAGCGGTCGCTGAAGGCGGAACCCGGCCAACCCAGCTCGCGCCCGGTCAAGCCGAGTGCTGCAGCGCCGATCAGTTGCGAGCGGCGATCTCGGACGGACAGCTGACCTGCCACTACCAGCCCTGCGTCAGCCTCGCCGACGGCGCGCTGCACGGGGTCGAGGCACTGGTGCGCTGGCAGCACCCGAGCGCCGGGCTGGTGATGCCGGACCGCTTCGTTGCGGTCGCCGAAGCCAACGGCCTGATCGACGAGCTGACGTGGGCGGTGCTCGACCGGACACTCGCGCAGGCGCAACGCTGGCGCGCGGCCGGGCTCGACCTGCCGGTGTCGATCAACGCGTCGATGACGAGCCTGGTCGCGCTCGACTTCCCCGACCGCGTCGCGCGCCGCATCGGCGGGAATCGCACGCGCATCACGCTCGAGATCACCGAGAGCAGCCTGGCCGCCGACCGTGCGGTGGCGCTCGACATCGCGTCGCGCCTGAGCCTCAAGCACATCGGCCTGTCGATCGACGACTTCGGCACCGGGCACTCGTCGCTCGCGCAGTTGCGCGACTTCCCGTTCGACGAGCTCAAGCTCGACCGCACCTTCGTGCACGGCGCGCGCGAGCGGGCCGACCTGCGCGCGATCGTCGAGAGCAGCGTGTCGATGGCGCAGCAGCTCGGCATCCACGTGGTCGCCGAGGGCATCGAGGACCAGCAGGACTGGGACTACGTCCGCTCGACCGGCTGCGACTTCGCGCAGGGCTACTTCATCGGGCGGCCGATGCCGGGCGAAGCCCTGCCGGGCTGGGCGACCGAATGGGATCGACGCCGCGGCGCGATCGTGCGCAACACCTGAGCGCGGCGGACGCGTTCGCGCAGCGTCGCCGCGCGCGCCCGGGTCCTCGGCGCCGCGGCAACTAGCCGGCCCCGGACTCCTGCGGCCGCGCCAGGTCCCTGGGCAGCGGAAACACCATCGTCTCACGCACGCCTTCCAGCGGCAGCACGCTGTCGACGCCGAGCGCCTGAAGCCGCGCAAGCAAGGCCTGCACCAGTTCCTCGGGCGCCGACGCGCCGGCGGTGACGCCGACGCAGCGCCGGCCGGCGAGCCAGGCGGGATCGAGCTCGTCGGCCGAGCGGATCATGCGCGCCTCGCAGCCGGTCTTCGCCGCGACCTCGCGCAGCCGGTTGCTGTTCGAGCTCGTCGGCGAGCCGATCACCAGCACGAGCTCGCACTGCGGCGCCATCGCCTTGACCGCGTCCTGCCGGTTCTGCGTCGCGTAGCAGATGTCCTGCTTCTTCGGCTCGGCGATGCGTGGAAAGCGCGCCTTCAGCGCGGCAACGATCTGGAGGCAGTCGTCGACCGACAGCGTGGTCTGCGTCACGTAGGCGACGCGCTCCGGGTCGGGCACTTCGAGCCGATCGACGTCGGCCGCCTTTTCGACGAGATGGATGCCGTCGTCGGCCTGGCCCATCGTGCCCTCGACTTCGGGGTGGCCGGCGTGGCCGATCATGACCACGTGGAACCCGTCGCGGCGCATCTTCGCGACTTCCATGTGCACCTTGGTCACCAGCGGGCAGGTGGCGTCGAACACGCGCAGGCCGCGCCGCTCGGCCTCGGCGCGCACCGCGCGCGAGACGCCGTGCGCCGAGAAGATCACGACCGCGCCCGCGGGCACCTGGTCGAGTTCGTCGACGAACACCGCGCCCTGCTCGCGCAGCGCGCCGACCACGTGCTCGTTGTGGACGATCTCGTGGCGCACGTAGACGGGACGGCCGAAGAGCTCGAGCGCACGCTCGACGATGCCGATCGCGCGGTCGACGCCGGCGCAGAAACCGCGCGGCTGGGCCAGCAGGGCCTTCATGGGCAATGCCTACAGCACGCCGAGGATTTCGACCTCGAAGCGGATCGCCTGACCGGCGAGCGGGTGGTTGAAGTCGAGCAGCGCGTGGCGCTCGTCGAGCGCCTTCAGCACGCCGGCGCAGCGCCCGCCCCCCGGCCCCGCGATCGACACCGTGTCGCCCGGCTGGTAGTCCGCGTCGCCGCCGGTCTGCGCGTCGAAAGCGGCGCGGGCGAGCTTCCACACCAGCGCGGGGCTGCGCTCGCCGAAGGCCTGCGCCGGCGCCAGCTCGAAGCGCGCGCGTGCGCCCTCGCCGAGGCCGATCAGGCATCGTTCGAGCGGCTCGGCCAGCTGGCCGACCCCGAGCTGAAGGGTGGCCGGCCGCTCGCCGAAGGTGCTAATGACATCCTCGCCGGAGCCCGCCAGACTGACCCGGTAGTTCAGCGTCAGGTAGGAATCCGCCCGCACCGTCGGCGGCGAGGCGGCAGTGGTCGTGTTTTCCATGGCCGCCATTCTAGGCGTTCCCGATTCCTCGCACCCGGAGACCCCGTTGAGCATCCGCGACTGGCCCATCGAGCAGCGCCCGCGCGAGCGCCTGCTGGCCGGCGGCCCCGCCGCCCTGTCCGACGCCGAGCTGCTGGCGGTGCTGCTGCGCACCGGCCGCGCCGGCAAGCACGCGGTCGAACTTGCCCGCGAACTCCTCGCCGGCCACGGTGGCCTGCGCGGCCTGCTGCGCGGGCAACCCGCTGAGGGCCGCACCGGGGCGCCGGCCGAAAACGCAGCGGGCCGCCCGGGCAGAGCGGCCCATGGCTCGGGCGACGCGGCGGGCAGCCCGGGCGGTGGAACCGCCGCCCGGGCCGCCGGGAACGGCGGCCTCGGCCCGGCCGGCCGCGCCCAGCTGCAGGCGGCGCTGGAACTCGCGCGGCGCAGCCTGCGCGACGAACTGTGCAGCCGCGACACGCTGGCCTCGCCGGCGGCGGTGCGCGAGTTCCTCGCGCTGTGGCTGCGCGATCGCGGCCACGAAGTCTTCGCCGGGCTGTTCCTCGACGCCCAGAACCGCCTGATCGCCGCCGAGGAGCTCTTCCGCGGAACGCTGACGCAGACCGCCGTCTATCCGCGCGAGGTCGCGCGCCGCGCGCTCGAGCTCAACTGCGCGGCGCTGATCCTGGCGCACAATCATCCTTCGGGAGTCGCCGAACCCAGCAGCGCCGACCGGATGCTGACGCAGGCCCTGAAGGCCGCGCTTGCCCAGCTCGACGTGCCGGTGCTCGACCACCTGATCGTCGCGGGCAACCGCTGCTTCTCGTTCGCCGAGGCGGGGTTGATGTAGGTCGTCGGGTGTCGGCCGGCCGCCCGGCGGCTGCCTGGCGCCCGGCGGGCGCCCAACTTGCCGACCGGCCCCGAATTGCGCTACAATTCAAGGCTTTGCAGCAATCCCTCCAGCCCAGGCGGAGCACATCATGGCCCGAGTCTGCCAAGTCACCGGAAAAGCGCCGATGGTCGGCAACAACGTTTCGCACGCGAACAACAAGACCAAGCGCCGTTTCCTGCCGAACCTTCAATACCGCCGCTTCTGGGTCGAGGCCGAGAAGCGCTGGG
>JANJTK010000085.1 GCA_024711155.1 Burkholderiaceae bacterium
CGCCAGCTCCGCGCGCAGCCCGGCCTCGCTGCTCGCCAGCGATGCGCGGATCTCGCCCAGGCACCACGACAGCGTCGCGAGGTCGGGCTCCCGGGCGCCGGCGTCAGCTCCGGCGGCTTCGATCGTCGTCGCTTCCATGCCGGCCACCCGTCAAGCGACCTTGAACCGCGACACCGACGCCTTGAGCTCCTGCGCCAGTTCGGACAGCTTGCGAATCGAGCCGGCCGTCTGCAGGGTGCCCTCGCTGGTCTGCTCGGTGACGAGCAGGATGCGCTGGATCGACTGCGCGACCGTGCCCGCCGAGGTCGCCTGGCGCGAGGTCGCGTTGGAGAACTCGTGGATCAGCTCGGCCAGCGTCGTCGACACCCGGCCGATCTCGCCCAGCGTGCGGCCCGCCTCGTCGGAGAGCTTCGTGCCCTCGACGACGCCCTGCGTGCTGCGCTCCATCGCCGATACCGCATCGGCGGTGTCGGTCTGGATCGCGCGGATCAGCGCCGCGATCTGCTTGGCCGCGCCGGCCGAGCGCTCGGCGAGCCGCTGCACCTCCTCGGCGACGATCGTGAAGCCGCGCCCCGCCTCGCCGGCCGACGCGGCCTGGATCGCGGCGGTGAGCGCGAGCACGTTGGTCTGCTCGGTGATGTCGGAGATCAGTTCGACGATCTCGCCGACTTCCTGCGACGACTCGCCGAGCCGCTTGATCCGCTTGGCCGTGTCCTGGATCTGGTCGCGAATGCCGTTCATGCCGGTGATCGCGTTGTTCACCGCGCGCGAACCCTCCTCGGACGCGTGCAGCGACTGGCGCGCCACCTGGGCCGACTCGGCAGCACGCGCCGACACCTCGTTGATCTGCTGCGCCAGCCGCAGCACCGCCTCGCCGGTGCCGCGGATCTCGCGCGACTGCTGCTCGCTCGCCGTCTGCAGGCTCGACACCGTCGTCTGCGCCTTCGACGACGCCTCGTTGACCAGGCCCGCAGTGGCGTTGATCCGCGCGACCAGGCTGCGCAACTCCTCCACCGTATAGTTCACCGAGTCCGCGATCGCGCCGGTGATGTCTTCGGAGACGGTCGCCTGCACCGTGAGGTCGCCGTCGGCGACCTCCTGCAACTCGTTCATCAGGCGCAGGATCGCCGCCTGGTTCTGGTCGTTGGCGCGCTTCGCTTCCTGCTCGAGCTGCTGCGCAATCGCCTGCTGGCGCTCGGCCTGCTCGGCACGCTGCTCGCTGTCCGACAGGAAGGCGCGGAACAGCCCGTAGACCGCCACCAGTGCGCACACGCCGAACAGCGCCGCGAGCGCCAGATTCCAGACTCGTGCCGACTCGGCCGCCTGCAGTCGGCCGCGCACGCTTTCGAGCTGCGCGCGCACCGGCTCGCTGTCAGCGAAGATCCGGCGCTCGGCGCGCTTGGCCTGCTGCAGCCGCGGCAGGCTCGACAGGATGCCGGCGAGGGCCTGGTCGATTCCTGCCATCGACTTCTTCAACTCGCCGAGCGCCCGCCGCGACTCGGCATCACCGGCCGGGGGTAGCCGCAGCCGGTCGTTGCCGGTGAGCAGGCTGTCGGAGAGTTCCCGGAACGAGGTCAGCGACTGCCGCAGGCTCGCTTCCGCGGCGTTGTCCTCCATGCCCGAGAACAGCAGCTCGTTGACTTCCTTCGCGATGCGCTGCGTGAGCATCACCAGTTCGCCGGCGGCGGCGATCTCGCGCCCCGACGCCCCGCCGTGCAGCTTGCTGGCGGCGACGGCCTGCGCCGCCTCGAGCATCTTCGGGTTCACGCGCACGACGTCGCGCCGCATCGCGCCCAGCGACTGCAGCAGCGCGCTCTGCCAGCCGATCACCTGCGCGGCGTCCCCCGACGCCGTCCAGGCGCTGCGCAGCTTCTGCGCGTCCGGCAGCAGGTCTCCCGACACCGCGCGGCCGCCGTCGCTGCCCTCGACCAGCTGCACGATCGAGCGGTTCACGATCTCGCGGCTCTCGCCGAGCTGCGCGAACGCCTCGGGGTCGCCGGCGATCGCCTGCGGCGCCGCCTTCGCGACCCGCTGCGAGTGCGTCAGCGCGTCGCCGACCTGCTGCAACCAGCGCGCCGCATCGGCGGCCTGGCGCGAATCGATCCACAGGAACAGGAACACCACCAGCACCGAAACGAACAGCAGCGGCAGCCACACCTCGAGCTGCTTGCGAAAGGGCAGCGCGCCGATCACCGGGATGCCGAAGCGGTCGCGCAGGCGCGGCGCAGCCGCGTGCCCGGCGTGCCCGGCGTGCCCGGCGTGCCCGGCGCGCTGCGCGCCCTCGGCACGCCCGGTGCCGAGGTGCGCGACCGGCCGCGCCGCCGGCCGCTCCGCGGGCGCCCGCACCGGCTCGAACGCGTCGTCGGGCAGCAGGTCCTCGAGGATCGCGGTGTCCGGCGCCGCATCCTCCTGGCGGTTGGCGCGCGGCTGCAGGAATGCGGGAAACTTGATCGCCACTTTCATCTCCGGTACTCCGCAGGCGGCTCAGCGATCGACGGCGAGGAATCGCTCGTCGGCTGCCAGCCTCTCCAGGCTCAGTTCGGTCCAGCGCCGCCCCTCGGGGTCGATCCAGTCGCGCCCCAGCCACGGCTCGCGCGCTCCCGCGTCGCCTTCCGGCGGCGCCGACATCGCGGTGACGTTCTGCAGCCCGAGCATCCGGTCGACCAGGATCGCCGCGTTCAGGTTCAGTCGCGCCGCGAACGCGACCAGGCGCGTCTCGCGGGAGCCGGGCGTAGCGTCGCCGCCGGCGAAGCGGGCGAGATCGGACACGCCGAACAGCGCACCGCGCAGGTTCACCAGCCCGCGGAACCAGTCGTGCGTCATCGGCACGGGCGTCACCGCCATGTCGAGCGACGCGATCTCCCCGGCTTCCGACAGGTCGACCAGCAGGCGTTGCGAGCCCGCCTGCACGCCGAGTCGCGCCGACTGCACTGCGCCGGAGGCGGCCTGGCGCAGCCGCTCCGACAGCCGCGACTGGAATTCCCTGAGGCTGCGGCGATCGGCCATCGTCAGTGCGCCAGGTCGGCGACGCGCGCCAGCAGCTCTTCGGGCCGCACCGGCTTGACGAGGTAGCCGCGCGCACCCTGTCGCAGGCCCCAGATGCGGTCGCTCTCGGCGGCCTTGCTGGTGCACAGGATGACCGGGATGTCCTGCGTGTCGGGGTCGCGCGCCAGCGCGCGAGTCACCTGGAAGCCGTTGGGCCCCGGCATCACGACATCCATCAGCACCACGTCGGGGCGCTCCTGGCGCACCTTCTCGATCGCCTGCGCGCCGTTCTCGGCGGTGATCACCGTGTATCCCTTGCGCGCGAGCAACTCCGCGAGGAAGAAGCGCTCGGTGGGCGAGTCGTCCACCACCAGGATCTTGCAGGCCGGCACGGTTCGCTCCGCGGTCGCTGGCACGGGGTCGCTCAGGCGCTGGCGCACGCGGGCGCCGTCGCAGCGCGCCGCGCGCAGTCGTCGACCGTCCGGATCAGGCCGTCCTTGGTGAAGGGTTTGGTCAGGTAGCGGTCGCAGCCGACCATGCGCCCGCGCGCCCGGTCGAACAGGCCATCCTTGCTCGACAGCATCACCACCGGCGTGGCGCCGAAGCGGGCGCTCTTCTTGATCAGCGCGCAGGTCTGGTAGCCGTCGAGCCGCGGCATCAGGATGTCGCAGAAGATCAGGTCCGGGTCGTGGTCGGCGATCTTCGCCAGCGCATCGAAGCCGTCCTCCGCGAGAATCACCTGGCAGCCCGACTGTTTCAGGAAGATCTCGGCGCTGCGCCGGATCGTGTTGCTGTCGTCGATCACCATGACCCTCAGGCCAGTCAACCCGGCTGCCTCGTTCATCCCCGATCTCCGCGTCTGGATGGGCGGACGTCCCGCTCGCGACCTTCGACGATGCTAACCTCGGGCACCGGCGGGCACCCTGCGGCGCCGACCAGTGGCTTCGATGTTGCGACGAACGCGCGCGAGCGGAAGATGACCCGGCGACTCCCCTGCGGCCTGTACGTGCTGACCCCCGACTCGCTCGACGACGACTGGCTGCTCGACGCCGTCGAGGCCGCGCTGCGCGGCGGCGCGACGGCGCTTCAGTACCGGAACAAGGCGGCCGGACCGGCGCAGCGCCTGCGCCAGGCGTGCGCGCTCGCGCGCGCGTGCCGCGCCGCGGGAGCGCTGTTCGTCGTCAACGACTCGATCGAGCTCGCGCGCGAGGCCGGCGCCGACGGCCTGCACGTCGGGCGCGACGACGGCGATCCGATCGCGCTGCGCGCGACCTTGGGAGCGACGCTCATGCTCGGCGTGTCGTGCTACGACTCGCTCGAGCTCGCGCTGGCAGTGCGCGACACGGCCGATTACGTCGCCTTCGGCAGCGTGTTCGGGTCGTCGGTGAAGCCGGGGGCGGTGCGCGCGCCGCTCGATCTGTTCGCGCGCGCGCGCGACGCCAACCTGCACGCGGTCGCGATCGGCGGCATCGACGCCGGCAATGCGAGCGCCGTGGCGAAGGCCGGCGCCGCGGCGGTGGCCGTCATCACGGCAGTGTTCGGGGGTGGTGGGGGTGCGGACCGGCTCGACCCGTCGCATGTCGAGGTCGCCGCGCGCAGGCTCGCCGTAGCCTTCGCGTCCGGCATCCAGGGCGGGCGCGAAGCAGCAACATGAGCGCGGGAATCCCGGATCCGCCGGGAGCGTTCGAAGCGCACAAACGAAACGGGCCGCCCAGGGCGGCCCGCGTCGTTCAGGAGAGTGCTTCGTCAGTTCTTCACGAAGTTCTTGGTCAGGCAGCCGCCCGAGTAGGTCCACTTCAGCGTGCCGCCCGTCGAGGCCGTCGGCGTGAACACGCAGGTGTCGGTCGCCAGGATGCCCTTGACCGCGTTCGGCGTGGCAGTGACGACGCCGTCAGCGACCGCCACCGCGTTGAGCACGCCGTCGGTACGTCCCGACAGCGCGGCCGGCACACCGTTGGACCCGGCGTCGCACGCAGTCAGGTCGGCCGTGTTCTGGTAGCACTCGGTGATGCCGACCTTGTACGGCTCCATGCCCGAGACGACTTCGGTGTAGGCAGCGCGCTTGATGTAGTCCTGGTACGCCGGCAGCGCGACCGCGGCCAGGATGCCGATGATCGCCACGACGATCATCAGTTCGATCAGGGTGAAACCCTTCTGCAGTTGCTTGCGCATCTTCATTTGTCCAGCTCCCTTTGCGTCAGTGAGTGATCAGGTTTGCGTCCGACCGCGTCGGCTCGGACTGGTATGACGCAGGGGCCGTGCCACCCGCCGCCGACGGCAGTTGCTGGCCGACCGGCGGCGTCCGGCGCGACCGCGCCGCCGCCCGTCCTGCCGCAGCCGCCGCCGGCGCCTGCGCGCTGCGCGAGGGCGGCGTGCCGAAGGTGCCGCGCCGCGGCGGCAAGTGACGGATTGCGTCACCCGATCGAGCCGCCCGTTCGCGTCCGCCGCAAGGGCCGCGTGCGCCCGCGGCGTGGCGGCGCCCGCGGCGTGGCGGCGCGAGCGCCGCGCGGCTTGCTCAGAGCTCGAGCACGTCGCCGCGCTCGAGCACGCGCGGCGAGAACCGGCCCGCCCACGCCTCGAGCTCGCGCGTGATCGTTTCCCGATCCGACGGCTTCATGTGCGTGATCAGGATTTCCGGTTCGGATCGCAGCTGCGACAAGGACTCGGCCAGCTGGATCGGGAACAGGTGCCGCGCGGTGACCGCGAGGTCCCGATCGCGGTTCGGGAACGCCGACTCGACGATCAGGTACTTCAGGTTCGGCACGCCGTTGACCTGGCGCCAGAACTCGTCGTTCGGCCCCGTGTCGCCCGAGAACACGAGCGCGGCACGCTCGTTGTACGCGTGGAACGCGAGCGCCGGCACCGTGTGGCTGGCGGCCAGGCTGCGCACCCAGCGCCCGCCCAGCTCGACGACGCTGCCGATCGCCAGCGGCTCGAACACCATCCACGGGCGCTCGTAGTGCGGGATCTCGGTGAAGTCGGGCCAGATGACCCAGTTGAAGACGTGCGCCTTCAGCGCCTCGATCGTCTCTGGCAGCGCGTGCACGACCAGCGGGCGCTCGCGCAGCCCGCCGACCGAGTCGACCAGCAGCGGCAGCGCCGCGATGTGGTCGAGGTGCGAGTGCGTGAGAAAGACGTGGTCGATCGCAGCGAGTTCGTCGACCGACAGGTCCTCGACCCCGGTACCGGCGTCGAGCAGGATGTCGTGGTCGACCAGGAACGAGGTGGTCCGGGCGCGTGCGCCGATGCCGCCGCTACACCCCAGGACTCGAACCTTCATGCAGGGCTTCCCTGACGTTCCTCGGCACTTCGATCGGTCGGACCATCGGCCTCGTCTCGACGCCGGCCGTGTCGCTCTCGCCGGCCGGCGCCGGGTTCGGCACGAACACCCGGACCGACTCGCTGCGCCCGGCGACGACCGCGCGGGCGAGTTCGAAGAAACCGTGTTCGCGACAGCGCTGAACCGTGGCCTCGCCGACCACGATGGGCACTTCGTACTCGCGCGTCAAGCCCTCCAGCCGCGACGCGAGGTTGACCGCGTCGCCGATCACCGTGTAGGCGCGTCGCAGCTTCGATCCCATGTCGCCGACGCGCACGATCCCGGTGTTGATCCCGATTCCGACGGCGAGCGCCGGCAAGCCGCGCGCGCGGAAGTCGGCCGACATGCGGCGCACCTCCGCCTGCATCTTCAGCGCCGCGGCGACCGCGTGGTCGGCATGCGCGGGGTCGTCCACCGGCGCCCCCCAGAACGCCATCACCGCGTCGCCGATGTACTTGTCGACGGTGCCGCCGTGCTCGTGGATGACCGCGGTCATGCGGGTCAGGAACGCGTTGATGTATTCGCGCAGCGCCTCCGGCTCCATCTTCTCGGCAATGCGCGTGAAGCCGCGGATGTCGGCGAAGAGGATCGTCAGCTCGCGGTTCCCGCTCAGCATGTCCTCGTAGCTGCGCGGGTCGCGCGCCATGCGCTCGACCAGGTCCGGTGACACGTACTCGCCGAACAGCCGCAGCATCGCGCGCCGCGAGCGGCCCTCGGCGAACCAGCCCGCGACGAGGTTGAACAGCCCGACCGCGAGCACCGCGGCGAGCGACGCCGCCAGTGGCAGCACGAGGCCGAGGTTGGAGTAGGCGATCGCGTTTGCCGACAGCAGCGTGGTGGCCGCGACCGCGCTCGCCATCGCGGCGCCGACGGCGCCCAGCGACGGCAGCGCCAGCGCCAGCGCGCCGCCGACCAGGACCGTCGCGACGGCGCCGATCGCGGGCGCCTCGTCGGGACGCTGCCTGAGTCTCGCGTCGAGTGCGCCAGCGATCAGCGACGCATGGATCTCGACTCCCGGGAAGACCTCGCTCACCGGCGTCGCGCGCAGATCGGTCAGGCCCGGCGCCGAGGTGCCCACGAGCACGATGCGATCGCGCAGCAAGCTCCAGTCGACCCGCCCGTCCAGCACATCGGTGGCCGACAGGTAGCGGAAACGCCCGCCGGCGGGCCCGCCGCGCCCGGCCAGCGGCACCATCGCCGTGAAGCCGGCCGAGACCGGAAACACCGCGCGCCCGCCCGCCCCTTCCGCGCGCCCGCCCGCCCCTTCGACCGCGAGCACGTCGCCGTCGAGGGTGACCGCGGCGCCGCCGAGGTAGGTCCTCGTCACGGCAAGCGCAAACGACTCGTAGGCCGCGCCACGATAGGCGACCAGCAGCGGCAGCGCGCGGATCACGCCGTCCGGGTCCAGTCCCTCGCCGAGGAACGGGTTGAAGAATCCCGAGGCGCGCGCGGCGCGCTGGAACTCGCCGAGATTGGCGCCGAAGCCGCTCGCATGCGTCAGGCGCGGCGCCAGCTCCCGCGCCGCCTCGCCGGCGAACAGCGGCGCCGGCAGGCTGCCGCTCGCGTGCCCGTCGCGGTCGCTGCTGAAGTAATAGCCGAGCACGATCGGCCGGCGCGCGAGCGCGCGCGCCAGCAGCACGTCGTCGGCGACGCCGGCCTGGCGCTCGGCGAACACGACGTCGAAGCCGACCACCGCGGCGCCGCCCCGCTCGACCAGCGCGTCGGTGAGCGCCGCCATCGTCGCGCGGTCCCACGGCCAGCGACCGCGCTGCCCGAGACTGCGCTCGTCGATGTCGACGATGACGATGCGCTCGTCGAGCGCGGGCCGCGCCAGCCGCTGGCGGCCGTCGTAGAGTTCCCGGTCCAGCGCCTGCAGCAGACCCGGTCGCAGTTCGCCGAACTCCGCCGCCGCGCAGGCCGCCACGAGCGCCAGCCCGACCAGCGCCCGCCAGAGTCTCGATCGTTGCAGCGGTGGCATCGCGCCGGCTCCGCGCGCCGCTTCAGGCCTGCAGCCGGAAGCGCAACATCACGCCGGCGAGTTCGATCAGGTCGCCGTCGAAGATCGGCCGGGGGTTGAGCCCGATCGGATCGCCGTTGACCTGCGGAAAAGCCAGCCCCTCGAGGTGCGTCAGGTAGAACCGCCCGCCGCGCTGCGAGATCACCGCGACCTGCTCGGCCTGCCCCGCCAGCCGGGTGACCGCGCGGTCGATCGGCTGCGCGGTCCCGGCGTGCAGCCCGCTCAGGTGGTCCACGAAGGCGGCGCGCGCCTCGCGCTCGTCCGGCGCCGGCTCTGGCGCGGCCGCGCGGTCGACCACGAAGCGCAGCCGGTAGATGCCGATGTCGATCACGTCGCCGTCGCGCAACGGGCGCTGCCGGACCACGACGCCGTTGACGAGCGTGCCGTTGCGGCTGCCGAGGTCGTGCACGACGCTCTCGCCCCCGCGCGTGCGCACCAGCGCGTGCTCGCCGCTGACCGTCAGGTCGTTCAGCGCGACGTCGTTGTACGGGCGCCTGCCGATGCTCAGGCACTCCCTGGTGAGCGGCACGGCGCGCAACTGCGTCCCCCCGCTGCAGACCAGCAGGCGAGGGGCGACCGCGGCTTCGCGGTGTTGCATTCCCGGATGTTCGGCGTCGGCCATGCAGCGCAGGCTACCGTCGGTCGGAAAGGCGCCCGAGGAACAAATTCATGAACGGCCGCTCGGCGGGGTCGGACGGCGCGCGCGCGAGACGCCCGTGCATCGCCGGCACGACACCGTCCCGGCGACACAGCGCCGGCGACACTGTGCCGGCGACGCGCAGCCCTCCGCCGCCGGCGGGCCGGGGGCGTCCCCGCGAAGCGGGGTGCGACCGCCACCCGATCCGCCGTCCCGGCCTCAACCGGCGCGACTGCCGGCCGTCCGGCGCGCCGTCAGGACCTTGCCGAGCACGACCACCAGCGCCGCCCCGGCGGCCGACGCCGCGTAACGCAGCGTCGCACCGGGCTCGCCGATCGCGTCGACGGTCACGATGTCGGTGATCATCATGCCCCCGGCGATCCAGCCGAGCAGCGCCCCGCCCAGCAGGATGACGACCGGATAGCGCTCGAGCAACCGCAGCACCAGCGTGCTGCCCCAGACGATCAGCGGAATGCTGACGACCAGGCCGAAGATCACGAGCCCCATCTGGTGGTCGGGGTCGGCCTGCTGCGCCGCCCCGGCGATCGCGATCACGTTGTCGACGCTCATGACCAGGTCGGCGACGATGATCGTCTTGATCGCCGACCACAGCGTGGTGCCGCCCTCGAGGCTGCCGTGCTCGTCGCCTTCGGACGGCAGCAGCAGCTTCACGCCGATCCAGACCAGCAGCGCGCCGCCCACCAGCTTCAGGAACGGCACGTTGAGCAGCGCCACCGCGAACGCGATCAGGATCACGCGCAGCACGATCGCGCCCGCGGTTCCCCACAGGATGCCCTTCATCCGCTGCTGCTTCGGCAGGTTGCGGCAAGCCAGCGCGATCACGACCGCATTGTCGCCGCCCAGCAGGATGTCGATCAGGATGATCTGGAGGACCGCCCCCCAGTGCATCGTGACCAGGAACTCGATCACGGCATCCATTGCCGGTCCGCGGTCAGAGCACGCTCTTCAGCAGCTTTCCCATCTCCGACGGATCCTTCGTGACGCGAATCCCGCAGGCCTCCATCACCTCGAGCTTCTCCTGCGCCGTGCCCTTGCCGCCGGAAATGATCGCGCCGGCGTGGCCCATGCGCTTGCCCGGGGGCGCGGTGACGCCGGCGATGAACCCGACCACCGGCTTCTTCATGTGGGCCTTGACCCACTCGGCCGCGGCCTCCTCGTCGGAGCCGCCGATCTCGCCGATCATGACCACGGCGTCAGTGTCGGGATCGTCGTTGAAGAGCCGCAGCACGTCGACGTGCTTCAGCCCGTTGACCGGATCGCCGCCGATGCCGACCGCGCTCGACTGGCCGAGCCCGAGCGCGGTCAGTTGCGCGACCGCCTCGTAGGTCAGCGTGCCCGAGCGCGACACCACGCCGATGCGGCCCTTGCGGTGGATGTGCCCCGGCATGATGCCGATCTTGAGCTCATCCGGCGTGATGACCCCGGGACAGTTCGGCCCGAGCAGCAGCGTCTTGCGGTTCTCGCGGCGCATGCGGTCGCGCACGACGATCATGTCGCGCACCGGGATGCCCTCGGTGATGCAGATGGCGAGGTCGAGGTCGGCCTCGACCGCCTCCCAGATCGCCGCCGCGGCGCCCGCCGGCGGCACGTAGATCACCGAGACGGTAGCGCCGGTCTGCGCGCGCGCTTCCCTGACGCTGGCGTAGATCGGCACGCCCTCGAAGTCCTCGCCGGCCTTCTTCGGGTTCACGCCGGCGACGAAACAGGTCTTGCCGTTGGCGTAATCGCGGCACATCCGCGTGTGCAACTGGCCGGTCTTGCCGGTGATGCCCTGCGTGATGACCTTGGTGTCCTTGTTGATCAGGATCGACATGCTTCGTCTCCGTGTCAGCGCGCGGCCGCAACGACCTTCTGCGCCGCCTCGCCCATCGTCTCGGCCGAGATGATCGGCAAACCCGACTCGGCCAGCATCTTGCGGCCGAGTTCCTCGTTGGTGCCCTTCATCCGCACCACCAGCGGCACCTTCAGGCCGACTGCGCGGCTCGCGGCGATCACGCCTTCGGCGATCACGTCGCAGCGCATGATGCCGCCGAAGATGTTCACCAGAATCGCCTTCAGGTTCGGGTTGCGCAGCATGATCTTGAAGGCCTCGGTGACCTTCTCGGTCGTCGCGCCGCCGCCGACGTCGAGGAAGTTCGCCGGCTCGCCGCCGAACAGCTTGATGGTGTCCATCGTCGCCATCGCGAGCCCGGCGCCGTTGACCAGGCAGCCGATGTTGCCGTCGAGCTGGATGTAGGCGAGGTCGTATTTCGACGCCTCGATCTCGGCCGGGTCTTCCTCGTCGAGGTCGCGCAACTCGACCAGCTCCGGGTGGCGATACAGCGCGTTGGCGTCGAAGTTGAGCTTCGCGTCGAGCGCGACCACCCTGCCGTCGCCGGTGAGGATCAGCGGGTTGATCTCGGCCAGCGACGCGTCGGTCTCCCAGAACGCCCGGTACAGGCCCTGCAGCACGACGCGCGCCTGCGGCACGCTCGCGTCGGGCACGCCGATCTTGCGCGCGACGTCGTCGCAGTCGGCGTCGGTGAGGCCGGCGACCGGGTCGACGAACACCTTGTGGATCTTCTCCGGCGTGTGCGCGGCCACCTCCTCGATGTCCATGCCGCCCTCGCTGGACGCCATCAGGCAGACCCGCTGCGTGACGCGGTCGACCACCATGCCGACGTAGAGCTCCTTGCGGATGTCGGCGCCCTCCTCGACCAGCAGGCGACGCACCTTCTGCCCGTCGGGTCCGGTCTGGTGCGTCTTCAACTGCATGCCGAGGATCTCTCCCGACAGCGCGCGGACCTCGTCGATCGAGCGCGCGAGCTTGACCCCGCCGCCCTTGCCGCGGCCGCCGGCGTGGATCTGCGCCTTGACGACCCAGACCGGCCCGCCGAGCGCCTCGGCCGCCTTGACCGCGTCCTCGACCGAGAAGCACGGGATGCCGCGCGGCACCGCGACGCCGTACTTCTTCAGGATCTCCTTGCCCTGGTATTCGTGGATCTTCACTTGGGTTCCTTGCTGGAAACGCTGGAATCGTTCGCAGCACCGGCGCGCGGCCGGTACCACATCGGGAGGTGACGCTCGACCACCGGCCCGTCGCTGCGCCACGCGCGGCAACCGTCGAGCGTGAACGGGCGGCGGCTTTCGCCATCGCCGGTCTGGAACATCTCGCGGCGGCGCAGCTTCTCGCCGGCGACCGCCTGCACGGCGGCGCTCGGCATGAACCGCGCCAGCTCGGTCAGGTGGGTGCAGCCGGCGGTGCGCCCGACCCGCTCGCGCAGCGCCGCCGCAAAGCCGTGGAACAGGTTCAGGCCGACCAGCCCGCGGTAGGCCTCGGTCGCACCCTTGCACTCGTCGCCGTAGGGCACCCGCTCGGACACCGCGTGCGCGTCGAGGATCGCGAAGCTCTCGTCGATCGTCAGCCGCAGCCGCATCCGGTGCAGCGCCTCGCCGCCCGGGCAGACGCCGCTGGGCAGCGGCGAATCGAAGGGCGAGACGTCCTCGAGTTCGCCCTCGACGTCCCAGGCGCCGTCGTCGCGACGGAAGACCTCGATGCGCAGCGAACGCGTGTGCGTGACTGTGCGGGGCGTGGCGGGGGGTAAGGGCATGCGTTCCGGGGGGCGCGGCGCGCGGTGGGCGCAGCGATTCACTGGCGGCCAGCGTCGATGCAGGTGGGCGGAAACGGCTGATTTTAACACGCGCTCATACCCCTTTCGGGGGGGGCGCCCGGGGGCCGACACGCGAACCAGGCGCCCCGGGGTCGCCGGCGCCCGAGCCGGCGCTCAATCGTCGTCGCGCTCGCCGCCGACGATGCGGCGCACCAGATCGGCGCTGAAACCGCGCGCGAGCAGGAAGCGGGTCTGGCGCGCCCGCTCGGCCAACGACGCCGGCGGACGGCCGAAGCGCCGCTCCCACAGCGCGCGGGCGCGCGCGAGCTCGGTTTGCTGCAATGCGGACACGTGCGCGTCGACCAGCGCCTCGTCGAGTCCGTGCGAGCGCATCTCGCGCCGGACGGTCGCGACGCCGAAGCGCAGCGCGCGCCGATGCACGAGCGACTCGGCGAAGCGCTCGTTCGACAGCAGGCCGGCCGCAACGAGCGCGTCCAGCACTTCGTCGAGCTCCTGCCGGTCGCGCGCGTGCGCCTCGAGCTTGCGCTCGAGTTCGGCGCGACTGTACTCGCGCCGCGCAAGATGCCGCAGCGCCCGCGCCTTCAGCGACACCGGACGTGCGGCGCTCGCACCGCGCTGCCCGGCGGAACCGGGCGGGCCAGCTTCGCCGCCCCGCCTCAGGCCGCCGCCTCATCGGAAGCGGGCCCCCGGGCCGCGACGCCGAAGTGCGCGCGGACCTTGTTCTCGATCTCGAGCGCGAGTTCGGGACGCTCGCGCAGGTATTCACGCGCGTTGTCCTTGCCCTGGCCGATCCGCTCGCCGCCGTAGCTGTACCAGGCGCCGCTCTTCTCGACCACGTTGCTCGCCGAGCCCAGGTCGAGGATCTCGCCCTCGCGCGAGGTTCCCTCGCCGTACAGGATGTCGAACTCGGCGGTCTTGAACGGCGGCGCGACCTTGTTCTTGACGACCTTGACACGGGTCTCGCTGCCGATGACCTCCTCGCCCTTCTTGATCGAGCCGATGCGGCGGATGTCGAGTCGCACCGACGAGTAGAACTTCAGCGCGTTGCCGCCGGTGGTGGTCTCGGGGTTGCCGAACATCACGCCGATCTTCATCCGGATCTGGTTGATGAAGATGACCATCGTGTTGGTGCGGCTGATCGTGCTCGTGAGCTTGCGCAGCGCCTGCGACATCAGGCGCGCCTGCAGGCCGGGAAGCGAATCGCCCATCTCGCCCTCGATCTCGGCCTTCGGCGTCAGCGCGGCCACCGAGTCGATGACGATCAGGTCGACCGACCCGGAGCGCACCAGCGCATCGGTGATCTCGAGCGCCTGCTCGCCAGTGTCGGGCTGCGAG
>JANJTK010000266.1 GCA_024711155.1 Burkholderiaceae bacterium
CTTTCTTTTCGTGTCTGCTTTTCCGGGTCCGTTCAATACGGTGAATTTTTTACTTAATCCTACTGAGATCAAAAACAATGGCGGAGAAGCTGCATTGGGAATCTCCTGTTCCAAGGAGGAATTCGGCCAATCTGAATTAAAACAGGACTCTGCCAAAACGAATCTATAAATCCACAAGCTGGGAAAAAGATAAGTTTAACAACATAATCCAAGCAGCTGCAATGAGAAGGTAATCATTGCAGCTGCTTTTAAATCAGGGGCATCCCAGGATGGAAAATCTGCACCAAGTGGAGTTTTCCTGCATGGCAAACTCAAGGTTGTATATGGAGCAGGCATCTGTAGATACATGTACCAGACACCTTCTGAAACAATCCATCCAAGGCTCGAGATGGACGAGGTCTTCCACAGCGACAGTTACAATCGGCCAAATGTTTTGGGCGGGACCGAACAACAACAAATTCCGCAAGAGTATCGACACATTCGCATCCAAACCCAGCAGCAAATCGGCTCCGTCAATGAACAAAAGTTGAGACTGACTACAATCACGATGTCTCATCCACGTTGCAAGCTGGCGAACGATCTTCCCAATACTCAACCCATCCGATGGAAAGATGCCGTTGCAACTTGGCAGGCTCTCCCAATTTTCCCATCCATAACAAGCGGAGGTAATTACAGAAAATTGAGCCTTATCCGGTTCAAATACATGCCCAAGACCTGCCGCAATCGCCTGCACTAGTGTGGTGGCTGCACCGGACTGTCTGTTACCGGATATGAGCAGTGAGCCTCTATATGACTTGGTAATATCCATTACTACTGGAGCCCCATCATCAAGCGATATTCCAACATATATGGATCCGGCAGGTAATGGCGCAACTTTATGGATCTGTTCACCCAGCAACATCCCGAACTCGTGCTGACTGCCAATTGGAGAAATCACTTTCCTGTTCAAGGCCTCCAACGCGGTACAGCCATCGGCACGTTCGACAATCATAGTATTCATTTCATCCTCCTCTATCACAACCCATCCAGCTACCCTGCAAGAGGGTATTTCCTGTCTTGCGGTTTCAGCTTGATGGATAAGCCATCTGATGGGCCGCCTTGTATCAAGGTTTTGGCTTCGCGACTGCCACCTGGGGAATAACTATCTGATGGCGACATCACAATATCAGGGAGTTCATCCACCTCTGCAATTTTAGAAGCCAATTCGAGCAAAAGCGCTGTGCGGGCATCTTCATGTTTTATTTGACTTAATGCTCCAAGAATGGGCCGCAAGCGTTCCAACGCCGCTTCTCCAATGGGTGTTGCAGCACGC
>JANJTK010000267.1 GCA_024711155.1 Burkholderiaceae bacterium
ATCGAGCAGCAGCTGCGCGACGCGCTGGCGGTGCTGCCCGCCACGCGCGTGAAGGTGGGGCTGGGCGCCTCGAGCGAGAAGTACGTGCTCGTGCTCGCCGGCGAGGACGGCCGGGTGCTCGCGCAGCACGCGGCGCAGGTCGAGCGCGAGCTGCGCACGCTGCCGGGCATCGGCAACGTCACCTCGACCGCCAGCCTGGTGCGCCCGGAGCTGGTGGTGCGCCCCGACTTCGCGCGCGCCGCCGACCTGGGCGTCACCTCGGCGGCGATCGCCGACACGCTGCGCGTGGCCACCGCCGGCGACTACGACCAGGGCCTGGCCAAGCTCAACCTCTCCCAGCGCCAGGTGCCGGTGGTCGTGCGCCTGCCCGAGGACGCGCGCGAGGACCTGGACCTCATCGCCCGCCTGCCGGTGCCGGGCGCGCGCGGGCCGGTGCCGCTGTCCAACGTGGCGACGCTCGAGCTGGCCAGCGGGCCGACGGAGATCGCGCGCTACGACCGGCTGCGCAACGTCAACTTCGAGATCGAGCTCAACCAGCAGCCGCTGGGCGAGGTCGAGGCGCAGGCGCTGGCGCTGCCGAGCCTGAAGAAGCTGCCGCCGGGCGTGATGCAGACCTCGGTCGGCGACGCCGAGGCCATGGCCGAGCTCGTGGCCGGCTTCGGCGCGGCGATGCTCACCGGCGTGCTGTGCATCTACATTGTGCTCGTGCTGCTGTTCAAGGACTTCGTGCAGCCGGTGACGATCCTGGCGGCGCTGGTGCTGTCGATCCCGGGCGCGTTCCTCGCCCTCTTCGTCACGCAGACGGCGCTGTCGATGCCGTCGATGATCGGCCTGATCATGCTGATGGGCATCGCGACGAAGAACTCGATCCTGCTCATCGACTACGTCATCCTCGCGCGCCGCGACCACGGCCTGAACCGCTGGGACGCGCTGCTCGACGCCTGCCGCAAGCGCGCGCGCCCGATCGTCATGACCACCATCGCGATGGGCGCGGGCATGATGCCCATCGCACTGGGCTTCGGAGGCGATCCGAGCTTGCGCGCGCCCATGGCCATCGTGGTCATCGGCGGCCTCATCACCAGCACCTTTCTCAGCCTGCTGGTGATCCCGGTGGTGTT
>JANJTK010000199.1 GCA_024711155.1 Burkholderiaceae bacterium
GGCCGCGGGCCTGCGCTGCGAGCGCGGCGTAGTCGTCGACGACACGATGCAGACCTACGACCCGCGCATCTACGCGGTGGGCGAATGCGCGTCGCACCGCGGCGTCGCCTACGGACTGGTCGCGCCGCTGTTCGAGCAGGCGCGGGTGGCCGCGAATCACCTGGCTGAAGTCGGGATCGCCCGCTATCGCGGCTCGTCGGTGTCGACGAAGCTCAAGGTCACCGGGATCGACGTGTTCTCGGCCGGCGACTTCGCGGGCGGTGCGGACGCCGACGAGATCGTGCTGTCGGACCGGCGCGCCGGCCTCTACAAGAAGCTCGTGCTGCGCGACGACCGGGTCGTCGGCGCGGTGCTGTGCGGCGACACCGCCGACTCGAACTGGTACGTGCAGCTGATGAAGGAGCAGCGCTGCGTCGGGTCGATGCGCGCGCAACTCGCGCACGGCCAGGCGCGCGGCGGCGGCGCCGGCCACGAGGGGCGCGACAACGCGGCCGAGCTGCCCGACGATTTCGAGGTGTGCGGCTGCAACGGCGTGAAGAAGATCGCGATCGTGCGCGCGATCAAGGAGAAAGGCCTGTTCACGCTCGAGGACGTGCGCCGCCATACCAAGGCGTCGGCCTCGTGCGGGTCGTGCACCGGACTGGTCGAGCAGATCCTGTCGTCGGTGGTGGGCGGCGCCTACCAGCCGGTCGCGCCCGAGCGCAAGCCGCTGTGCGGCTGCACCGACTACACGCACGAGGAGGTGCGCAGGGCGATCCGCGAGAACCGGCTGACGTCGATTCCGGAGGCGATGCGCTTCCTCGAGTGGCGCAGCGCCGACGGCTGCCCGTCGTGCCGGCCGGCGCTGAACTTCTACCTGTTGTGCGCATGGCCGGGCGAATACCGCGACGACCCGCAGTCGCGCCTGGTCAACGAGCGCATGCACGCGAACATCCAGAAGAACGGCACCTACTCGGTCGTGCCGCGCATCTACGGCGGCGTGACCTCGCCGGCGCAGCTGCGTCGCATCGCCGAGGTCGCCGAGAAGTACGCGGTGCCGGCGCTCAAGTTCACCGGCGGCCAGCGCATCGACCTGCTCGGCGTGAAGAAGGAAGACCTGCCTGCCGTCTGGCGCGACCTCGACATGCCGTCGGGCTACGCGTACTCGAAAGGATTGCGCACGGTCAAGACCTGCGTCGGCTCCGAATGGTGCCGCTTCGGCGTGCAGGACTCGACCGGGCTCGGGATCGATCTCGAGCGCGATCTCGAGCGGCTGTGGACGCCGCACAAGACCAAGCTCGGCGTCTCGGGGTGCCCGCGCAACTGCGCCGAGGCGACGATCAAGGACATCGGCGTGATCGGGGTCGACTCCGGCTGGGAAATCCACGTCGGCGGCAACGGCGGCATCCGCACCGAGGTGGCGCAGTTCCTGTGCAAGGTCGGGACGCGCGAGGAGGTGCTGGAGATCTCGGGCGCGCTGCTGCAGCTGTACCGCGAGGAAGCGCGCTATGGCGACCGCACCGTGCACTGGATCGCGCGCGTCGGTCTCGACGCGATCCGGCGCCGCGTGGTCGACGACGTCGCCGGGCGGCGCGCGCTGTACGCGCGGATGAAGGAGGCGCTCGCGGTCGAGCAGGACCCGTGGGCGCAGCGGATCGCTGCGCCGCTCGCGGCCGGCTTCCGGCCGATCGAGCCGCTCGCCGGCGCAACCGAAGGAGAGGAACGCGATGAATCCGTGGCTGAAAGTCTGTCCGGTCGATGAGATCCCGCGCCTCGGCGCGCGCGTCGTGCGCACGGCGCGCGGCGACGTGGCGGTGTTCCGCAACGGCGCCGACGAGGTGTTCGCGCTGGCCGACCGCTGCCCGCACGAGGGCGGTCCGCTGTCGCAGGGGATCGTGTTCGACCGTCGCGTCGCCTGCCCGCTGCACGGCACGACCGTGCACCTGGACAGCGGCCGCGCGCAGGCGCCCGACGAGGGCTGCGCGCAGCGCTACCGCGTGCGCGTCGACAAGGGCGTGGTGTTCCTGAACCTCGGCGAAGGCTGAGCGCGCCCATGTACGACGACACGCTCGAGCACTTCGCCGGGGCGGCCGCGCGCAAGGCGGCCGCGGTGCGCGCCCGGCCGCTGTCGTTCTTCGTCGCCGCGACGATGGCCGGCGCCTACGTCGGGCTCGGCATCGTGCTGATCTTCAGCATCGGCGCGCTGCTCGACCCTGCCTGGCAGCGCCTTGCGATGGGCGCGTCGTTCGGCATCGCGCTGACGCTGGTGATCTTCGCCGGGTCGGAGCTGTTCACCGGGCTCACGATGATCATGCCGGTCGGCTTGCTGCGCGGCCGCGTCGCCGCCCGCGACGTCGGCGCGAGCTGGGCGCTGTCGTGGACCGGCAACCTGGCGGGCGCGCTGCTGCTCGCCGCGCTCTTCGTCGCCGGCGGCGGCGGCGCGCTGCTCGCCGACGGGGCGCCGCTGTTGCGGCGGGCGGCCGCGGCGAAGATCGAGGCGCCGGCCGCCGAACTGCTGGCGCGCGCGGTGCTGTGCAACTGGCTGGTGTGCCTGGCGATCTGGATGTCGGCGCGCACGACCAGCGACGCCGCGCGGCTGGGGTTGATCTTCTGGTGCCTGCTCGCGTTCGTCGCCAGCGGCTACGAGCACAGCGTGGCGAACATGACGCTGTTCTCGATCGCGTGGCTCGGGCTGCCCGACGGCGTGCCGCTCGCCGGGGTCGCGCGCAACCTGCTGTGGGTGACGATCGGCAACGCGGTCGCCGGCGCGCTGTTCATGGCCGGCGGGTACGCCTTCGCGGCGCGGCCCTTCGCTGCCCCGGTGCCGCACGCTGCGACCGGCCCCGCGACGAACCCGGTTGCACGGTCCGGATAGCGGTCGTACGCTTGCCGGCTTGCGGCCGCGCCGGCGTGCGCGGCCGGCGCCCGCAACGCACCCCCGCACGAGGCACGCGCATGAACGGCGAATCCGCCCGCTCACCCTCTCCTGCATCCGGCGCCTCGCCGGTCCCCTCCTCTCCCACCGTCGCGCCCCCGGAAGATGCCGACCTCGCGCTGGCGCGCTCGCTCGGGCTCGACGTCGACGGCGACGCGCTGCGGCGCGCCCGGCGCCTGCTGGCCGCGCAACCGGCGATCGACGCGCATTGCCACCCGGGGCGCTTCTTCATGCGCGGCGCGCAGATGTGGGACCCGAGCGTCGCGTTCTTCGCGGCCGAGGACGGCGCGTTCGCGCGCGCGCTCGCCGACATGCGCGCGGGGGGCCTCGCCGCCGGCGGCTTCGCGCTGGTCTCCGACATGCGCAGCCTCACGCTCACCCCGCAGGGCGGCCTGAAGGCCGCGCGCCCGCTCGCCCCCGACGAACTGGTCGAGGACACACGCCGGCAGCAGCGCGAATTCGACGCCGTGCGCGCCACCGCCGGCGTGGTCCAGGTGCGCGACGCGGCGCAGCTGCGCGCGGCGCACGCGTCCGGGCAGGTCGGCGCGCTGCTCACCATCGAGGGCGGCGACTTTCTCGAAGGCCGCCTCGACGGCCTGGACGAGGCGCGCGCGCGCGGCGTCGCCTCGATCACGCTGTGCCACTACCGGCCCAACGAGATCGGCGACGTTCAGACCGAGGCGCCGGTCCATGGCGGGCTGTCGGCCTTCGGCCGCGAGCTGGTGCGCGAGATGAACGCGGCGGGCATGGTCGTGGACCTCGCGCACGCGAGCTTCGACACGGTGCGCGATACGGCGGCGATCGCACGCGCGCCGCTGGTGATCTCGCACAGCCACCTGCAACCCGCCGAGGTCGCGCATCCGCGGCTGCTGTCGCCCGAGCACGCGCGTGTTGTGGCCGCCGGCGGCGGCGTCGTCGGCGTCTGGCCAGCCGGCATCGTGCAGCGCAACCTGGGGGACTACGCGAACGAGATCCTGCGCCTGGTCGATGTGGTCGGCGTCGAGCACGTCGGAATCGGGACCGACATGGACGCGAACTACCTGCCTTCGTTCGACAACTACCGGCAACTGCCGCTGGTGCTGGCAATTCTCGCGCAGCGCGGCATGGCCGACGACGAACTGGTCGCGGTGATGGGCGGCAACTTCCTGCGCGTGCTGCAGGCCTGCGCAGACGCGAGCACGGGCTGACGGGTAGCCGTCAGCGTCCCGCCGCTACCGGCCGCCGCCCGCGGCCCACGGGTCGGCGTCGAGCGGCCAGCGCGGGCGGCCGATGTGCGTGTACGGCAGCGCCGGCAGGTCGAACGAGATCGCTCCCGGGCCGGCGATGTAGAGCACCTCGGCCGCGATCGGGGAGAAAGCGGCGTAGAAGTGCTGGCTCGACTTCACGACGATCAGGCGCATCCCCTCGAGGTCGACGCCGTGGCCGGTGAAGAGGTCGATCCCCATCGCCTGTTCGCGGCGCGAGCACAGCACGACGTCGACGCTGCCTGCGCGCACGGTCGCGACGTCTCCGAGCGGCGCGCTCGCCGGCCCGAACGACTGGCTGGACGCACGCGCCAAATGCCGCACCTCGCACTCGAGGTCGAGCGGCGCTCCGGACGCGAGTCCGGTCTTGCCGCCGATGCGCAAGGGCAGCCGCGCGCCGACGCCGGCGTCGAAGCAGGTGGCGACGACCATCGGGTCGTACAGCGGGCCGAGCGCCGCCGGGCCCGCGCCGCGCGCGAGCAGCGCCGCGAGCACGAAGGTCGAATCGCCGGGCGCGCCGCCGCCGGGGTTGTCGGCGGTGTCGGCGAGCACGACCGGGGCGCGGTCGAGCGCGAGCGCCTGCCCGAGCGCCTCGTCGATCGACAGGTGCGGCGTGAAG
>JANJTK010000176.1 GCA_024711155.1 Burkholderiaceae bacterium
AATCAGCGCCCGCGCAGGTCGAAGCGCGGAAGCCGCAGGCTGATCAGCACGCAGGCTGCCGCGATCACGGCACAGGCGAGAAACGCCGCGTGCGCGCCGTCGACCAGCCCGTTTCGGGCTGCGTCCAGCAGCGGCGCGGCATCGATGCCGAGCCGACCGGCGGTCTCGAACAGCAGTTCGCGGTCCTGCGCGCGCACCAGCACCTGGGGCGACGACAGCAGGCTCGCGAGCGTGGCGTCGTCGACCTGCAGCCGCGCGAGCGCGTCGCCTACCCGCCGCGCGAAGATCGAGTTCACCAGCACGCTGGCGAGTCCCACGCCGACCATGCTTCCGATCATGCGCGTCGACTGGATCAGCGACGACGCGGCGCCGGTGTGCCTGCGACCGGCGATCTCCATGATCTGCAGCGTGAAGTTGGGCAACTGGAAACCCAGGCTGACGCCGCACAGCGCGAACATCGCCATCGCCCATGCGTCGGGTGTTTCGGGTCCGAGCAGCGCCAGCAGCAGGCATCCTGCGAGCAGCCCCGCCTGTCCCCAGGCGACCGGCCGCTCGGCGCGCCGGATCCGCCGCAGGATGCGGCCGTTGGCGACGCTGCCCAGCGTGATGCACACCAGCAGCGGCGTCATCACCACGCCGGCGTGGTCCGGTGACTGGCCGAATCCGCCCTGCAGCAGCAGCGGCGCATAGAACACCAGCGTGAACATCGTGAGCCCGGTCAGCATCCCGAGCAGCATCAGCGTTCGTGCTCCGGGATCGTCGAGCAGCGCCGGCGGCACGATCGGGGCGGGCATGCGGTACTGGCGACGCAGGAAGACGGCGCCGAGCACGAGCGCGACGGCGACGGTGCCGAGCGAGCGCGCGTCGGCAAGGCCCCAGGCCTGCGTGAAGTCGGCGCCCAGCATCAGCGCGACGATCGCGATCGCGAGCACGACGACGCCGGACCAGTCGATGCGACGGTCCTCGCCGTCGTGGTGAACGACGTGCGGGAAGTGCCGCCAGACCATTGCCAGGGCGAGCGCCGCCACCGGCAGGTTGATGAAGAACACGTAGCGCCAGCCCGCGTGCTCGGTGAGCCATCCGCCGAGCCAGGGGCCGAAGGCCTGCGCGATGCCGAAACTCGACGACAGGACGACCTGCCAGCGCACGCGGTCCGAGGTGGCCGGGAAGAGGTCGGACACGCTGGCGGCGACAGTGCCGACGATCATGCCGCCCGCGAAGCCCTGCAGTCCGCGCGCCAGCACGAGCTGGATCATGCTCTGCGCCAGGCCCGACGCGGCCGATGCGATCCCGAACAGCGTGATCGCCGCCAGCAGGAACGGCTTGCGGCCGTGCAGGTCGCCGAGTCGCCCGGTGACGGGGATCGTCACCGCGCTCGTCATCAGGAAGGCCGACGCCGCCCACGCATAGAGCGCGTAGCCGTTGAGGTCAGCGACGATCTGCGGCAGCGCGGTGCCCACCACCGACAGGTTCAACGCCACCAGCATGAACACCAGCGACAGCCCGGTCATCGCGGCCAGCGATTGGCGGAAACTGCGCTGCGGTGAGTTCATCTAGGCTGCGGTCGGTGGCGAGGGCCAGCGGCCGATTGTAGATCGTCGCGCGCGGTGCACCCTTTCGTGCGCCCGCAGCCGTGCGCGCAGGCGGCGGACCCGTCACCCCGTCAACTCCCCGAACAGCCGCGGCAGCCGCTCCGGCAGCCGCTCGACGCGCTCGACGACGGTGTAGCCGTTGGGGCCGAAGATGCGCTCGACGTAGCGGTCGGCGTCGGGGTCGAGGGTGAGGCAGAAGGTGTCGACGCCCGCGGTGCGCAGTTCCTCGACCGCCTTCCTCGCGTCGTGGCGCAGGTGCTGCGGGTCGCGCTCGTCGACGTCGGCCGGTTCGCCGTCGGTGACGAGCAGCAGCAGCTTCCTGCGCTGCGACTGGCGCAGCAGGTGGTGCCCGGCGTGGCGCAGCGCCGCGCCCATGCGCGTCGAATAGGCGCCCTTCATGCCAGCGAGGCGGCCCTTCGCCTCGTCGTCGAAGCGGCCCTCGAAGCGCTTGATCGGGTAGTACTTCACGTCGTGGCGCCCGTCGGAGCAGAAGCCGTGGATCGCGTAGGGGTCGCCGATGTCGCCGACGGCGCTGGCGAGCAGCGCGGCGGCTTCGCGGGTGAGGCCGATCACGGTGTTGTCGGTGCCCGCGACGCGGTCGTTGGTCGACTCGGAGAGATCGAGCAGGATCAGCACTGCGACGTCGCGACGCTTCAGCACGCGGCGCAGCGTGACGCGCGGGTCGCAGTCCATGCCCGCGCGCAGGTTTGCGATCGCGTCCACGGCGGCGTTGAGGTCGATCTCGTCGCCGTCCTCGAGCTTGCGCTCGCGGATCGCGCCTTGCGGACGCAGCCGGTCGACGATGCGGCGCAGGCGGCTGGCGATCGGCTTGTGGCGGCGCATGATCTCGTCGATCAGCGCCGGCGGCTCCATCGGCATGCGCCGCTCGTACACGGTGGCCCAGTCCGGCCGGTGCAGCTGCACCTGGTGGTCCCACTCGTGATAGTGGAAGGGGTCGGACACCGGTTCCTTGCCGAAGCGGTCGTTGTAGCGGCTGCCGTCGTCGTCGTACAGCGTGCCGTCGAGCGTCCACACCTCCTGCGCGTCGTCGCCGGCGGTCTCAACCTCCACCTCGTTGACGAACTCCATCGGCGAGACGCGCCTGCGCACCTGCTGGCTGCCGTCCGTGAATTCCTCGCTGCGCTGCCACGAGAACTCCTCGAACTGCCAGACGAAGCGGTTGTCGTCGCGGTAGGGCAGGCGCAGGTTCTCGAGCTGCCGCAGGCTCGGCACGGCGCGGCGCGCGACCAGCAGTCGGTGCAGTTCCAGGCCGAGGTCGCGCGAGACCGCGTTGTCGCCGCGCCTGGCCTCGACGCCGGCGTGGAACCGGCGCGCCAGCGCGTCGAGTGCCGCGTCGCCGGTGACGGCGTCGGCGTCGAGCAGGTGCAGTGCGAGTCTTTCGAGCCACGCCTGCGCCTCGTGCCCGGTGCGGCCTTCGCCGGCGCCAGCGAGCAGCGCGCGCCACAGCGGCTTCAGCCCGGGAAGCTCGCGCACCGCGTTGTACTCCACGCGCGCGTCCTCGAAGAGGCCGATCAGGTGGACCTGCGCGGGTCCGAGTCCTTCGGCTGCAAGCGGCGCGCTCGTGTATGCGAGGTGCGCCGCGAGATGAGCGGCCACCGCGCGGTAGACGTCCAGCCCCTTCAGGCCGGCGAGGTCGTCGACCGCGTCAGGCAGGTGCAGCACAAAGTCCTCGATGCAGGGTTTGAACTCGCTGCGGTCGGCGGCGGCCGGGCGCATCCGGAAGTCGCGCCCCCACAGCGCGCGCAGGTAGGCCGAGAGCTTGCGCTGGTGGTCGACGAACAGGACGCCCTTGCGTTCCTTCTGCAGCATCGCCTGGCTGTCGGCGGTGGCGAGCGCGAAATACGCAGCCTGGGTCCTGAAGTCGGTGCGGTGTGCGTCGGCGCCGAAGAACGCCCAACGGCGCAGCCCGCCGAGCGTGAGCTTCGACAGCAGATCGTCGAGCACGCCGAGCATCGGCCGCAGGCCGCGCGGCGCGCGCGCGGCGAGCTGGTGCAGGAACTGCAGGTAGGCGCGAAACAGCCCGATGTCGCCGAGCCGCCGCGCGGCGCTCGGCAGCGACGCGAAGAAGAGCCCTATCACCTCTCCCGAGGTCATCGACGCGAGCTTCATCGCCCCGAGCACCGACTCGGAGATCGCGTCGTCGCCGATCTCGCGCGCCACCAGCGGCATCTCCTGCAGGTACGTGACCACCAGGTCGCTGCCGCGCCCGAGTTCGGCGAGGCCGCGGGCGCCTTCCAGGTAGTGCTGCAGCCCGGCGGGCGACATCGCGCGCGCCGCCTCGTGAAAGCTCGCATCCAGCACCGGCGCCACCTGCGGTGCGAGCTGCGGCGCCACCCGCGCGAGGAGTTCGCGGTAGCGTTCGAGGTCGATGCTCATGGCCGGTCCGCTGCGTCCGGGGCAGCCGCGCGCGCGCCGATCGGGCCGCGCGCGGGCCGCCGTCAGGGGAAGAAGGTGGCGACGGCAGCGTCGAGTGCGTCGCGCATGTCCGGGTCGTCGGTGAGCGGGCGCACCAGTGCGATCTGGCACGCGTCCTGCGCCGGGATGCCCTTGGCGATCAGCGCGGCTGCGTAGACCAGCAGCCGGGTCGAGATGCCCTCGTCGAGCCCGTGGCCCTTGAGGTTGCGCGAGCGCGCCGCGACCTGCACCAGCCGGTCGGCGAGCGCGCGCGCGACGCCGCCCTCGTGCACCACGATCTCGGCCTCGACGGCGGGCTCGGGATAGTCAAAGTCGAGCGCCGCGAAGCGCTGCCGGGTCGACTGCTTGAGGTCCTTCATCAGGCTCTGGTAGCCCGGGTTGTACGAGATGACGAGCTGGAAGTCGGGGTGCGCGTGGACGAGCTCGCCCTTCTTGTCGAGCGGCAGCACGCGCCGGTGGTCGGCGAGCGGGTGGATCACGACGGTGGTGTCCTGGCGCGCTTCGACCACTTCGTCGAGATAGCAGATGGCGCCGATGCGCGCCGCCGTCGTCAGCGGGCCGTCCTGCCAGCGCGTACCGTCGCGATCGAGCAGGAAGCGGCCGACGAGGTCGGCCGCCGTCATGTCCTCGTTGCAGGCCACGGTGACCAGCGGGCGGCCGAGCCGCCACGCCATGAACTCGACGAAGCGCGACTTGCCGCAGCCGGTCGGTCCCTTGAGCATCATCGGCAGGCGTGCCGCATAAGCCGCCTCGAATTGCGCCAGCTCCTTGCCGACCGGGCGGTACCAGGGTTCGCGCTCGACGCGGTACTGCGCCTGCGGATCGCTCGGATTCATCGGAGGTGCTCCCTCAACGTTCGCATCGCGCGCTCGCGCGCATGGGTGCGCAGGCCCCGGGGACGCGGCCGGCGTGCGCGCGGCTCAGCCGGGCGTGCCGCGATGGATCACCAGCGAGGTGCCCAGCGTCTGCGACGCGTTGTCGTAGCCGACCAGCCGCACGTGGTTGCCGGGATTGGCTTCGCGGCAGGCCTCGCACTCGGCGAGAATGCGCTCGACGTCGGTCTCGCCGAACATCGGCAGCTTCCACATGTACCAGTAGTGGCTGCGCGCGTGCTGCGGCTCGGTGTGCTCGATGGCCGGACTCCAGCCGCGCGCGACGATGTACTCGACCTGCTTGCGGATCTGGTCGCGGCTCATCGGCGGCAGGTA
>JANJTK010000197.1 GCA_024711155.1 Burkholderiaceae bacterium
GCGAGCTCCATGTAGTTCTTGTTGATCAGCTCCTTCTGGAGCCACATCGCGTCCTCTTTCTGGACGTTCTGCGGCTTCTTCGAGCCGGCGGTCGGGGCGACGGTACTCATGCTGCACTCCACAGTTTGATCGAATCGGCGAAGGTGCCGGCCTGTTCGCGGATCGGCGCCATCTGCCCGGTGTTCTCGGCGTACTTGAAAGCGGTGTACGGAATCTTCTGTTTCGCCAGCACGTCCTGCAGCATCGGCCGCTCGAGCAGCGCCGGATCGCAGAACGACGGGGCGGCGAACACGACGCCCTCGGCGGCGCCGTCCTTCACCTGCCGCAGCAGGTACTGGCCCTTGTCCTCGCGCCGCGCGTCGTACTTGGCCGCGGTCGACGCCGAGCGATGCAGGAACGCCTTCGACAGTTCCTCGAGCGGCTTGCCGTCGGCCGGCACGTGGTCGAGCAGCCAGCGCGTCACCAGCATGAAGTCGTCGTCGACGATGTAGCAGCCCGACATCTCGATCGACTTGATCAGGTTGAGCGGCGGCTGCTCGCAGAACGAGCCGTTGATGACGACGCGCGCGTTGTCGCGGCGCTGGCGCGGCACCGCGTCGGTCGCGGCGATGTAGTCGCGAATCAGCTGCGTGTGCTCCTCGGGCGGCAGCCGCATGCCGGCGTGCAGCACCAGGTACACCTCGGAGGTCGGCGCCTGCCACGGCTTGGCCGCGCGGTACGCGTAGAGTTCGCGCACGGCCTGCCGGTTCTCGTTGTAGACCGCGATCGACGCGTTGAGCTCGGCGTCGGTGATCGGCTTGCCGCGCAGTTCGCCGAGGTCCTTGCGCAGGATCTCCATCTCCTCGACGTAGAAGCGGCCTCCGATCGCGTCCTCGTAGTTCTGCGGCACGTCGATGTAGCGGACGTACTTGTCCTTGAACATCAGCTGCCACATGCCCGAGAGGTTGCGGATCACGTCGCAGATCGACGGGAACAGCATCCCGTCGAGGCAGTCGAGCCGGCCGGTCAGGCCGAGTTCGATCGTCGAACGCGGAATCCGGCAGATGTAGCTCTGGTAGTACGCGTCGCCCTGGATCACTTCGAGCTGGTCGCCGCCGCCGAGAATGCCGACCGACAGCATCCCCGCCGCGTGGATCAGTTCGCGCGGCACGTACACCGGCATGTAGCCGATCGCCTTGCGCCCGGGCGCCGCGGCCTTCCACTCCTTGACGGAGCTGAAGTCGAGGTCTTCGAACAGTTTTTCGCAACGCGAGACGATCGCGTCGACCGATTGAGTCGTAGTCATCAGCAGTGCTCCCAGACGGGCTTGCGTTTCCCGAGAAATGCGGCGAGGCCCTCGTTGGCGTCGCGGGTCTTCATCAACTGGTCGAGATAAAGTCGCTCGACCTCGGACAGGCGCTCGCGCACGTCGCGCAGCATGGCACCGCGCGCGGCCGCGAGGGCCAGTGACAGGCTGGCGGCGCTCTTGCCCGCCAGGTGCGAATCGAAGTACTCCAGTGCGGCCGCGTCCGGATCGTCGGCGATCCGCTGCACCAGCCCGATCGCGCGCGCCTCGTCGGCGCCGATCGACCGCCCCGAGAACAGCAGGTCCTCCGCCGCCGGCTGGTTGACGCGATACGGCAGCAGCACCGACGCCGCCGGCGCGAAGACGCCCAGCTTCATCTCGGGCTGCCCGAACCAGGCGTCCGGCGCGGCGAAGATCGGGCCGCCGGCCAGCGCGACCTCGAGTCCGCCGCCGAGGCACTGCCCGCGCACGGCCACGAGGATCGGCGCCGGGAACGCGAGCATCGCGTTCACCAGCGCGTGCAGCGAACCCAGCATCGCGGCGCACTGCAGCGGCAGGTGCTCCACGACGCTGGCGCCGCAGCCGAAGTTCGCACCTTCGGCGCCCAGCAGCACGCCGCGCAGTCCGCGAGCGCCCGCGTGCTGCGAGAGCGCCGAGGAGAGCGCGCCGATCATCGCGGCGTCGACGATGTTCGCCTTCGGGCGCGCCAGCGTCAGGCGCAGCAGCGCGCCGTCGCGCTCGAGCGCCGCCTTCAGCGGAGAGGCTTCCGGCACGGCATCACCCCTTGTGCTTCGCGCCCGGCTGGATCGAGTCGTGCAGCGGACCGACCCAGCTCTCGCCGGCGGCGAGCTTCTGGCGCAGCAGCACGAAGTCGACCTCGCGATCGTCCTTCGGGCCCTCGTTGAAGGCGATGAAACCCGAGCGCGCTTCGGTCATCATGTTCAGCGCGAGCCACGCGCGCGAGTTCTCCTTGTTGCGGTTCCACGCGTCGAGCTTGGGCTTGCGCAGTTCCTCGATCGTCTTGGTCGTGCAGTCGGGGAAGGTCAGCAGCATCTTCGCGCACAGCTCCTCGACCTTCGCGTCGAGCAGCGACAGGTCCACCGTGCCGCGCGCCATCAGCGCCTTGCCTTCCTTCGCCGCGTCGCCGGTCTTCGGCTCGCCGTAGACGTTGCGCCCGTACTCGTCGACCATGCGCTGCGTCTCGACGAGCGGGTTGGCGACGAACTTGCCATCGACCTTCAGCGCCGGGACGACGTCGGTCAGCACGCCCATCTGGTAGGCCTTGTGCGCCGAGAACGGCTCGCACAGCACGCAAGCCGCCATTGCGCGCTCCGCGCCGACGACCACCGGCAGGAAGTCGGTCGCGCCGCCGATCGGCGCCGAGCCGTGCTTCGGACCGGCCTGCCCGAAGCGGGCCAGGTCCTGCGCGACCGAGAAGTCGCACGCCATGCCGATCTCCTGGCCGCCGCCGATGCGCATGCCGTTGACGCGGCAGATGACCGGCTTGTCGCAGGCGAGGATCGCAGACACCATGTCGTTGAACAGCCGCATGTACTGGCGGTATTCCTGCGGATGGCCCGCGTAGTACTCGGCGTATTCCTTCGTGTTGCCGCCGGTGCAGAACGCCTTGTCGCCGGCGCCGGTGAACACGACGCAGTTCACGTCGCGCGCGTTCGAGGCCGCGCGAAAGGCGAGGATCACGCCCTTGACCATGTCGGTCGTGTACGAGTTGTACTGGCCCGGGTTGTCGAGCGTGATCCACGCGTTGTACAGGCCCGCGACCTCCGAGCCGTCGGGCAGCCGCGCCGGGCGCTTCTCGTAGCGCACGCCGGCCTTGGAGATGTCGTCGACGATGTCGTGGTTCTTGAATTCGCGCACGTTGGACTCCTGGATCAGGGAACGAGAACCGCCCGCCGGCGAATCTCGCGATGGTGGACTGCCGCGAAGACGCGGTTGATGTCGTCGAGCGGGTGCTGCTCGACGAAGGGGTCGATCCGGACCTTGCCGTCGAGCACGAGATCCAGCGCCGCCGGGTAATGCTCGGGCGGGCAGCCCCAGTTGCCGATCGCGCGCGCATCGAAGGCCATCAGGTTGGACAGCCGGATCTCGACCTTGTCCATCGTGAAGCCGACCACCGACAGCGTGGCGCCGTACACGAGCAGCCCGAAAGCGGTGAGTTGCCCGGGCGCGGTGCCCGAGCACTCGAAGATGAACCATTCGGTCGCCGGCAGGCCGTTCTTCTTCGCGAACTCGGCGATCGCCGACTTGATCGCGCGCGCGTCCATCTGCCGGCTGTTCAGCGTGAGCGCCGCGCCGTGCTCGGCGATCGCCGCGAGCTTGGCGTCGTCGACGTCGATCGCCACGACTTTCGCGCCGCTCGCGTTCGCGATCTGCACGCAGTAGCCGCCGACACCGCCGGCGCCGATGACGACCGCGAGGCTGCCCGGGCGCACGCCGGCGCGCCGCACCGCCTGGTACGGCGTCGTCAGCGCGTCGGCGACGATCGACACCTCGGCCAGCGTCAATCCGGCCTTCGCGAGTCGCGCCTCGTCGACCTCGCACAGGCCGCGTCCCGGCACCACGATGTGCGACGCGAAGCCGCCCTGGATGTCGTTGCCGGGCATCTTCTGGCTGCGGCAGATGGTGCCGAGCCCGCGGCGGCACAGGTCGCACTCGCCGCACGGCAGCACCGCGGGGACGATCACTGCTTTCCCGAGCCAGCCCTGCGCGCCGGCACCGGCCGCGACGACGCGGCCGCTGATCTCGTGCCCGAGCGCGAGCGGCAGCGCGTGGTTGGTGCGCACGCCGTCGTAGAAGTAGCCGAGGTCGGTGTGGCAGACCCCGCAGCCCGCGACCTGGACCACGACCTCGCCGTCGCCGGGCGTCGCGACGAAGGACTCGCGCTCGAGCGGCGTGTCGACCGCCTTCATCAGCCACCGTTGCGCCTGGATGCTCATCGTTGCGTGATCTCCCCTGTCGTAAACTTGCGTCTTCGCTGCGTCCGCCGGCATCGCCCGGGCGGGATTGACCGGACCGCCGCCGGCGATTATTCTTGTATTGTGGTACCGAAATGCGCTTATACGGAAGCGATGGTGGATGAGCAGCGTTTCCGGTGCCTTGATCTGCATCAAACCCGCTCCTTCGTGGCAACGAAGGACAATCGCACCTCTTGTCCGAAACCACCACCTTGAACCCTGACCCGAACATGCAATCCGAACGCGACACGCGCACCGGCGCGCCCCCCGGCGGGACGGCAGCGAGCCTTTCGATCGCGATGGCCGGCAGCGGCGGCAGCGGCGTGATGACCGCCGGCAACCTGCTGCTGGACGCCGCCGCGAAAGCCGGCCTGTACGGCCTGATGGTGCGCACCAGCGGACCGCAGATCCGCGGCGGCGAGGCGGCCGCGCTGCTGCGGCTCGCGAGCGTCCAGACCGAATCGCTCGACGACGGCTTCGACCTGCTGCTGGCGATCGACTGGCAGAACATCAACCGCTTCGCCGACGAGATCCCGATGCGCCCCACCGGGGTGCTGGTCGGCGATTCCGACGAAGGCGAGCCGCCGGCGGTGTTCCTGGCAGGCGGCGCGCGTTACTTCTCGGTGCCGCTGAAGAAGATCTCGAAAGCGGTCCCCGGCAGCTGGACCAACATGGTGGCGCTCGGAGTCGCCGGCGCGCTTGCCGGGATTCCGGTCGAGGCGCTCGAGGAGGCGGTGCGCGCGTCGTGGAAGCGCGCGGAAACGGCGCTGCAGGCCAACCTGCAGGCACTGCACGCCGGCATCGAGGCGGCCGCCGGCATCGACGGCATGCCGCGCATCGCTGCCGGCCCGGCGCCGGCCGGCAAGCGCTGGCTGCTCAGCGGCAACGAGGGCACCGGTTTCGGTGCGCTGCGCGGCGGCGTGCGCTTCGTCGCCGCTTATCCGATCACCCCGGCCACCGAGGTGCTCGAATGGATGGCGCCGATGCTCAGCAAGGTCGGCGGCACATTGCTGCAGGCCGAGGACGAGCTGGCGTCGATCAACATGATCGTCGGCGCGTCGTACGGCGGCGTGCCGTCGCTCACTGCGACGGCGGGGCCCGGACTCGCGCTCATGACCGAGGGCATCGGGCTCGCCGTCGGCGCCGAAGTGCCGGTCGTCGTCGTCGACGTCATGCGTGGCGGCCCCTCGACCGGCATCCCCGCCAAGAGCGAACAGAGCGACCTGTCGTTCGCCGTGAGCGGCCTGCACGGCGACGCGCCGCGGCTGGTGGTCGCGCCGACGTCGATCTCCGACTGCGTGGCCACCACGCAGTGGGCGGTCGAACTGGCCGAGACACTGCAGGCGCCCGCCATCGTGTTGTCGGATCAGTTCGTCGGGCAGTCGCGCGCGATCGTCGATCGCCCCGCCGACCCCGGTTTCTCAGCGAAGCGGCTGGTGGCCGAGGCGAACGCGCCCGACTTCAAGCGCTACCGCAACACCGAATCCGGCGTTTCGCCGATGGCGGTCCCCGGCACGCCGGGCATCACCTACACGGCCGACGGCCTCGAGAAGAACGAGGCCGGCATCCCCAGCAGCCAGGCGCGCGACCACTACGCGCAGCTCGACAAGCGCGAGCGCAAGCTGCGGCTGCACGACTACGGCAAGTGGTGGGCCGACGTCGAGGGCGAAGGCGACTGCGCGGTCATCACCTTCGGGTCGGTGACCGACGTGGCGCGCGAGTCGATCGCGCGGCTCGCGGCGCAGGGCGTTGCGGTCAGGCTGGTCGCGCTGCGGCTGCTTGCGCCGGCGCAGCCCGAGAAGCTCGCCGAGGCGCTCGCGGGTGTCGCGCGAGTGCTCGTGGTCGAGCAGAACCACTCCGCGCAGCTGTTCCGCTACCTGCGCTCGATGTACGACCTGCCGGGCAAGCCGGCGAGCTTCCACCGACCCGGCCCGCTACCGATGCGCCCGGGCGAACTTGCGAAAGTGATCCTCGAATGGAAACAGCAATGAACGAGACGGCGGCGCCCGCTGCTCCGCTCACGGCGGCCAGCTACAAGTCCGGGTACAAGCCGATCTGGTGCCCGGGCTGCGGCGACTACTCGGTCCTCGGGTCGGTCACCAAGGCGCTGGCGATCCTGCAACTGCGCCCCGAGAACGTCGCGGTCGTCTCGGGCATCGGCTGCTCGTCGCGGATTCCCGCGTACACCTCATGCTACGGGTTCCACGGCGTGCACGGACGCTCGCTCGCGGCCGCGACCGGGCTGAAGGTCGCGCGACCCGACATGACGGTGCTGGTGGCCGGCGGCGACGGCGACGGCTACTCGATCGGCGGCAACCACTTCATGCACGCGTGCCGCCGCAACGTGGACCTCACCTACATCGTGATGGACAACCACGTCTACGGGATGACGAAAGGCCAGCCCTCGCCGACCACCGAGCCGGACTGGGATTCGAAGCTCTCGCCCGGCGGCACCGGCGTGCGCGCGTTCCACCCGCTGGTGATCGCGCTCGCATCGGGCGCCAATTTCGTCGCACGAGCGTTTTCCGGCGATCCCAACGGCACGGCGGAGATCCTCGCGCAGGCGGTCCGTCACCCGGGCTTCTCGTTCGTCGAGATCATGAGCCCGTGCGTGACCTTCCGGCCCGAACAGCGCACCTGGAAAGAGCAGGTGCGCCCTGCCCCGGTCGAGCACACCGACGACCGGGCGCGGGCCGCGCGCCGCATCCTCACCGACGACGGATTCAACATCGGCGTGCTGTTCGCCGGCGACCGCGAACCGTATCCGCTCGGCCCGCGCGGAACACGGCGCAGCATCGCCGAAATCGAGGCGGAGTTCGAACTATGAATGCAAACCGGGTCAAGGCGCCCCGCACCCTCGACGAGTTCATGGCGAAAGCCTACGAAATGGAGATCGAGGCCGCCCAGCGCTACGCGGAATTCGCCGACGCAATGGAAACGCACAACAATCGCGAAGTAGCGGACCTGTTTCGCAAGATGTCGGTGATCGAGGGCAAGCACGCCCAGCAGATCCTGGCCGAGATGGGCTGGGAGTCGCCGCCGGCGCCCGGCGCCGCGGTCTGGGACACCCTCGAAGCGCCGGAAACGGTGCCGATGGACGAGGTGCACTACCTGATGCAGCCGTACCACGCGCTGACGCTGTCGCTCGCGAGCGAACAGCGCGCCGAACGCTTCTTCGCGCAGATTGCCGAAGCCGCCACCGTCGACTCGGTGCGCAAGGCGGCCATCGAGATGCGGGCCGAAGAGCGCGAGCACATCGAGCTGATCGAGGCGTGGCTGAACAAGGTCCCCAAGCCCGACAAGAACTGGGCCGACGACCCCGATCCGCCGCGCTACATCGACTGACGCCCGCCGAGCCGGGCACACGACGACATCCGGCCGCATCCGGCCGCCAACGACGACGAGCAAGGACGACACACATGCAGACACTGCTTCCGGAAGGCTGGGCACCCCCGATCGGCTACGCCAACGGCATCGCGGTCGACGCCGGCCGCATCGTGTTCGTCGCCGGCCAGGTCGGCTGGGACGCACAACAGAAGTTCCACTCGGAGGAGATCGCTCCGCAGTTCGAGCAGGCCCTGCTCAACATCCTCGCGGTGCTGGCCGCTGCCGGCGCCGAAGGGCGGCACATTTGCCGGATGACCGCGTACTGCTGCGACAAGCCTGCCTACATGGCGGCGCGCAGGGATCTCGGCCGGATCTGGCGCAAGCACCTCGGCACCCACTACCCGGCGATGAGCATGATCTTCGTGTCGGACCTGCTCGACAATCCGGGCAAGATCGAACTCGAGGCGACCGCGGTCGTGCCGAAGTGACGCCCGGGCCGGGTCGCGCTAGCGGCCCGGCGCAGCCCGCGGGCGGCGCGCCTCAGCGCGCCACGCCCCAGTAGCCGTAGGTCAGCGGCCCGAGCGTGCGCGCGGACCACAGCGAGCCGTCGAGCAGGCCCTCGCTCCACTCGACCTCGAAACCCGCCGCGCGCAGGATCGTCGGCGGGTCGCGCGTGAGCCGGCAGCCACCGGCCAGCGGCGTCCACACCGGTTCGATCCGTCGCTGCCACCGCTGCGCGCCCGGCGAGCGCGCGGTGCCGTGCTCGGCGAACAGCAGTTCGCCGCCGCGTCGCAGCACGCGCCGCATCTCGCGCGCAGCCTGTTCGACGTCCGGGATCGTGCACATCGTGAACGTGATCACGACCGTGTCGACCGACGCGTCGGCGAGCGGAATGGACTCGCCGGACGCCGGCACGAACTCGACCGGCACCGCGGCCGAGCGCGCCCGCTGCAGTGCGATCGCGCGCAGTCCGTCGGCAGGCTCGAGCGCGAGCACGCGCTGGACCTTGCCGGGATCGTAGAACGGCAGGTTCAGGCCCGAGCCGTAGCCGACTTCGAGCACCCGGCCGCGCGCAAGCGGCACGACGCGCGCGCGCACGCGCGCCAGCGACGCGGAACCGCAGGCCGCGTCGACGAGCCGCGGCAGGATCAGGCGCTCGTAGACACCCACGCCCGTCAGTCCTCCGCAGGATCCGGGCACGTCGCCGCTACAATCGAGGCAGGCCCGCGCGCGCCGGCGCAGGCTGCCGAAAGGGCAACGACACGATGCAACATCCGTCACACGATACCAGCAGCAGCGGCCCGCGCGTGACGATCGTCGTCGCGCGCGCGCGCGGCGGGGTGATCGGCGCCGGCAACGCGCTGCCCTGGCACCTGCCCGAGGATCTGCGCCACTTCCGCGCGACCACCCTGGGGCGCGCGATCGTGATGGGCAGGAAGACCTTCGAGTCGATCGGCAAGGCGCTTCCTGGCCGGCGCACGATCGTCGTCAGCCGCGATCCGGCGTGGTCGCACCCGGGCTGCGAGAGCGCCACCACGCTGCGCGACGCGATCGCGCTCGCGGCGCAACCGGGCCCGGATCCGGCGATCGCCACCGACGAAGTGTTCGTCGTCGGCGGCGCCGAACTCTATCGCGAGGCCATCGGGCTGGCGCAGCGCGCGATCGTCACCGAGATCGAGCTCGACGTCGCCGGCGACGCGCACTTTCCTGAGTTCGACCCGGCGCAGTGGCGCGCGCTCTCGCGCAGCACGCACCTGGCGCAGAACGGCCTGCACTTCGAGATCGTCGACTACCGGCGGCGCGCGCCCAGCCCCGACGCGGCGGGCTGACGCTGCCAGTCCTTGCGCGCACTCAGTCCTTGCGCGCGAACGGATCGGCACAGGACAACGCCGCCAGCGCCCGTTGCGCGCGCTGCAGCGCGACCTCGCGTCGCGCCGCCAACCAGCCGGCGGCGAACCACCGGCGCGGTTCGTCGCCAGCCTCCTGGCCAGCGTAGAGCCGCCGCGCAAGATCCAGATCCGACAGTTCCCCGAGCGCTTCCTGCAGCGCCCCGAGCCGCTTCGCGAACCGCCGCGACGCCTTGCGCGCAAAGACCGGCGCGAGGAATCCGAGCGCGTAGCGCAGGCGCTTGGCGCGCAGGCGCACGACGTGGCGCGCCGCATCGTCGAGCGCCGCGAAGTCCTCGGCCCGGGCGAGCAACGACTGGCGCCAGCGGCGCAGCCGGGCCCGTGCCAGCGGCGCCAGCGGCGTGAGCGGCGTGTGGGCCGCAAGCGACCCGCGCGCGCCTGCAATTTCGGGTTCGGGCGCGCGCCCGGCGAGCGCGACACGCCACTCGAGCAGGTCGAGCAGGAAGCGCTGGGCGTCGTCGCCCGCGAGCAGATCGGCGGCCCTTCTCGCAGGCGCCCCGGCAGGCGTGTCCAGCGCCGCTTCACGACACACCTGCGACTGCCATGGCGGGGCGCCGGCGCGCTCGAGCGCCGGTTCGATCGCCTGCGCAAGCACGTCGGCGTCGCGCAGCGCGCCGAGCCGCCGGAACAGTTCGCGCGCGCCGTCGGCCATCGACTCGGGCGCCGGCGCAACCCAGCCGCGAAACAGGCGCAACGCGCAGCGCAACCGCCGCAGCCCGACGCGCAACTGGTGCAACGCTTCGGCTTGCTGCGCCTTATCGGTCTGCCCCTGAAGTGGCCGCACTTCGGCTGCCCGCGCCTCGGCGGTCTGCGGACCGTGCCGCGGCCGGCCGCGCGGGGCGGGCACCGCGAGCGCCGACGCGTTGGCGAACACCTGCGCGATGCATTCGTCGAGCACTGCGCACCAGGCTTCGCCGACGCTCGCCTTGCGCGACAGCGCAACCGCGGCGGCGCCGCGCGGTGCCGCCTGCGCGCGCCCGTCGGCGAGCGCATCGCCTCGCTCGGCCTTGCTGCGTGCATCGAGCACCAGGCCGAAGCGCGCGCGCCAGCGGCGCGCCAGCGCGAACAGCGCGGCCGGATCGCCCGACACGAGTTCGCACTCGAGTTCGCACACCGCCAGCGCGCGAGGGCCGGCGACGATGCGCCCTTCGTCGAACGCGAGCTCGACCACCGCGCCGCGCGTGCGCACGCGCCGCAGCGTGCGCCGGATGTCGGTTCCGTAGCGTTCCCCGAGCGGCGCCTGAGCGTCGGCCAGCAGCGCCGCCAGCCGCTCGCCAGCCGCGGTGCCGGCGTGCACGGCCGGATCGAGCGACGCGTCGGGACGCGGCACCTCGTGCTCGAGACGCACGGGAGAGCCCTGCGCGCCGCACTTCAGCGTCTGCACCCAGCGCCGGCCTTCGCGCCGCAGTCGCAGCGACATTCCCGCGCGCGCGAGGCGCCGGTCCGGCGTGTCGAAGTAGCGCGCGACGAGCCGCACGGTTGCGGCCGGCTCGCCGCGCGCGGCAAGCGCGGCGCGCACGCCTTCCCGGGCCGCGGCGGGCACGAGGAACTTCAGTTCAATTTCGACGCCAGGAGGGTTCACGCTGCGCTCCACGCCCCGCAGCCTGTCGCAGCTGCGCGCGAGCGACGCACCGCGCGCCGCGGCAAGGAACCTCGCGCAAGCGGCGAGCGAGCGCCAGTCGGGCCGTCGAGCATACCCGCATCCGGCCGGCCGCAGGTTACTGATCGGACGACTGAGCGGACCGCTAGAATCGCCGGTAATCCGATCGCCACGCGAGTCCCGCCGATGCCCCTGCCCGCCGAACTCCCGACCGTCGCCTGCGAACTCGCCGACGGCATCGCGACGATCACGCTGAACCGTCCCGACAAGCTCAACGCGTTCACCGCGCAGATGCTCGAGGACCTGCTCGCGGTCTTCGACGCCACCGACGCCGACGACGCGGTGCGCGTCGTCATCGTCACCGGCGCGGGCCGCGCGTTCTGCGCCGGCGCCGACCTGTCCGAGGGCGCCAGGACCTTCGACTACTCGGCGCGCGAGGACCTCGCGAACGCGACCGATCGCGTCGGCGGCGTCCAGCGCGACGGCGGCGGCATCGCGACGCTGCGGATCTTCCGCAGCCTCAAGCCGGTCATCGGCGCGATCAACGGCCCGGCGGTCGGCATCGGTGCGACGATGCAGTTGCCGATGGACATCCGGATGGCGTCGACCGAAGCGCGCTTCGGCTTCGTGGTCGCGCGCCGCGGCATCACCCCCGAAGCGGCGTCGGGATGGTTCCTGCCGCGGCTCGTCGGCATGCAGACCGCGCTCGAGTGGTGCTTCACCGGCCGCGTGTTCCCGGCGCAGGAGGCGCACGAACGCGGGCTGGTGCGCTCGCTGCACGCGCCCGACCAACTGCTGCCGGCGGCGCGCGCGCTCGCGCGCGAGATCGCCGACAACACCGCGCCGGTCTCGATCGCGCTCACGCGCCACATGTTGTGGCGACTCGGCACGGCGGACCACCCGATGCACGCGCACCGCATCGACAGCCGCGCGATCCAGGCGCGCGGCCAGTCGGCCGACGCGCGCGAGGGCGTCAGCGCGTTCCTCGAGAAGCGCGCCGCGCGCTATCCGGACCGCGTCTCGCGCGACCTGCCCGACTTCTTCCCGTGGTGGGACGAGCCGCCGTTCGAGTAGCAACCTGCGGGAAGCGGGGCGGCCGCTTCGGTAGAATTGCGGCGAGCCGCCCCCGTAGCTCAGTGGATAGAGCATCCCCCTCCTAAGGGGAGGGTCGCACGTTCGATTCGTGCCGGGGGCGCCAGAGAACGGCGGAGCGGCCCGCGAAGCATCCGGGTTCGGGGCTCGCTCATCGCGAGGCCCGCCGTCGAGTGCGGGTCAGCTTCCCGCGAGCGCCTTCTGATGGACCCAGTCGGCGTGGTGCGGCGCGCGCTTGGTCTTCTCCCAGTCGGCCTGCATCAGGTCGCGCACGCCCGCGAGCTTGCCGACCATCTCGGCGGTCGCGGTGCTCCATGCGAGTTCCAGCCGGTGCCCGTTGGGGTCGAAGAAATAGATCGACTTGCAGATCGTGTGGTCGATCGGGCCGAGCACCTCGACACCGCAGGACTCGATGTGGCGCTTGCACTTGAGCAGCGTTTCCTCGTCCGCGACGCGCAGGGCCAGATGCTGCACCCAGGGCGGGGTCGCCGTGTCGCGCCCCATCGGCGGAGACTCCGGCAGCTCGAAAAAGGCGACGAACGATCCATCGTCCATGCGGAAGAACAGATGAAAGTACGGGCTCTCTTCCTGCGTGCTCGGCACGCGATCCTCGGCGACCGCCATCGTGTATTCGAGCCCGAGCACCCTGGTGTAGAAATCCACCGTTTGCCGCGCGTCCTTGCAGCGGTACGCGACGTGATGCAACCCTTTGACGTCCATGCTGTGCCTCCTCGAAGATGCCGCCCGCGGATGAAGCTGCTCGCCACCTCCGGGTTCAAGGTTGCAGGCCCCCTCGATGAGGCTACGCCGACGCGATCGGCCGCGCAACCGACTGCGACGCGGTGCTGCGGGTCGCGGGTGGGCCGACTGGGCACCGAACCTTGGCGCGTGACGGCTACCAGGCTCCCCAGAACCTCGGGTTTCTACGGATATTCAGGACTGTCCTGGTGCCTATACTTCCTTTTGTTCCATCCATTAATCAGCGTTCCTCTAATGAAACATTGCTTGCTGTCTGTCGGCCCTGCTGCCGCAGGCGGGTCGCACCGACTCGCCGGTCGCAGCGCCCTCGCGACCGGCGGGTCACAGGGCTTCGGGCGGGCCTTGGCGCGTCACCCGGGGCAAGCCCGCGCTGCGGTGGAGATCGAGGGCATTTGCCCCGAGGTGATCGAGTTCGCCGAGGGGACGCAGCACGCGGGCGGCTACTGCCGCTCAGTGCGAGCTTCGCAATTCAACTGAAAGGGGGCGATCGTGGCAGAGAAGCAGAAGCGTTCCTGGGACCAGCCCGAAGGCGCGAGCTTCCAGCAGTGGATGGATGCGCGCGTGGCGCGCCGGTCGACGCGAACCTACGACTGGAACGCGCTGAAGTTCCAGGCCGACCACGATCCGAAGTACGGCCGCGCCCAGATGCGCTACATCGGCACCGGCGGCACCGGCGTCGCGAGCGACAGCAACACGATTTCGGCCGAGCACTTCACGTTCTCGACGATGATTCTGCCGGCAGGCCACGAGGGTCCCCTCCATTTGCACACCGACGTCGAGGAGGTCTTCTTCGTGCTGCGCGGCAAGGTGAAGCTGATTGCCGAGAAGGACGGCGAGCGCTGGGAAGCGATCGTCGGCGAGCGCGACCTGATTTCCTGGCCGCCCGGGGTCTATCGCGGTGAAGTCAACGTCGGGGACGAAGAGGCACTGATGTGCGTGATGCTGGGCTCGGCCCGGCCGATCACGCCGACCTATCCCCCGGATCATCCGCTGGCGAAGATCAAGCGCGGCTGAACCAATGGCAAAGACCGTGCCGGCTCCCGAACTCGAGTCCGCGCTCGAGCGTCTCGAGCGCGAGTTTCCGCAGACACTCGTCAGTTTGCCGCACGGAGCGCGGGTGGCCGTGCGCGAGTGCGCGGCAAACGGCACCGGAGCGGCCTGCGTGCTGCTGCACGGCATCAGCTCCGGCGCTGCGTCCTGGTTCGGTTGCGCGCGTGCCCTCGCGGAACAGTCGGATTCGCCGGTCGCGCGTGTGCTGGCCTGGGATGCACCGGGTTACGGCGGATCGACCCCCCTTCCGGCCGAGGTCCCCACCGTCGACGACTATGCAGAACGCCTCGGGGAAGCACTGGATGCACTCGGCGTCTCCCGCTGCGTTCTGGTCGGCCATTCGATGGGTGGGCTGATCGCTGCCGCCTACGCCCGGTGTCACGGCGCGGACCGCGTCGCGCGGCTGGTCCTGATCAGCCCAGCGGGGGGCTACGGGGCGGCCGGGCAGTCCGGGGAGCGTGAGCAGGCGCGCCGCAGCCGACTCGAGGAGTTGGCCGATCGGGGCGTGACAGGCGTGGCCGAACGCGCTGCCGCGCGGCTGCTCTCCGACGGCGCCGACACCGCGGCGAGGCAGTGGGTGCACTGGAATGCCGCCCGCCTCGATCCCGCCGGCTACCGGCAGGCGGTCGAGTTGCTGTGCAATGCGGACCTGGCGCGAAGCCGCCCCCTGGCGATGCCGGTGTCCGTCTACTGTGGTGATGCCGACCGCGTGACCCCGCCCGCCGATTGCGCGGCGCGGGCCCGTCTGCTCGGCGCTTCCTTTTCGCTGATCGACCGTGCCGGGCACGCGAGCACGGTCGAGCAGGCGACGACAGTTGCCCAAGCGATCGCGCGCGAGGCGCGCCGATCGGCCGTCGCCGGGGGCGACCATGAATGATCCGACCGCCGACGACGCCGGCGACAGATATCTCGTTCCCGCCCTGGAGCGCGGCCTGCGGCTGCTCGGCGAGTTCAGCCGCGACACCCGGAGCCTCAGCGCACCGGAACTCGGCCGCCGCCTGCGCCTGCCGCGTTCGACGACCTTTCGCCTGCTTGCAACGCTCGAGCGCCTGGGCTTCGTGGAACGCGCAGGCAACGACTACCGGCTCGGCATGGCCGTGCTCCGGCTCGGATTCGAATACCTCGCTTCGCTCGAATTGACGGAACTCGGGCAGCCATTGCTCGCGCACCTCTGCGACGAGATCCGCTATCCCTGCAACCTGGTGGTGCGTGACGGGCGATCCATTGTCTATGTCGCGAAAGTCACCCCGCCGATGCCGTTGTCGAGTTCGGTCCACGTGGGTACCCGGCTGCCCGCGCACGCCACGGTTCTGGGCCGCATCCTGCTCGGGGACATGAACCTGGACGAATTGCGCACCCTTTATCCCGAGGAGCGCCTGGAGGCGTTTTCAGGCAACACGCCGAACACCGTGCTCGATCTGTTCGAGCTGGTTCGCGCCGACCGCGAGCGCGGCTACGTGCTCGGCGAGGGTTTCTTCGAGGCGGGCATCTCGACCATCGCGGCGCCGGTGCGCGACCACACGGACCGCGTGGTGGCCGCGCTCGGCACCACGATCACGTCGGCGCGGATCGACCCGGCGCGCAGCCCGGATCTCGTGCGTGCGGTGCGTGCCTGCGCCGACGCGCTGTCGCAATTGCTCAACCACCGTCCTGCAGCCGATCGGGCTGCGACGGCACCCCGGATCCGCTCATGAATGCGCGACTGACCCGCTGCATCGATCTGCGCGAGCGCGTAGCCGTGGTGACCGGCGGTTCATCCGGCATCGGTCTGGCGACGGTTGAGCTGCTGCTGGCGGCCGGCGCCTCGGTCGCCCTGTGCGGCCGCGACGAAGACCGTCTGCGCAACGCCGAGGCGGTGCTGCGCCGCGAATTTTCCGGGGCACGGCTGTACGCGGCGAGTTGCGACGTGCTGAACGCCGAATCCGTGGCCCGCTTTGCGCGCGACAGCGAAGCTGCCATCGGGCCGGCGTCGATCCTGGTCAACAACGCGGGTCAGGGCCGGCAGTCGACTTTCGCGGACACGACCGACAGCGCGTGGACCGAAGAACTGCACCTGAAGTTCTTCTCGGTCATCCATCCGACCCGCGCCTTCCTGCCCCAACTCGAGCGCCACCCGGAGGCGGCGATCGTCTGCGTCAATTCGTTGCTCGCTGCGCAGCCCGAGCCGCATATGGTGGCCACGTCGGCGGCGCGTGCCGGTGTCAGGAACCTCGTGCGCTCGCTTGCCACCGAACTCGCGCCCAGGGGCATCCGCGTCAACGGCATCCTGTTGGGGCTGGTCGAGTCCGGTCAGTGGCGCCGTCGCTTCGAAGCGCGCGAAGACCGCTCGACGAACTGGGCCGAGTGGAGCGCCCAGCTCGCGCAGCGCAAGAAGATCCCGCTTGGTCGCCTCGGCCGACCGGAAGAGGCGGCGCACGCAGTCGTCTACCTGGCCTCACCCTTGTCGTCGTACACGACGGGCAGCCACATCGACGTGTCCGGAGGTCTTTCCCACCATGCGTGACACCGTCACCGTCGGCGCAGTCGTCTCGGCATTCCTCGAGCAGTGCGGCGTCGAGGCCGCCTTTGGCGTCATCTCGATCCACAACATGCCGATCCTGGACGCCTTCGCGCAGCGCGGCCGGATCCGCTTCGTGATGGCCCGGGGCGAGGCCGGCGCCGGCAACATGGCCGACGCGTTCGCGCGCTCGACCGCCCGTCTCGGCGTGTGCATCACGAGCACCGGTCCGGCCGCCGGCAACATCGCGGGCAGCCTGGTGGAGGCCTGTACCGCGGGCACGCCGCTGCTGCACATCACCGGCCAGATCGAGACCCCGTACCTCGACAAGCGCCTTTCGTACATCCACGAGGCGCCGGACCAGCTGGCGATGCTCGATGCCGTGTCGAAGGCCGCGTTCCGTGTGCGCAGCGCCGAGACCGCGCTGTCGACACTCAAGCAGGCGGTGCAGGTCGCGATGACAGCGCCGACCGGGCCGGTGAGCGTGGAAATCCCGATCGATATCCAGCAGACGCTGATCCCGATGCCGCGGGATCTGGCGCCACTGCCGGTCGCCGTCCCGATGCCCGGCGCCGAGGCACTGGACGCACTCGCGCAACGCCTGAGCGCCACCCGGCGTCCGCTACTGTGGCTGGGCGGCGGCGCGCGGCATGCCGGTGCCGCGGTGAAACGCCTGAAGGCCCTCGGCTTCGGCATCGTGACGACCGTGCAAGGTCGCGGTATCGTCGCCGAGGACGATCCGGCCTCACTCGGCGCCTACAACCTCCACCAGCCGGTCGAGGCGTTCTATCAGCGCTGCGACGCCATGCTGGTGGTCGGTTCGCGCCTGCGCAGCAACGAGACTCTGAAGTACGAACTGAAACTGCCGCGCCCGCTGCTGCGGATCGACGCGGATGCAGCCCAGCAGGGACGATGCTATGCCGACGACGGCTTCGTCTGTGGCGACGCAGCGCTGGTGCTGGCGGGCCTGGCCGAGCGACTCGAGGCGCACGGCTGGCGGGCCGACCCGGAATTGCTGCTCGATCTGCGCCGCACCCACGACGAGGCAGTGCGCACGCTGCACGACGGCCTGGGCCCCTATGCCGAACTGGTGCAGCAGTTGCAGAAGGCGGCCGGCCGCCGGTTCAACTGGGTGCGCGACGTCACCGTCTCGAACAGCACCTGGGGCAACCGCGAACTGCGCATCTTCGAGGCCGACGCGGGGATCCACGCCACCGGCGGAGGCATTGGCCAGGGCATGCCGATGGCGATCGGCGCGGCGGTGGGCGCACAGGTCACAGCGTCGGGCCGCAAGACGTTGTGCCTGGCCGGTGACGGCGGCTTCGTCCTGAACCTGGGCGAACTCGCGACGCTGGTTCAGGAAGCGTGCGACTGCCTGATCGTGCTGATGAACGACCGGGGCTACGGCGTGATCAGGAACATCCAGGACGCGCAATACGGCCGCCGCCGCTGCTACGTGGATCTGCACACGCCCGACTACGCCCAGTTGTGCGCCTCGCTGGCGCTGCCGCACGATCGGGTCGGCAACCTGGCCGAGTTGCCCGCGAAGCTCGACGCTGCGCTCGGCAGCAGCGGCCCGTTCGTGCTGGAGATCGACATGTTGTCGATCGGCAGCTTCAAGACCGCGTTCGCGGGCCCGCCGGTGAACCGGACCGATCAGGTGCCGCCGCCGGATACCGCGGTCGGGTCGAGCGCTGCCTGAGGACGCCATCGTCATGCGTATCGCGCTGGTCGGTTGCGGTGCCATCGGGTCCGCGCTGCTGGAGCTGGTGAAGGACGATCCCGGCTTCGTGGTCGCGGCCATCGTCATGCGGGCCAGCACGGCCAGAGCGGTGAGCGGGCGTCTTGCGAGCGGTGCGCAGGTCGTGACGACGGTGCCGCTGCAGGGCATCGACCTCGTCGTCGAGGCCGCGGGCCATGCCGCCATCGAGCAGCACGTGTTGCCGGCCCTGCAACGGGGGGTGCCGTGCATCGTGGCTTCGGTGGGGGCGCTTTCCGCCCGGGGGCTGCCGGAGCGGCTCGAAGCCGCCGCGCGCGCAGGCGGCACCCGACTGCAACTGATTGCCGGCGCCATCGGCGCGATCGACGCGCTGGCGGCCGCCCGCATCGGCGGATTGGAGAAGGTGCGCTACACCGGCCGCAAGCCGCCGCGCGCCTGGACTGGCACCGCCGCCGAGCGGGGCCGCAACCTGGGTGCACTTCTTGCGGAGACGGTGATATTCGAGGGGTCGGCCCGCGAAGCCGCCACCCTCTATCCGAAGAACGCCAACGTGGCCGCGACGGTGTCGCTCGCCGGCCTGGGCCTCGACCGCACCATGGTGCGCTTGATCGCCGATCCGTCCCTGGACGAAAACGTGCACGAAGTCGAAGCCGCGGGTGCCTTCGGAAGCTTCGCGCTGACCATGCGCAACAAGCCTCTGCCGGCGAATCCCGGGACTTCGGCGCTGACCGTCTACAGCGCGGTGCGCGCACTGCGCAATCGTGTCTCGGCGCTGTACATCTGAGTCCCGACATGAAGGCCCGCCTCGAACTTCTCCCGATCGACGTGGCAGGCGAATGGCGCCCGGGTAACGGCGAAGAATACGAAAGCCTCTACCCCGCCACCGGGGAACCCGTTGCCCGCCTGCGAGCGGCCAGTCCGGGCGACGTGGACGAAGCCATCAACCGCGCCGACCGCACCTTCCGCAACAGCGGCTGGGCACAGATGCTGCCGCACGCGCGTGCCGCGGTGCTGCACCGCGTCGCGGCCCTGATCCGCGAGCGCTCCGAAGACCTCGCGCAGCGGCAGCGTCTGGACAACGGCAAGCCGATCAGCGAGACCCGGGCGCTGGTGGCGAGCGCCGCCGGCACGTTCCAGTATTTTGCCGCTGCGCTCGAGACGCTGGAGGAGGCCATCACCCCATCGCGCGGCGCCTGGGTGACGATGAGCGTGCACGAACCGATGGGCGTCGTGGCCGCGATCACGCCGTGGAACTCGCCGATCGCCAGCGAGGCGCAGAAGCTCGCGCCGGCGCGCGCAGCCGGCAACGCGGTGGTCGTGAAGCCGGCCGAGGTCACGCCGCTCATGGCGCTGGAGCTGGCGAGTATCTGCGAGGAAGCCGGTGTGCCCAGGGGCATGGTGAGCGTGCTGCCCGGCAAGGGCTCGGTCATCGGCGACGTCATCACCCGGCATCCGCTGGTCAGGCGAGTTTCGTTCACCGGCGGCACGGCCACCGGCAAGCACATCGCCCGCATTGCGGCCGACAAGATGATGCCGGTGTCGCTGGAGCTGGGCGGAAAGTCGCCCACCATGGTGCTCGAGGACGCGGATCTCGACCACGCGCTGGCCGGTGTGCTCTACGGCATCTTCAGCAGCTCGGGCGAATCGTGCATCGCAGGCTCGCGCCTGTTCGTCGCGCGTCGCATCTACGACGAGTTCGTCACCCGCCTGGCCCGGGCCGCCGGGTCGCTGCGCGTGGGCGATCCGTCCAGCGAGCGCACGCAAATGGGTCCGCTGATCACTGCCGGGCACCGCGAGAGCATCGAGCGCTACGTGGCGCTGGGCGTGAGCGAGGGCGGCCGCATCCGCAGCGGCGGCGTACGCCCGAGCGGCGCCGGCTTCGACCGGGGCTACTTCTACACCCCGACCATCCTCGAGGGCCTGGCCAACACGGCACGCGTCAGCCGGGAGGAGATCTTCGGCCCGGTGCTGGTAGCGATGCCCTTCGACACCGAGGACGACCTCATCGCCCAAGCCAACGACAGCGTCTACGCGCTTGCCGCCGGCGTGTGGAGCCGCGACTTCAAGCGCGCCTGGGCGCTCGGCCGCGCGGTGCAGGCCGGCACCGTGTGGATCAATACCTACAAGCAGTTCTCCGTTTCCACCCCATTCGGCGGCTGGCGCGACTCCGGCCTCGGCCGCGAGAAGGGCCGCGAAGGCATCTTCCAGTACATGCAGCAGAAGAGCCTGTACTGGGGCATCAACGAGGAGCCGCTCGCATGGGCGCGCTGACGCCGGTGACCGCCGGCCCGGACTACCCGATCGAGCCCGCAAGGATGAGCGCGCCATGAGCATTCTCGGCATCGACCAGATCACCTACGGCGCGGACGAACTCGCCACCAGCCGTCGGTTCTTTATCGACTGGGGCCTGACGCTGGCGCAGGAGCGCGCCGACGAACTCGTCTTCGAATGCCTCAACGGCTGCCGCGTGGTCGTGGCCGCGTCGACGAAAGCCGACCTGCCGCCACCAATCGAGAGCGGCCCGACACTGCGCGAGGTCGTCTGGGGCGTCGAGAGCGAACAGGACCTTCAACGGTACGCCGACGCGATCCGGGGCAATCCGGATTTCGTCGACGCCGTGGTCGATGGTGCCCGGCGCATCGGCTGCACCGATCCGAATGGTCTTGCGGTGCGCCTGCAAGTCAGTCGCAAGCGCCCGGTCGAGGTGGCGTGTGCGGCCATGAACACCTGGTCTGCCAGGCCGCGCGTCGACCGGCGCAGCCCGGTCTACGAGCGCGCCACACCCATCGAAGTGGGCCATGTGGTGTTTTTCGTTGTTGACATCGAGGCGACGGAACGCTTCTACGCCAGCCGGCTCGGCTTCGTCGCGTCCGACCGTTACCCGGGCCGCGGCGCGTTCATGCGCTGCGCACCCTCAGGCGGCCACCACGACCTGTTCCTGCTGCAGCTGCCGTCGGGGCAGCGTGGACTCAACCACGTAGCGTTCACAGTGCGCGACATCCACGAGGTGTTCGGCGGCGGCCTGCACGTTTCGCGCTGCGGCTGGGAGACCCAACTCGGGCCGGGGCGGCACCCGATCTCGTCGGCCTACTTCTGGTACTTCAGGAACCCGGCCGGTGGCCTGATCGAGTACTACGCCGACGAGGACGAGCTCACCGGCAACTGGCAGGCGCGCGACTTCGAACCTGGGCCCACGGTTTTCGCCGAATGGGCTATCGACGGCGGCATCGACGGTCACACACGTCGCCAGAGGGACGTCACTCCCCCCGGCGGCAGGTTCCTCACTGAGAAGACCTGATGGCTGACCGGCCCACGACCTCGAGCCGCGGCGACACCCGCGCGCGTAACAGGGCGAGGCCTCCCACCGTTCTCTGCGCTCGAAAGGAGGCGACATGAACATCGGCATCGCAGGCGCTGGCATCGGCGGCCTGGCCGCGGCGATCGCGCTGCGCAACATGGGGCACGAAGTGGTGCTGTTCGAACAGGCGCCGCGCTTTTCGCGCGTCGGCGCCGACATCAATCTCACGCCGAACGCGGTCCGGGCGCTCGACGGCCTGGGTGTCGGCGACGCCCTGCGTGAGACCGCAGCGCGACCCACCCACCGCATCAGCCGAACCTGGGACACCGGCGAAGAGACCTCGCGTCTCGAAATGGCCGATGCGGCGCAGGCCCGGTATGGTGCACCGCAATTGACCCTGCACCGCGCCGACCTGATGGGCGCGCTCGAGGCGGCGGTGCCGGCCGGGATCGTTCGCTTCGGCAAGCGCATCGCCGGTGTCGAGCGCACGCCCGACGGCTCGAGCACGTTGAAGTTTGCCGATGGCACCAGCGAAACGGTCTACCTGCTGGTCGGCGCGGACGGCATTCACTCGGTGGTTCGAGAAGCGATGTTCGGCCCGGAGAGCCCGAGGTTCACCGGCGTCGTCGCGTACCGGGCGGTGGTGCCGGCCAGCCGCCTGCAGGGCGTCTCGAACCTCGGCGCGTTCACGAAGTGGTGGGGACCGGACCCGGCGATCCAGATCGTGACGTTTCCGCTGAATCGCGGACGGGACATCTTCATCTTCGCCACCGAGCCGCAGCACAGCTGGCGTCACGAATCGTGGACGATGCCCGGCGATGTGAAGGAACTGCGCGCCTCCTACGCGAATTTTCATCCCGAGGCGCGCGCGTTGCTCGATGCCTGCGACGAGGTCCTGAAGTCGGCGTTGTACGTACGTGATCCGCTGCCGGTCTGGTCCGTCGGTCGCCAGACCCTGCTTGGTGACGCCTGCCATCCGATGACGCCGTTCATGGCGCAGGGCGCCGGCATGGCAATCGAGGACGCGATCGTGCTGGCGCGCTGCCTGAACGACGATTCGCTGCCCGATCCCGCTGCACGGCTGGTCCGCTACCAGCAGTTGCGCCTGCCGCGCACGAGCCGGGTCCAGATCGGGTCGCGCGGCAACGAGTGGCTCAAGGAGGGCGGCAACGCGGATTGGGTTTACGGCTACGACGCCTGGGCGATTCCGCTGACGCCCGAGCCAGCCGGATGACGCAGATGCCAGCCGTTGCCGGCCCGGCCGCGGTCGTCGTGAGCCGAGACCGCCGGTGGCGGCGCAGTTCGCGATCCGGGTCGTTGACGTCCGCAGGGCTACGCTGTACGATTGCCATAAATGAACAGCGTGTTCATTTATGAACATCGCACCGGACGCCGACGACGCTCACCGACGGAGACCTGCTCGCATGACGCAGTCCAACGAATACGCGGTGATCGGAAAACCGACCCCGAAGAAGGAAGCGCAGGCAAAGGTCACCGGCGGCGCGCGCTTCGCCACCGACGTCTACCTGCGCGACATGCTGTGGGCCCGGGTCCTGCGCAGCCCCCTGCCCCACGCCCGCATCGTCTCCATCGACACCACGAAGGCGAAGCGCCTGCCCGGGGTGATGGCGGTGCTCACTGCGGACGACGTGCCGGAGGCGCGCTACGGCGCGCTGGTGCTCGACATGGGGATGTTCGCGCGCGGCAAGGTCAGGTACGTCGGTGAGGCCATCGCCGCGGTCGCTGCCGTCGACGAGGAAACCGCGGCGCGGGCGGTCCGCTTGATCGAGGTCGAATACGAGGAACTCCCGGCCGTGTTCGACCCGCTCGAGGCGATGCGCCCGGACGCGCCGCTCGTTCACGAGAACCTGCCGGGCTACAAGACACTCTTCGACCGCACCCGGCGCGCGATGACCGGCAACGTCAACTACCAGGCCGACATCGAGTCGGGGAACGTCGACGAGGGCTTCGCGCAGTCCGACTTCGTCTACGAGGACACCTACGAGGTCCAGAAGCAGCATCCGTCCTACATGGAACCGAACTCCACGGTCGCGCACCTGGACGAGGACGGCCGGCTCATCGTCTACAACACCACTCAGCGGCCTCACATCAACCAGGCGATCCTCTCGTCGCTGCTGGGGATCCCGATCTCGCGCATCCGCGTCATCCCTTGCCACGTCGGCGGCGGATTCGGCGGGAAGAACCGGACCCTGTCCGAACCAACGGCGGCCGCGCTCGCGTTGAAGACGAAGCGCCCGGTGCGCCTCACCTTCTCGCACGAGGAGGAGTTCACGTCGGCGACCACCCGGCACTCCGCGATCATCCGGATGAAGACGGGGGTCAGGAAGGACGGCACCCTCGTCGCCACGCAGGTCAGCCTGTACTACGAATGCGGCGCCTACGCGCCGACCCCGAACGCGGTGTGGCTCGGCGCGATCTCGTCCTCCGGACCGTACCGGATTCCGAACGCCAGGACCGAGGCGTTCTCGGTGTACACGAACAAGATGATGGGTGGCGCCTTTCGCGGATACGGCGCGCCGCAGTCGAATTTCGCGCGCGAATCGCAGATGGACCGGATCGCCCGCGACCTGAACATCGATCCGATCGAGCTGCGGCTGAAGAACTGCCTGGTCCCGGGCGACTCGCTGCACACCGGCCAGCCGCTGCACAGCGTGCGCATCAAGGAGGCGCTGCTCAGGGCGCGGGACATGGCGCAGTGGAACACGCGCAGGCACGACGGCAACCGCGCGCTCGGCGTCGCCTGCGGCATCTTCGCCTGCGGGGGCTTCGCGACCTCGGCCGTCGTCAAGCTGCACATGGACGGCACCGCGTTCGTCGCGACCGGCGCGATGGACATGGGCCAGGGCTTGCGCACCGTGATGGCGCAGATTGCCGCCGAGGAACTCGGCATGTCCGCCGACGACGTGACGGTGGCGATCGGCGACACCGACCTGACGCCCTTCGACGTGGGAATCTTCGGCGACCGGGGAACGCACACCACCGGGTTGGCGGTCCAGATGGCTGCCGCCGACGCCAGGCAGCAACTGGTGGCCGCGGCCGCCGATGCGATGGGCGCGAAGGCCACCAACCTGGAGTTGCGGGACCGCACAGTGATCGATCGAAGCACTCCCGGGAAGATGCTCCATTTCCGCGACGTCCTGGGAGGCGGCCAGTACAAGAAGGGCGGACCGATCATCGGGAAGGCGTCGATCAACCCGTCCGACACGCCGTTCGATCCGAAGATCGTCCAGGGCGCGGCCTCGAGGATGTTCTCGACCTACACCTTCGCCGTGCACATCGCGGAGGTCGAGGTGGAGCGCGCGACGGGGATCACGCGCGTGCCGAAGGTCTACGCGGTTCACGACTGCGGCACCGTCATCAACCCCGCGGGTCTCGAGGGGCAGATCATCGGCGGCCTGGCCACCGGTCTCGGATACGCGCTGTACGAGGAGGTCCTGATCCAGAACGGCCAGGTCCAGAACCCGAGCTTTCTCGAATGCCGTCCGCCCACTGCCGTCGACATGCCCGCGATCGAGTGGGACGTGGTCGAGGAATTCGATCGCAAGGGGCCCTTCGGCGCCAAGGGCGTCGGAAACGTCTCGGTCATCAACATGGCGCCGGCCATCGCGAACGCGGTAGAGACGATCACCGGCGTCCGCGTGAAGTCGCTCCCGATCACCGCCGCGAAGATCGTCGGCGGCGCGACGGCCGAGGAGCAATGACATGCAGGCCCTTCCGGAATTCGAATATTTCGAGCCCGCATCGCTGGAGCAGGCGGCGCAGTTGCTGCGCGACGTCGGCGAGCAGTGCATGGTGCTCGGCGGCGGGACCGACCTCGTCCCGTCGATGCGGCAAGGCCTGTTCCGGCCGAAGTACCTGCTGTCGCTGCAGGCGATCGACGCGCTGCGCGACATCCGCTGGGACGATCGAACCGGACTGGACATCGGCGCACTCGCGACGCTGCGCAGCGTCGAGTCGCACCCCGACGTGCTGCGGCGCTTCCCGCTCGCCGCGCGTGGCGCTTTCGAGGTCGCGTCGCCGTCGCTCAAGCAAATGGCGACCGTCGGCGGCAACCTCTGCCTGGACACGCGCTGCTACTACTACAACCAGTCCGAGCAGTGGCGGGAGTGCAGCACCGCGTGCCTGAAGATGGGCGGCGAATTCTGCAAGGCGTCGCCGGGCGGGCGGGCGCGCAAGTGCTTCGCGGCGTTCTCGGGCGACCTGGCGACGACGCTCGTCGCGCTCGACGCGCAAGTGACGCTGCTGTCGGGGCGAGGCGAGCGGACGCTCGCGCTGCGCGACTTCTACACCGGCGACGGCGCGAAGCCCAACGTCAGGCAACCCGACGAGATCCTCACCCGCGTGCTGATTCCGGCTGCCAGCAGCGGCCGCATCGGCTCGTACCGGAAGTACCGCATCCGCGGTTCGATCGACTACCCGATTGCCAGTGTCGCGTTGACGGCGCGGCCGACGGCGAACCCGGACGTGTTCGAGGATCCGCGCCTCGTCGTCAGCGCCGTGACGACGCGGCCTGTGGTCGTCAAGGGCGTCGAGGAGCTCGTGGCCGGGAAGCCGCTGGACGAGGCGCTGATCGAGGCAGCCGCGCAGCTCGCCCGCCGCGCCGCCATTCCGGTGGCGAACACCGCGGGGGTGCGCACTCACCGCAAGCACGTCGTCCACGAGTTCGCGCGGGAAGCGTTCGCCGACCTCGTCCAGCAGGCGCGAAGAGCGCCGCTGCCATCCTGAACGGGGTCACGAACATGAAACAGGCGCTGACGCTGCAGATCAACGGCCGATCGCACGAGTTGCTCGTCGAGCCCCGCCGGACGCTGCTCCAGGTGCTGCGCGAGGACCTCGCGCTGACGGGAACCAAGGAGGTCTGCCTGCTGGGATCCTGCGGCGCGTGCACCGTGCTCGTCGACGGCAAGCCGGCGCTCTCCTGCCTCGTGCTGGCAGTGTCGTGCCGCAACCGGCAGGTCACCACGATCGAGGGACTCGCGCGCGACGGCGAACTGCACCCGCTGCAGCAGGCGTTCATCGACAAGGGCGCAGTGCAGTGCGGCTACTGCACGCCCGGCATGATCATGGCCGGGAAGGCGCTGCTCGACGAGCACCCGGCACCGACCGCCGCGCAGGCGCGCCAGGCGATCGCGGGGAACCTGTGCCGCTGCACAGGATACGCGCAGATCGTCGACGCAATCGTGAGTGCAGGCGGCGCGTCGGGACCTTGCTGCGGCGGCGTGCCGGCGCAGCCCGCCCTTGCGGCCCCGTACCTGATGCCGGAGACCGGCGAGTAGGCGGTCCACCGACATGGACACCGCGTTCTCCGACGCGCCCGACATCAGGATCTCGGTACGCCAGGTCTTCGGATTCGACTCGGACCTTCAGGTTCCGGCGTTCAGCGAAGCGAGCGAGCACGTGCCCGATCTCGACGAAGCGTACTGCTTCGACCTCGAGACCACGATGGCGATCCTGGTCGCGTTCGCCCACAACCGTCGCCTGCTGATCCAGGGTCGCCACGGCAGCGGCAAGTCGTCGCACATCGAGCAGGTCGCAGCGCGCCTGAACTGGCCGACGGTGCGCGTCAACCTGGACGGCCAGATCACGCGCACCGACCTGATCGGCCGCGACGCCATCGTGTTGCGCGAAGGCAAGCAGGTCACGGAATTCCGTGAAGGCATCCTGCCGTGGGCCTTCCAGCATCCGGTCGCGCTCGTCTTCGACGAGTACGACGCGGGCCGCCCGGACGTCATGTTCGCGATCCAGCGGGTGCTCGAACTCGAGGGCCGCCTGACCTTGCTCGACGGCAACCGCGTCCTGCGCCCCCACCCCGGGTTCAGGCTCTTCTCGACGGCGAACACGGTCGGGCTCGGCGACGCCACGGGCCTGTACCACGGCACGCAGCTGCTGAACCACGCGCAACTCGACCGCTGGAACCTGGTCGCACGACTCGACTACCTCAGGCCCGACGACGAGATCGGGATCGTCCTGGCGAAGACACGCGGATACGACGATGACGAAGGCCGCAAGGCCGTCGCGTCGATGGTCGCGATGGCGAACCTGACGCGTTCCGGTTTTGCCGCCGGGGACGTCTCCGCCGTGATGTCGCCGCGGACAGTCATCACCTGGGCCGAGAATGCGCGCCTCTTCGGCGACGTTCGACTGGCGTTCCGCCTGACCTACCTGAACCGCTGCGACGACTTCGAGCGACCGATCGTTGCCGAGTACTACCAGCGCTGCTTCGACGACGACCTCGGCGCGTAGCGCAGCGACGCGCGAAGATCATCGAATGTCCGAGTCCGATCCGGCGCACGATCCGCTCGCGCGACTCTGCGCCGTGACCGCGGCGACGATGCGCGCGCTGGCGGGCCGCGCGGACATTCCGCTCCCGTTCGCCCCGGACCCCGTCGGCCCGGGGATCCCGGACGCCCGCACGGCAGAGCCGGACGCAGCTCTCGCCGGCGATGCCCTCGCCCGCTTTCGCGGCGACGCCGACGCAGTTGCGTTGCGCCTGCGCCTGCACGACCCCGCCCTTCACGCGCGCCTCGCGCCCGCCGGCGGCGACGCCCGCGCCGCCTTCGACGCCCTGGAGCAGTTGCGCGTCGAAGCGCTCGGCGCGATCCACATGCGTGGCGTGGCCGCGAACCTTCGCGCCGCCGCGCAGGCGCGATGGCATACGCGCTGGCTCGACGCCGCGCACGGTCGCGATACAGCGCACCGTGGCGACACCGCACCCGTCGCCGACCTCCTGGCGCTGCTCGCACGCGAGCGGCTCACTGGCGACCGCTGCTGGCCGCGTGCGGCCGATGGCGTCATCGACCGCTGGCGCACCCGGCTCGATGCCAGCGTCGAGCGTCGACTCGATAGACTCGTCGACGCCGTCGCCGACCAGGACCGCTTCGGCGAGCAGGTGCGTCTCCTTCTTTCCGAGGCCGAGCTCGACGACGCATGCCCGCCGAAGATCGAGTCTTCCGGGGGAGCACCCGAACCCGACTGCGACCGTCCCGACGACACGCCTCGCGACGAGCGCGCGATCGACGCCGCCAGCGTGGAGCCCGACGCCGCGCCCACGCGTGCACTCGAGTCGAGTGCCCCGCTGGCCGGCCGCGACGAAGAGCACGGCACCGAGGCCGCCCCGCAGGGGCCGGCGCCCGCTGCCGTGCAATCGGCGCCGGCGGCGGCCTGCGCGCCGCCCTCTCGCTATCGGCCATTTACCACTGCGCACGACGAGGTCGTCACGCCGGGCGACCTGCGCGATCGCGGCGAGTTGCTGCGGCTTCGCGCGCTTCTCGACGCCCTGATCGCGGCGAGCGGTCGCGCGACCTCCCGCGACGCCGCCCGCCTGCAGCGCCAGCTGCTCGCCAGCACCCCCCGGGGCTGGGACTTCGAGCTCGAGGCAGGCCTGCTCGACACCGCGCGCCTGGTGCGCACGATCGTTGCCCCCGACAACGCACGCATCTACAAGAGCGAGCGCGAGGAGCGCGTCCCCGAGACGACCGTCACGCTGCTGGTCGACAACTCGGGATCGATGCGCGGGCGACCGATCGCGCTCGCAGCGATGACCGCCGACATCGTCGCGCGCACGCTCGAGCGCTGCGGCATCGGCACCGAGATCCTGGGCTTCACGACCCGCGCATGGAAGGGTGGCCGTTCACGCAAGGACTGGGTCGCCCAGGGCAGGCCGCCGGCCCCGGGCCGTCTCACGGACCTGCGGCACGTCGTCTACAAGTCGGCCGGCACGCCGTGGCGGCGCGCCCGCGTCGGCCTTGCGCTGATGCTCGACGAGGGCCTGCTGAAGGAGAACGTCGACGGCGAGGCACTCCTCTGGGCGCACGCGCGGCTGCTCGCGCGCCCCGAGCGACGGCGGATCCTGATGGTGGTCTCCGACGGCGCCCCGCTGGACGACTCTACGACTTGTACGAACGCACCCGACTACCTCGAACGGCACCTGAGAGAGGTCATCGCGTGGATCGAGCGCCTGTCCCTCGTCGAGTTGACGGCCATCGGCATCTGCCACGACGTCTCGCGCCATTACCGTCGGGCCCTGACCCTCGACGATGCGGAGCAGCTGGGCAGCGCGGTGATCCGGGAACTGGGTGCGCTCTTCTCGCCATCCCGGAGCTCGGGCAACCGGGGGTCGGAGCTGTCAGGCCGCCCTCGTCATGGACCCAGGTAGGCTCGACGCGCGCGATCGTCGTTCAGCTGTTGCCGCCCGAACTGCGGCGCACCCGCACGAGTTGCGAGACGATCCCGACGGCAATCTCGGCGGGTGTGTTGTTGCCGACCTTCTCGCCGACGGGACAGACGATCCGGTCCACGAAGGCGGGGTCCAGCCCTTCCCGGGCCAGCTCGCGCCTGAGCGCCTGCCCCTTCGACTTGCTGCCGATGACCCCGAGATAGGGAAGCGGCAACGCGGCCGCGGCGATCGCCTTCAGCACCGGAACGTCGGTGGCGTGCCCCATCGTCATGACGAGCACCATCGATTGCGGGCGGACGCGCCGCACGCCCTCCTCGAACTCCGGCACCTGCACCGCTTCGAGCGCCTCCGCACGCGGCAGGCGGTCGAGCCAGTCAGCGCGGACGTCGATGCAGGTGACGCGGCAATCCAGTTCGACGAGGAAGCGGCACAGCTTCTGCGCCACGTGCCCGGCGCCGAAGATGACGATGTCCCAGTCGAGATCGGGACGCTGCACTTCGAAGAAGACCGCGGCCTCGCCGGCACACGTCATGCCCAGGTCCTTCATCAGATTGAACCGCGCGAAACGCGTACCCGCGCCGGCCTCGCCGGCAAGCATCTCCAGCGCGATCTCCCGGCATCGGCTCTCGAGCCGCCCGCCCCCGACCGTTCCGAAGAAGAGCCCGTCGCGGGTGAACAGCGCGCGCGCCCCCACGACCTGCGGAATGCTGCCGCGGGCATCGACGAGGGTGGCGACGCAAAACGCGGCTCGCGCGCTCAGCAGCGCCTCGATCTGCCTCAACAGGATCGCGTTCAACCGGATCTCCGTGCCGCGGCCTCAGTGTTCAGACATGAACATAATGTTCATAAAAGTACAATCTGGCAGCCGAACCGTCAACCTCAGGAAGCGACCTGACAGGCCGCTGGCGGTCACGCGTCGTCCCGGTACCCGAACAACTGCGAGAGCACGCGCGCCGCTCCGGTCACCGCGCTCTCGACCCGGGCCGAGACCTGCGGGTCGAAGCGCGAGTCCGGTCCGGCCACGCTGATCGCCGCAATGACGCCGCCGAGACGGTCCCGGACCGCGGCGGCGCATGCGTCGACGCCGCGCTCGAAGCCCGACCGGCTCCACGCGCATCCGCGCGCCTGGTCCTCGGCAATCCGCCGGTCGAGCGCGGCGTGAGAGGCCGGCGTCTTCCCGGGCATGGAGGCGAGCGGCCCCTTTCCGAGAAGTTCGCGGCGACGCGCCGAAGGCAATCCTGCAAGCAGGATTCGCCCCGGGGCCGTGACGTGCGCAGGCACCCGGCTGCCGACGCGAATGTTGCTGACCAGCAGCGTGTTGGGTAACTCCTGCAGCAGGTACACCATCTCGTCGCCCGACAGGACTGCGAGATGCGCCGAGAACTGCGTCTCGGCGGCGAGTCGTGCGAGGATCGGCTGCGCCAGGCGCAACAGGTCCCGGTCGCCGAGTGCGGCCGCCGCCATCGCGAGGAAGCGCGCTCCGACGCGGTATCCGGCTGCGCCCGGCGCGCGCTCGACGATTCGCTCGTGCTCGAGCGTGTCGAGCAGCCGGGCGAGCGTGACCCGATTGATGTCGAGTTGTCGCGCCAGGTGACTCAGTGGAATCGTTACTCCGCCGGCCGCTATGTAATCGAGCAGCCGCATTGCGCGCTGCACCGGGGAGATCAGGTAGACCCCCTGGGCATGCTCCGGACCGGACGATTCGTCCGCCGGGCCGGACTTGCCGAGTGCCATTGTTCGCATCCTCCCGAAGACCGCGGCGCCGCCGACGGGCCGGCCCGGGCGGTCGCTGCTGCATCGCCGCAAACGTGCGGAACAGGCTCCGATTCTAGCCCGCTCGGCATCCTGCCCCGACTCATTCCAGAATCTCGTTCCTTTTTTGACTTCGGTCAATGACGCGTCGCGCCGGCAGGGAATAGCGTGAGGCACACAACAAGACCACGCACTGTGAGCGCCCCACTGCGCCGCGGCCGAGTCGCGAATCGGAGACCCGCATCATGCTGATCGAGGGCCAGTTCCCGGTCGCCGCTGCGCCGGAGAGCCTGCTCGGCTGCCTCTTCGACGCGAAGTTGATGGCCTCCTGCCTGCCAGGCTGCGAGACCCTCGAGGCGATCGACGCGGATCGTTATCGGGCCGTGGTCGTCGTGGGAATGGCCGGCATCAAGGCCCGCTTCGATCTCGAGGTGGAAATTACCCGGCGCGACGCGTTCGACATCTGGACGGTTACCAAGGGCGCCGAGGGCGGACAGGCGAGCACGCTGCGCGCCGAGAGCCAGGTGAGCCTGCACCCGATCCCGGAAGGCACCCTCGTGAGCTACCGCTCCGATGTGTCGCTGACCGGTCGGCTCGGGCGGTTCGCACTGGGCATGATGAAGAAGAAGGCGCAGAGCATGGGCGACGAGTTCGCCGCGAACCTGCGCCAGAAGCTGGAACAGGTCGGGACCGGCGCCGCGACGCCGCCTGCCGAGGCCGTCCCGGCGCAGCCGGCGCCGCCGCCCGCGTCGCGATCCTGGTGGCGCCGGCTCCTCGCGTGGCTGCGCGGCGAGCGCGCGGTGCAGAAAGCGGACTGACTGCGAAGGAATCGGGCATGAGCGCACTGCAAGGACTGTATCGCCCCACCACGGTGGACGAAGCCACTGCCCTTCTTCGACAGGATCCGGACGCCAAGCCGATGTCGGGCGGGGCGACGCTCGTCGCCATGCTCAACGCCGGAGTGATCGAGCCCGCTGCGCTGGTCTGCCTGGATCGGATCGAAGAGCTCAAGGGCATCTCGGTATCCGGCGACGGCGGCGTGCGCATCGGAGCCTTCACCCGGCACCGGGAGACGGCGCAATGCCGGCTCGAGCTGGGTGAACTCGGCGTCGTGCGTCACGCCGCCTCGCAGATTGCAAACGCGACGGTGCGCAACATGGGGACGATCGGAGGGTCGATCTCCTTCGCGGACCCGGGCCTCGACTACCCGCCCGCGCTCGTCGCAGCCGGCGCCGCGATCGAGATCGCCTCCGTCGACGGCCGCCGCAGCGTGGCCGCGCAGGAGTTCTTCGTCGACTGGTACACGACCGCGCTCGAGCCGGGCGAGATCGTCACGGCCGTCATCCTGCCGCCGCCCGAGGGAGGCCAGGGGCTTTACCTCAAGCACTGCCGCGTCTCGGGCGACTATGCGACGGTCTCGGTGGCGGTGAGCGCGACCGATTCCGGTCGCCTGCGGGTCGCGATCGGCGGGTGCGGTCCCGTCCCGATTCGCGACGACGAAGCCGACACGATTCTCTCCGCGGACCGCAGCGATGCGGCCTGCGCGCGCGCGGGAGCCCTGCTGCAGGACAGAGCCGACCCGCTCGACGACGTACGCGGCAGCGCGGACTACCGCCGCAGACTCATTCCTCGCATGCTCGCCAGTGCCCTTCGCGAGCTCGCGTCCATCAAGGGAGGTGCCGCGTGAATCTGCCTTCGTCCACGGCCGAGGCGACCATCCTCACCCTGCGCATCAATGGCGAGCAGGTGCAGGTGCGCGCCGGCCTGCGCGACACGCTGTTGACCGTGTTGCGTGACCAGCTGCAGCTGACCGCGGCCAAGCGGGGCTGCAACCAGGGCGTCTGCGGCGCCTGCACCATCGAGATCGACGGCAGGCCGGCACGCGCGTGCCTGACGCTGGCGCGCGCCTGCGAGGGCGCCGACGTGCGCACGCTGGAGGGCATGAGCGACAGTCCCGCAATGAAGGCGCTGCAAGACGCCTTCGCCAGCCACCAGGCGTTCCAGTGCGGGTTCTGCACCCCCGGAATGCTGGTCAGCGCCCGCTCGCTCCTCGAAGGGAATCCTGCGCCGGACGAGGCCGCAATCCGGGTCGCGATGTCGGGCAACCTGTGCCGGTGCACCGGCTATGTCAGCATCATCGCCGCCGTCGACGCGGCGGCCTCGACACTCGGCGATCACGGAGCGAGCTCATGAGCACCGCAACCCGCGACGGTCTCGACCGGCCCGTGCCCGGCGATCGGCAGGCGGTCGGGCGTCCGATCCAGCAGATCGAGGCCGCCGAGAAGTTGAGCGGATCGGCGCAATACATCGCCGATCTGTACCGACCCGGCATGCTGTACGGGGCGATCGTCCAGAGCACGCACGCGCACGCGCGCATCCGCGGTTACGACCTGTCGGACGCCCTGGCACTTGCAGGCGTGCGCGCGATCGTCACCGGCGACGATCTCGACGAACACCACCGGATGGGCGCGTTCATCAAGGACGAGCCGGGCTTTGCGAAGGGGAAAGTGCGCTACGTGGGCGAGATCGTCGCCGGCGTCGCGGCCGACACTGAAGAGATCGCGCGCGCGGCGGCGCGCCTCGTCAAGGTCGACTACGAAGTGCTGTCCCCGGTCCTGGATCCCGCCGACGCGCTCGGATCCGACGCAGCGCGCGTGCATGAACGAGCCGAATCGTACGAAAAGGTCTTCGATTCCGGGACGGCCGGCAACGTCTGCTCGCGGACCGCATTCCGGCAGGGCGAACCCGACGGTGCGTGGGCCGACTGCGACATCGTCGTCGAGGGGGAGTACCAGACCCAGGCGCAGGCGCACCTGTCGATCGAGCCGTGCGGCGCGCTGGCGGAGGTCGACGCCGCTGGCCGGGTGACGCTGTGGTCGGCGAACCAGTCCGTGTTCAGGGTCCAGGCCAGCGTTTGCGAGTCGCTGGGACTGCCGATGACGAAACTGCGCTGCGTGACGCCGCGCATCGGCGCGGGGTTCGGGAACAAGATGGAAGCGCACGTCCAGCCGCTGGTCGTGCTGCTCGCCCTGAAGGCCCGGCGTCCGGTCAAGCTGATCCTGAGCCGAGAGGAGGACTTCGAAACGGTGCGCGCCCGGCATCCGTTCAGGATCCGCATGAAGACGGGGGCGCGCAAGGACGGAACCCTGGTGGCGCGCGAGACCGAATTGCTGCTCGACGGCGGTGCCTACGGCGACGACAGTCCCGGCGTTCTCGGATACGCGCTGCTCATGAACTGCGGCCCCTACCGCATCCCGAACGTGCACGCGCACGGCCAGGTCGTCTACACCAACAAGATGCGCTTCGGCGCCATGCGCGGCTTCGGCGTGCCGCAGGTCACCTTTGCGTCGGAACAGCAGCTCGACGAGATCGCTCGCAGGCTCGACATGGATCCGCTCGCACTGCGGCGCAGGAACATGCTGTCGCCGGGCGATCCCTGGTTCGGCTACCAGGAAGTGCGCTCGAACGGCCTGGCGCAGTGCGTCGACATCGTCGAGCGCGAGTCCGGCATGGCGGCGCGCCGTACGCGGGGCTGCCACGACGACGAACGTCCCGGGCGTCGACGCGGATTCGGCGTCGCGCTGACCGCCCACATCAGCGGGCTGCTCTCGTCCGGCGCCATCGTGCGGATGCTCGAGGACGGAAGCGTGCTGCTGAATACCGGTGCAGTCGACATCGGGCAGGGCTCGAACACGGTGCTGACGCAGATCTGCGCGGAGTCGCTGAAGCTGCCGGTGGAGCGTGTGGCCATCGCCAGCCCCGACACCGACGGTTCTCCGTACAACTGGGGCACGACGGCCAGCCGCGTCACCTACGTCACCGGGCGCTCGGTCGCCAAGGCCGCTGCCGAGGTCGAGCGCAAGCTCAAGGAGCACGCGAGCGAAATGCTCGAGTGCGGCATCGACGATCTCGAACTGCTGCCGGGCGGGAAGGTCGCGATCAAGGGCGTCGGGCAACGCTCGGTCAGTTTCGCCGCGATTTCCGGGCGCGCCCACTGGGCTGCGGGCGGTCCGATCATCGGCACCGACAGCTGGGTCTTCGACCAGAAGACCTTCGACCCCAAGCGCTGCACCACGCTCGGGCTCCCGTTCCCGCAGATCGGAATCTTCAGCTTCGGGGCCCTCGTGACCGAGGTCGAGATCGACGACGCGACCGGCCGCGTTCGCGTGCTGGGCGCGTGGTCGGCCTGCGACCTCGGCTACGCGATCAATCCCGCCATGGCGAGGGGACAGGTCGAGGGCGCGTTCGTGCAGGGCATGGGCTACGCGCTGACGGAGGAACTGGTCTGGGACGGCGGCCGTCTCGCCAATCCCACGCTGATGGACTACAAGATCCCGACGGTCGCGGAACTGCCCGCCACGCTGCGCGCCTACCTGGTCGAGTCGGAGGAGCCGAGCGGGCCGTTCGGAGCGAAGAGCGTCGGCGAACTCGGGATCAACGGTGTCGCGGCAGCCATCGCGAACGCCATTGCCGATGCCACCGGCGTGCGCCTGCACAGGCTTCCGATGACACCGGAACGTGTCCTCGACGGGTTGCTGGCGGACAGCGCCGGTGCGGGGCATTGACGGGTGCAGGACTTCGGCGTAAGGATCGTGCGCATCGCATCGACAGCGGCGTCATCCGCGGCGGAGCGAAGAAGCACGCAACAGCAACGATCACCAGGAGACAACCCATGAAGACTCTCTCGAAGCGGCGTGCCGTACTGGCCGCAACGGTCGGCGCGGTCGCGGCCGCCGCCGGATTCGCCGCTGCGCCCGCCTGGGCGCAGGCCGACAAGCCGTTGCGGATCGGATTCTCGATGGCGCGCACCGGACCGCTCGCCAATGCCACCGTCTCGCAGGCGAACACCTACGAACTGTGGCGCGAGCAGATCAATGCGCGCGGCGGCATGAATGTCGGCGGCACGAAGCGCAAGGTCGAGTTCGTCAGCTACGACGACCAGTCGAAGCCCGACCAGGCCGTGCGCGTCTACGAGAAGCTCATCACCGACGACAAGGTCGATCTGCTGATCGCGCCCTGGGGCACGCCGTTCCATATCGCGATCGCTCCGGTGCTCGAGAAATACCGCTTCCCGATGGTCGGCAACACCGCTGCGTCGGTCAGCCTGCGCCAGGTCAAGCCGGGTTACATCTGGTTCCCGACCTCGGCGATTCCAGACCGCATCGGCGACGAACTGGCGGCCCTCCTCGTGGAGAACAAGGTCAAGTCGGTGGCCATCATCGCCAACGTCCTGCCGTTCACCAAGGAGATCCGCAACTTCACCGAACCGGCGGTCAAGAAGGCGGGCATCGAGGTCAAGCTCATCGCCGAGTATCCGCCTGACATCAAGGACATGACCTCGGTCCTGACGCAGATCAAGCAGGCGAACGTCGACGCCGTCCTGGCGCTGTCCTACCCGGGCGACTCGGTGCTCTACGCGCGGCAGGCCAAGGAGCTGAACCTGACCAATCCGTTCCAGTTCGTCGCCGTCGGTCCGAGCGACGCGTTCTTTCCGAAGGCCGTCGGCGCCTCGTCGGCCGAGGGTGTGGTGACGATTGCGCACTGGTCGCCGCGCCCCGACTGGAAGGGATCGCAGGAGTTCCTCGACTCGTACGTGAAGAAGTTCAAGGACGAGCCCGACTACCTGAACTCGGCGCTCGCGTGGGTTTCGCTCGAGATTCTCGAAGCGGCGGTGGCCAAGGGCGGACTCGACAAGGAGAAGATCCGCGAGATCGTCCGGACCGGGACCTTCGACACGATCAACGGCAAGGTGAAGTTCGACGGCGTGCAGAACACCATCACGCCGACGGCGTTCGTCCAGATGCAGCAAGGCAAGCTGAAGCTCATCTGGCCGAAGTCGATCGCCAGCGGCCAGTACACGCCCAAGAAGGGCTGGTAAGCCGCACCGGACGCGACACGCCTTGCCGGTTCTCGATGTCCTCCTGTCGGGGCAGCTGCTGTTCGCTGCCCTGGTGACGGGCGCCCTGTACGCCCTGGTCGCGCTCGGCCTGAACCTTGTCTACGGCACCATGCGCGTCCTGAACGTCGCGCATGGCGACCTGGTGATGCTGGGCGCCTACGGGGCGTTCTACGGGTGGACCCTGGCGGGCGTGTCGCCTCTGGCGGCCGTCCCGCTGGTTGCCGCGGTCGGCGGACTCGCCGGCTATGGCATCTACCGCGGCGTGTTCCGGCGCCTGCTGGCGGCGGGTGCACTCAACGCCGCCCGGCTCGAAGGCAATTCACTGCTGCTGTTCTTCGGCATCTCGATCATCCTGCAGAACGTTGCTGCCCTGCTGTTCACGCCGAACCTGCAGGGCTACCAGTACCTGTCCGACGTCGTCCGGATCGGCAACGTCTCGATGACCATGAACCGGATCGCCGCGCTGCTGATCGCCGGGACGGCCTGCATCGGCGTCGCCGTCTTCCTGGGCCGCAGCATCACCGGGCTGGCGATGCGCGCGGTGATCGAGAAGCGCGAAGCGGCCTACGTCGTCGGCGTCAACGTCGACAGCGTGCAGGCCTTCAGCTTCGTGATCGGATTCGGCACCGCCGCGCTCGGCGGAGTGTTGATCTCGATGCTCGAGCAGTTCTCGCCCTTCTCCGGGTTCCCGTTCACGATCGCGGGTTTCATCGTGATCATTCTCGGCGGTCTCGGAAACCTCACGGCCGGTTTGGTGGCCGCGCTGTTACTGGGCGTCATCGAAACCTACGGCGTGGCGCTGACCTCGGCCAACCTGCGCTCGGTGCTTCTCTACGGGGCGTTCGTCGGCGCTCTGCTGCTGTTCCCGCGCGGCGTGTTCACGCGGGCCACCCGGCTCTGACATGCTCGGTTCCTCCCGTCGCTACCCGCTCGCAGCCGGCGCGGCCATCGCGCTGGCGCTGGTCGCCGTCCCGTTCGTCGCCAATGCTTACGTCGTCGGGATCGGCCTGACGCTGCTGATGTGGATCGCGCTCACGCAGAGCTGGTGCGTGCTGTCCCAGATGACCGGCTACGTTTCACTTGGGCACGTCGTGTTCTACGGCATCGGCGCGTACTTCGCCGTCGTGACCTGGCAGCAGGTTCCGCTGCCGGTCGTGATTCCGGTCGCCGGGCTGATCGCCGCCGCCTTCGCCGCGCTGGTGGGACTGCCGGTGCTGCGGGTGCGGGGGCCCTACTTCGTGATTCTCACCTTCGGCCTCGCCGAACTCGTCAAGTACAGCATCATGGCGTACGAGTCGGCCAGCGGCATGGCGAGCCGCATCCTGTTCGGCACACCCGACCTGGTCGTCGTCTACTTCCTGATGTTCGGACTCGCCATCGCGGCCGTCATCCTGCTCGAGTGGGTCAGCAGCTCACGCTTCGGCCACGGCCTGCGGTCGCTGCGCGAGAACGAGGAAGCCGCGGAAACCCTGGGCGTTCCGATCGTCCGGTTCAAGCTCATCGCATTCGTCCTGTCAGCCGCCATCCCAGGGATGGTGGGCGCCGTCATGGCGCTCCGATCGACCTATTTCGTCGTTGGGCAGGTTTTCGACCCGATGATCTCGATCACCGTCATTGCAATGGCAGTGCTCGGAGGAGGCGACAACTCGCGCGGGCCGCTGCTCGGCGTCATCTTCCTTTCGATCCTCTCCGAAGCGCTGTGGGCGCACGCACCGCTGCTCTACATGATCGTCCTCGGCGCCATCCTGATCGTCTTCGTGCTGCTGATCCCCGGCGGTCTCGTCGGGATGTGGGAGGCGCGCACCGCGAAGCGGGCAGCCACCTCGAACCCGTTGCCGGTGCGCTAATGAGCGCGTTGCTGTCGATCAAGGGCCTGGGCAAGCGCTTCGGAGGGCTCACGGCGCTCGAAGACGTCTCGTTCGAGGTCGATGCGGGCCGAATCGTCGGCATCATGGGCGCCAACGGGGCGGGCAAGACGACGATGTTCAGCCTGATCGCCGGCAACGTGCGCCCGAGCATGGGCGACATTCGATTCCGCGGTGATTCACTGGTTGGGCGGCGGCCCGACCAGATCTGCCGGATGGGCATCGCGCGCACGTTCCAGATCGTCAAGCCGTTTCCGGCGCTTTCGGTACTCGGGAACCTTCGCACCGCAGGGATGTTCGGGAAGGCGCAGCACCGCAGCGCCGCTCAGGCCGACGAAGCGTCGATGCAGGTGCTGCGCGATCTCGGCCTCGACGACGTCGCCGACCGGCCAGCATCGACGCTCACGCTGGCAGGCCAGAAGCGGCTCGAAGTGGCGCGCGCCATCGCAACGGGGGCAGAACTCATCCTGCTCGACGAGGTCATGGCGGGACTCACGCCGGTCGAGGTTGCCGCGATGCTGGACACCTTGCGACGGGTGCAGGCCGAGCGAGGACTCACGCTCCTCGTGATCGAGCATGTCATGCGCGCGTTGATGGACCTGTGCAGCCACCTGATCGTGCTTCACCACGGAAGGCTCATCGCCGAGGGGGACCCGCAGAGCATCGGGCGCAACGAGAAGGTGCTGTCGGTTTACTTCGGGGTGTCGAGTGAGTGACGCGTCCGTGCTGGAGATCGACGACCTCGTCGCCGGCTATGGCGCCACCATGGTGATCCACGGGCTGTCGCTGCGGGTCGCTGCGCGCGGCGTCACGGTGATGCTCGGCGCCAACGGCGCCGGCAAGACCACGCTGATGAAGACGCTCGCCGGCCTCGTCGCGCCGGTTCGCGGCCGCCTTCGCCTGATGGGCGAGGACATCACCCGCGTCAGCAGCGACCGCCGCGTCAGGGCCGGCATGGTGCTGGTGCCCGAGGGCAGGATGGTGTTTCCCAGCCTGAGCGTGCGCGAGAACCTGCGCCTTGGGGCCATCAATGCCCGCGCGCTGCCCGAATGGCGTCGTACCCTCGACCACGTCTACCACGTCTTTCCACGCCTGCTCGAACGCGAACGGCAGCAGGCGGTCACGCTGTCGGGTGGCGAACAGCAGATGCTCGCGATCGGCCGCGGCCTGATGGCCAAGCCGACGCTGATGTTGCTCGACGAGCCGTCGCTGGGACTCGCGCCGGTGATGTCGGTCCAGATCTTCGACCTGGTCCGACGAATGTCCTCGGAAGGCCTGACCCTGCTGCTCGCCGAGCAGGACGTCCACAAGTCGCTCGCCGTGGCCACGCAGGCCTACGTGGTGGAGAACGGCCGCATCACTGCCGAAGGGCCCGCCGAGTCGATTGCGGGCGACGCCCGCATCCGGCAGGCCTATCTGGGGCTCTGAGCCGCCTCCCCCGGACTCGCGTCTCCCCGGCTCGCGTCTCCCCGGCTCGCGTTTCCCCGGCTCGCGTTTTCGCCGCGGGCTGCTCAGCCGGGAGGGGCCGGTTCCTTCCAGCGCTTCATCAGCGAGTGGCAAATGCCGAACTGGTCGAGCGCCTTGCCGACCGTGTGGTTGACGATGTCGTCGAGGGTCTTCGGCCGGTTGTAGAACGCCGGCATCGGAGGCATCATCACCGCCCCGTAACGGGCGGCTCGCGTCATCAGCTCCAGGTGGCCCAGGTGAAGCGGCGCCTCCCGAACGACGAGAACGAGCGGGCGTCGCTCCTTCAGGCAGACGTCGGCCGCCCGCGTCAGCAGGTTGTCGTTGTGCGAGTTGGCAATCTCGGACAGGGTCTTGATCGAGCACGGCGCCACGATCATTCCGGCCGTGAGATACGACCCGCTCGAAATCGCAGCCCCGATGTCTGCGTGCGGATGAACGACGTCCGCGAGCGCCTCGACGGCTGACGCCTTCCAGTCCGTCTCGTCGGCGATCGTGCGGCGCGCCGAGGGCGACATCACCAGATGCGTTTCGACGTCAGGAACGTTGCTGAGCGCCTCCAGCGCCCGGATGCCGTAGATGGCACCCGACGCGCCGGAAATCCCGATGATCAGCCGCTTCATTGCCACTCCTCGATGATCGCCGTTCGCGCCTGCGCCCTATCGCGCCGTCGCGTGCCCGTCGCGAAGCGCCTTCTTGTCCACCTTGCCCACGGTGGTCCGCGGAATCGCATCGACGAATTCGACGGCCGCCGGCACCTTGTACCGGGCCAGGTTCGCACGGCAGTGCTCGAGCACGTCCTCGGCATCGAGTTTCGCACCGGCGCGACGAACCACGTAGGCCCGGATCACCTCGCCACGGTAAGGATCGGGCACGCCGACCGCGGCCGCCTCGGCGATCCCGGGATGCGCGTGAAGCACCTCGTCGACTTCCCGCGGGTAGACGTTGTAGCCGCCGACGATGGCCATGTCCTTCTTGCGATCGCGGATGAACAGGTTGCCGTCGGGGTCGAGTTCGCCCATGTCGCCCGTGTAGAGCCAGCCGTCGCGCAAGGCCTCGGCGGTCTCCTGCGGTCGGTTCCGGTAGCCGGCCATCACCTGCGGCCCCCGCGCCCGGACCTCGCCGATGCTCCCCACCGGCAGCACGGTGGTCCCGTTCTCGACGTCGACGATCTGGATCTCGGTTCCCGGAAGCGCGGGCCCCGACGATCCAGGCTCGAGCGCAGTACCCTCGCGAACGTAGGTGAGGACCGGCCCCGCCTCGGTCTGCCCGAAGCCCTCCAGGATCGGCGTCCCGGTCCGCTCGTACCAGCGCTTCATCGTCTCCTCAGGCAACGGAGCCGACCCGGAGTAACAGGTCCTCAGGCTCGAGAAGTCCGCTTGCGCGAAGCCCTCGAAACCCATCAGGCCGATGAAGATCGTCGGACCGGCTGGAAGCCGGGTGATCCGCTCCCTGCGGATCACGTCGAGGAGCCAGTCGGGGCGGTACCTGGGCATGATGACCAGCTTGCCTCGGCAATAGCAGGCCAGATGCAGGCACATCGCCACCGCAAAGACGTGGAACAACGGCATCACGCACACGATGTTCTCGTCGCCGGGTCGCGTCGGCAGGGCCGCTTCGCGCTGGCTCACGTTCACCGCCATCTGGCCGTGCGTGATGTTGACGCCCTTCGGAAGACCGGTGGTTCCGCCCGTGTACTGCAGCGTCGCGAGATCCCCCGGGCCCGGGAGCGGCTCGGGCAATCCCGCGCCAGGGTCGTCTCGCCAGCCGTCCAGAAGGCGCCCCCCTTCCCCCAGCCGGATCGAGTGCGGAACGCCGAGCGCCGCCAGCAGCGGTTCGACCGTCGCAGCGCTCTCGCCGTCGTACAGCAGCACCGCCGGCTCGGCGTCGCGGATGATGTGCGTCAGTTCCCGAGCGGTGTAGATCGGGTTGATCGGTGTGGCCTGCGCGCCGGCAGCGTGCGCGGCGAACATGGCCACCGCCATCTCGAGGGAGTTTCCGCACACCAGCGCAACGCGCGACCCTCGCGCACCGAGCGAGACGAGTTCGCTGGCGAAGCCCCCGACGCAGCGGAGGTATTCCGCATACGTCAGGGACCGCTCGCCGCACACCAGCGCCACCGCATCGGGCGACTGCGTGGCGGCATCCGACAGCATGTGCACCACCGTCGGATGCACGCGCGGCAAGCCCGAAAGGTCCGGCATCATCGGCAACCCTCTTCTTCCCCTGCTGCCCGGTGCGGCAGCTCGAACTGCGACGGGGCCGGATCGCCGGCCCCGGGTTGCCGCTCCTACCAGCCGGCGGGCCGCGAGATCGTGATGTGCGGCTTGACCTCTTCCTCCGTCGGCACCCATCCCGGAAGGATGTGCTTGCCCAGCGGGTGCAGCTGGTAGGGCGCCGTGCCCTCCGCGAACCCGGTCTTGCGCATGTTGGCGCGCAAGCTCGCGGTGGCTTTCTCGTCGATCCGGAAGTCGCAGGCCTCGGCGTCGACCTCGTCGATCACGACCCCGTAGAAGTCGCGCGCTGCGGCGACGCTGAGCCACTCGTCCTTGACGTCTTCGAGCACCAGCTCGGGTTCGCGGTCCAGCGGATTGCCGAAGCCGCCGCCGCCGCTGGACGAATAATAGATCTTGTCGCCCTTCTTCAACTCGACGCCGGTGGCGTACATTCCGGCGTTGAACTCGCGGTCGGTGCCCTTGTTGACGATCAGCATGCTGCCGCCGCCGTTGAGGCCGCCGGAGAGGCCGAAGGGGCCGAACTTCTCACGGTCGCCGTGAATCGTCATGGTGACGTCGGTCTGCACTTCCAGCTCGCGCACCAGCGCAAAGCCGCCGCGCCGCATGCCGTGGCCGCACGAATCGACGCGCGCCTCGTAGGCCGTGTACACGACCGGGAACCAGCGCTCCTCGAGCTCCTGCGGAATCGTCCTCGCGTTGCAGAAGCGCATGAAGATCAGCGACTTGCCGTCCTTGAACGTGCGCGCATTCTCGCCGCCCACGGCGTAGGTGTACTGGACGAACTCCTTCTTCGTGCGCGGGTTGAAGCCGCCCATGCAGAGGTTGGTCAGGCTGACCGCCGCCGGATAGACGCGCCACGGCTGCACCTTGCCCAACGGCCCTCCGAGGCACGCAATGGTCACGGCCTCGATCTTGTCGAAAGCGCCCGAGCAGTATCCGGTCGTGGGCGCAGGGAAGTCGACGTCGACGCAGGTGCCCCGCTTCGAGATGATCTCGAGGTTGCGGACGATCCCGTGGTTGAGCGGAAACAGCGACGGGAAGCAGATCATGAAGCCGAGATAGGTGCCGCCGATCAGCGTGGCCCGCGTGCCGCCCCAGGAGGCCCGCGGCTGCTTGTCCGAGTCGGTCCAGTCGAAGGTGAGCTTGGTGCCCTTCTTCGTCATCACGCAGTGCACGCGGATCGGCGGCTTGCCGGGCGACATCACGTCCTGGTCGCCGAAGTCCTCGAATTGCCAGGTGCCGTCGGGCAGCGCGGCCAGCTCGGCCAGCATCATGCGCTCGGTGTAGTTGAACTGTTCCTCGTAGGCCTGGAACAGCGTCTCGACCCCGTAGCGCTCGCACAGCTCGACCACCCGCCGGTCGATCAGGCTCGAGGCCTCGAACTGCGCCTGCAGGTCGGCCCGGCGCTCGATCGAGCCGCGGATGTTGATGGCGATCAGGCTGAACAGCTCCTCGTCGAGCTTGTTCTCCTTGAACAACCGGATCGGCGGGATGCGGATGCCCTCCGCATAGCAGCTGGTCGCCTCGGGGTTGAAAGTGCCGGGCAGCGGCCCTCCCATGTCGGCCCAGTGGATCACCGTGCACGCGAACGCGACGATCTGGCCGCGGAAGAAGATCGGCCGGATCATCCGCGTGTCGTTGACGTGCGAACCGGTGCGATACGGGTCGCTGAACAGGAAGGTGTCCCCTGGCTTCATGCTCTCGCGGGAGATGTCCTTCAGCAGTTCCTGCACCGACGGCTCGAACGACGCATAGTGCGCCGCCGCATCGGTATGTCCGTGCGCGACCAGCCGCGCATCGGGCGTGAGGATCGCGTTGGAGCGGTCACGCCCCATCCCGATCACCGGATGGTAGGCGATGCGCTCGATGGTCGTCGACGCCTCGTAGCAGGCGGCAACGAACGCGTTGCGCATCACCTCGAAGGTGATCAGGTCCATGCCGAGGCCCGCATCCTCGATCTTCTCTTTGACGGCTGTGGCTGTGCTCGATTTCTGCGACATGATTTCGTCCTTCTCAGCGCTCGACCTGGATGATGAGATTGCCATAGTTGTCGACCCGGCAGTGGGTCCGCGGCGGCATGACCACCGTCGTGTCGGCCTGCTCCACGATCGCGGGGCCGTCGAAGGTGGCTCCAGCCGGCAGCAACTCGCGCTGATAGATGTCCGTCTGCACGAATCCCGCGTCCTGGAACCAGACCATCCGGTTGCACTTGTGCGCATCGCGCAAGGTGCTGGTGCGTTCGATCGGCTGCAGGTCGGGCTTCTCGATCCGGCCCCTGACCACGACCCGCAGGTTGACGATCTCCACCGGCGCGTAGCCGGGCGGCAGCGTATAGCCGTAGGCCTCGCGCATCGCCCCCATGAAGGTGGTGGTGATTCCGTCGACATTGTCGATGCGGCCCGGCTCGACGGCCACCGTGAAGAACCTGCTCTGGCTGAAGTACTTCACGTCGGCCAGCCGCTCCACGACGATGTCCGTTTCGGCGATGCCCTCGCTCTTCAGGATGCCGACCGCGCGCTTGACCAGCGCGTCGAACTCGTCGTTGAGCCAGCCGAAGTCGATCTCTTCCTCGACCTTGTGGATCGGCGTGGTGAATTCCTGCTTCATGTCGACGCGGATCGCGCCGAACGCCGAGGCGTAGCCGGGCAGCGGCGGCACCACGACGGTCGGGGAGCCGATCTCGCGCGCCAGGTCGCACGCATAGAGCGAGCCTCCGCCGCCATACGGAACGATCGCGAAGTCGCGCGGATCCCACCCACGCGCGACCGTCTGGATGCGCATCGCCATCATCAGGTTCGCCATGGCCACGCGGTACATGTTGGCGGCCGATTCCTCGGCGGTCCAGCCGTAGTGCGATCCGATCTTCTCCGAGAGCGCCTTGCGCGACAGATTGCCGTCGACCTTCAGCTCGCCGCCGAGGTAGTACTCGGGATCGATCCGGCCGAGCACGATCTGGCAGTCAGTGTTGGTGGGCTCCTCGCCCCCCTGCCCGTAGCACGCCGGCCCCGGGACCGCGCCCATGCTCTGCGGCCCGACGTTCAGGATCTTGCCCTTGTCGACCCAGCCGATCGAACCTCCGCCCGAACCGATGTACACGGTGTCGACCGAGGGCAGGCAGCACGGCACGTTCCAGAGGATCTTCCACTCGTGCGTGATCGCCGGCGAACCGCGATAGATCATCGAGACGTTGTTGGTCGTGCCGCCCGTCTCGAACGCGATCACGTTCTCGAAGCCGGCCAGCGACCCGATGTAGCCTGCCATCCCCACCGCGCCCGACACCGGCGAGGAATGGAAGGTCTTGGCGGGCATCTTCGCCGCCTCGTCCATGCCGATCACGCCGCCGCCCGAGGTGGTCACGAGGATCGGGCCGTTGAAGTTCCAGTCCTTCTTGAGCCGGCTCGACAGGCCGCTCAGGTAGTTCTTGAGGATCGGCGCGATGTACGCGTTCAGGACGGTCGTGCAGGTGCGCTCGAACTCGAGCATCTGCGGCAGCACCTCGTGCGACAGCGTGACGTCGACGCCCGGAAGCTCCCGCTGCAGGATCTCGCGCGTGCGCACTTCATGCGCGGGATTCATGAACGAGTCCATGTAGACGACCGCGACGGACTCGACACCGCGCTTGCGGCACTTGCGCGCGGCCGTAACCACGTCTTCCTCGCTCAGCGGCGTGAGGATCTCCCCGTACGGGCTGACGCGCTCGCGCACGGTCAGCACGTCGCGGCGCGGGATGATCAGCTCGGGCGGATCCCAGTCCAGCTCAAACGCGGAGATGCGTTCCGCGCGCCCGCCGCCGAGCACGTCCCGGAAGCCGACCGTCGTGATGAGCGCCGTCTTCACCCCCTTGCGCTCGAGGATCGCGTTGGTCGACACCGTGGCGCCGTGCCGGAACGATGCAACGTCTTCGCCCCGCAGGCCGGCCCGCTTGAGCCCGTTGATCACGCCGTCGAAGAAGGTCGGGGGAGTCGAGGGCACCTTGCCGATGCGCTGCTCGCCCGTCTCTAGATTCACGCCGATCACGTCGGTGAAGGTTCCACCGATGTCCGTGCCGACGACCCATTTCCCCTTGCCCATTTCACCTCCGTTTCGTCGCGCGCCAACGCGGTCGCGCGACATCGTGTTCGGGATTCGCGAAGACGATGCCGACCCCCGTCTGCATCGCTCTTTAAGGAACGGTATTCATTTTTCGGCTGTCAGTCAAGAGCCGCGCCCGGCATCGCTCGTCCTCCGCTCAGACGGTCTCGAGGCTGCGTCCGGGCATGTAGTGGAGGACCGCACGTTCCGCCGCCACAACCGCGGCGTAAGCAAGGATTCCGATCACCGTGAGCACCACGATCGTGACGAACACCATCGCCGTGTTCGCCTGCCCCTCGCCGAACACCAGCAGGTACCCGAGCCCCGAGTTGCCGCCGACCATCTCGCCGACCAGGACACCGATGACGGCCAGCGTCGAGGCGATTCGCAGGCCCGAGAACAGCGGCGGCATCGACGCCGGGAACTCGAGTTTCCAGAACAATTGCAGGCGCGTCGCGCTGAACGAACGAACGAGGTTGATCATGTCGCGATCGAGCGTGTGCATTGCCCCGAGGACGTTCACCATCACCGGGAAGAACACGATCAGCACCGCGACCAGGATCTTCGGGTAGATCGTGTAGCCGAACCACATGACGAACAGCGGCGCGAACGCGACCTTCGGGGCGATCTGCATCGCAAGGATGTAGGGCGACAGCACCATCTCGGCTGTGGGCGAGACTCCCAGGCCATAGCCGACGATCATGCCGAGAAGGCTGCCGAGGATGAACCCGATCACCACCTCCGCCAGCGTCACTCCCGTGTGGAAGAGCAGCTTCTCGACCCGGACCATGCGCCCGGCCTCGACGATCACGTCGGAGAGCGGCGGGATGATGAATTCGGGGATGCCCGTCAACCCGGGCAGCCATTGCCATGCGGCGGCGAAGGCCGCCAGCAGGGCAAGGCTGCCCGACAGGGCAGACCGCCCCGAGCCTCGAGGCGCGGCGGCCATGGCCTAGCGGACGAACTGGTTGGTGTAGAGGTCGGCGATCGGCGTCTTCGTGCGCACGATCCCCTGCGACACGTAGAAGTCCTGCAGCTTGACGAGCCGCGCCTCGTCCATTTCCCCGAGCACTGCCTGTCCCGGATAGACGCGCTCGGCGTAATAGCCGAGGATCTTCGCCATCGCAGCCTCCTTGCCGGCGTGCTGGGGCACCGCAGCAACATACGCCTGCGCCGCCGCCTTCGGATCCTTCATCACTTCCGCCACCGCCCTGAGGGTCGCGCGCACGAAGCCGCGCACCGCCTGCGGCTTCTTCGCGATCGTGGCGTCGGATGCGATGATCGCCTGCGCCATGCCGGGGAAGTACTGATCGACCGAAATCCAGTTGAGCCGGATTCCCGCATCCTCGACCGCGGCGCCCCACTCCGGAACGGCCGCTGCCGCGACGGCATCCCCGCTGATCATCAGCTTCGAGACTCCGGCGGGCCCGACGGCCTGGGCATTGACGTCGTTCTTGCCCAGGTTGAAGGCCGCCAGGGCGCCGAGAAGCGCGTAATACGTCGTGTCCTGGTAGGCCATGACCGCAATGGTCTTGCCCTTCAGGTCAGCCGGGCTGCGGATTCCGGAATCCGCCCTCGAGATCAGTTGCGTCAGCGCGCGCCCCCCGAGCACCGCCACCGTCTTCACCGGCACGCCGTTGGGTCGCACGATCACCGAGGTGTCGCCGATGCCGCCGCCCATGTCGGCGTTGCCGGCGCCCACCTGCTTGGCGACGTCGGCGCCCCCCTTGCCGACGACGAACTCGACCTCGACGCCCTCCGCCGCGTAGTACCCCTTCGCCTGCGCGAGCATGAACGGCGCAAAGGCGGGCAGCACGGCCGGCGCCGGGAACAGGTAGGTGATCTTCTCCGCCGCGCTGGCAGCTCCTGCCGGCAGGAGCGCAGCCGCGAGACCCAGGGCCAGCGTGAGCTGGCGCAATGCAGCAAACGTCTTCCTCAACATGACCTGTCTCCTCGTGTCAGTGGCGATCAGTGATCGCCTTCGTTGATGTGCAACAGTGCCATCAGTTCGCGAACGTACTCGGTCATCCGGGTGCTCTGGCGGCGGGCGAACGGATTCGCTCGATCCGGAATGTCGACCACGATTTCCCGCACGATGGTGCCGGGCCGCTGGCTCATCACCAGGACGCGATCCGACAGCGCCACCGCCTCGGCGAGATCGTGAGTGATGAACAGGGCGGTCCTGCGCTCCTGCGCAAACGCGCGGCTGAAATCGCTCTGGAGAACCATCTTGGTCTGCGCATCGACTGCCGAGAACGGCTCGTCGAGCAGAATCACGTCCGGATCGACGGCAAGCGTGCGCGCGAGCGCCGCGCGCTGGCGCATGCCACCGGAAAGCTGGTGCGGGTAGTGATGACCGAACTTGCCCAGGCGGCATCGTTCGAGGTGGTCGGCGGCCCGGGCCCGGCGAGTCTCGCGGGGTTCTCCGCGGATCTCGAGGCCGAGTTCGATGTTCCCGAGGATCGTCCGCCAGGGCATCAGCAGGTCCTTCTGGAGCATGAAGGCCACCTGGCGATTCGGTCCTTCCACGCGATGCCCGTCGACGAAGACCTCGCCGGCGTTGGGCCGGTCGAGACCGGCGGCCATCGTCAGCAGCGTGCTCTTGCCGCAGCCGCTGGGACCGATCAGCGAAACGACTTCGCCGTCACCGATGGCAAGACTGACATCGGTGACGGCGACCACCGGCTCGGCCACGCCGCCCCCCCGGCCCTTCACGTTGAAGCACCGGGTCACCTTCCGGAATTCCAGGCGCGGCGCGGCCATGGCCTCCCCCGGGGACCGAGTCAGCGCTTGCGCCAGGTGAGCTTGCTGCCCCATTTCGCAAGCGTCCGATCGACGATCTGGGGATCATCGACGGTCCTCGGCGCCTTCTCGCCCCAGAACTCGTACTCCTCGGTGCACATCGTGGCGTCGATGCCGAGTCCGGTCTGCCAGCCCTTCTCGCGCAGGCTGACCGCCGGGTCGAGCCACTGCCCGGCGCGTCGCGGGAGGATGTTGACGTCGCGGTCCGCCCGCACCCGCGTCGACAATGCCCAGTGCACGCTGTCGTAGTCCCAGATGTCGATGTCCTTGTCGACGACGATGACGTGCTTGTAGCGCGCATAGGTCGCGCCCCAGACGGCATCCATGACCTGCTGCGCATGCCCCGGAAAGAGCTTGTCGATCTTGACGATGGCCTCGTAGGTGACGTCGCAGCGCAGGTCGAGCACCCCGGGAACCAGGGCCTTGATGGTCTGGTACGCAACCGCCTGCGAGGATTTCCCGACCGCGAATGCGCTCTCCGACGGATACCACTGTTCGCGCGCCCCGAGATAGATCGGGTTCTTGCGCATCGTCACGCGGGTCACTTCGAACACCGGATTCGAGCGGGCCTCGCCGTAATAGCCGGTGTACTCGCCGAATCCGCCTTCGATCTCGCGATGCGCGGGCCGAACGAAACCCTCGAAGACGAACTCGCAGGTCGCCGGAACGAAGATATCGACGCTCTGGCACTTGACCATGTCGAGCGGTTCGCCGCGCAACCCCCCGGCGATCTCGAATTCATCGACGTTGGGAGGCGTCCGCGTGCTCGCGACGATGAACACGGTCGGGTCGTAACCGGTGACGACGGCCATCGGCATCGGTTCGCCGTGGCGCTCGTACTGGATGTAGTGCTGGCGACCGTGGGTGTATTCCGGGGCGCCCCATCCGAGCTTGTTCTTGCCGAGGGTGCCCATCCGGTAGATGCCCGCGTTGTGCACGCCCGTTTCCCGGTCCTTGGTGATCGACACGCTGAGGGTTCCGGGGAAGCGCCCACCATCGTACTGATGCCAGATCGTGTTGCAGATCCGGTCCAGGTCGATCTCGTCACCCTCGAGCACGACCTCCTGGCAGGGCGCCGACGACACGATCCGGGGCTTGACCGGAACCGCCGTGCGGCGACACCACTCGTCGTTGAAGGTGGACCAATGCTCCATGCCGAGGGCCGCGAGGAAGCGCCGGTCGGTGCCGAGGAGATTGGTGACCATCGGGTAGTCGCACCCCTTGATCCGGTCGAACTGGATCGCCGGCCCGTGCTCCTGCAAGCCGATCCGGGTGATGCCGTTGATCTCCCAGTCGGGATCCACCTCGTCGCCAATCCGGTGCAAGTCGCCCTTCTTGTCGAGGTACTCGAGAAACTCCCGCATGTCGTACCAGTTCGCCTTCGCCTTGCTCATGGTCGTTGCCGCTCCTGTGTTCGGTGTCGCCTACGCCGTCGTTGCCGTGCACTTCGTGATCGCAATCGCCTCGCCGAATCGCCACGCCAGAGTCCGAACTGCACGAACCTGCCGGCGCCGTCAGGATGCGCGCCAGCATTCCGGGAAGTGGGGTCGGTGGTTCGTCAGAAACCGGGACGGGACAGCCTTCCCCGAATCCGGTGCGTCTCCTCAAAAACGTATCGTGTTCTTTTATGGATCCAATTTAGTCCCAATCCGGCCGGGCTGTCAATTGGCCTGGACATCGGGGGTTTCCCGCGTCCGGATCGGCCCCGGGCGCGGCCGCCGGGACGCGATTCCGGCACGCCGGGCAGGTGGCGCGAGGATCGACTTGCTATCATCCGCGCGCATTACCAGCGCATACGCACGCGAACGCCTCCGCAACGAGGTGGCCGCGAGCCGCAGCCCCCGGCAAGCATCCATGGCACAGATCAAGAAGAAGGCAGTTCGTGAAGCGATCCTCGCCGCGGCGAAGGATCTCTTCACGGCGAAGGGCTACTCGGGCACGACACTGTCGGACATCGCGAGCGAATCCCGCGTCACGATGTCCAACATCTACAACTACTTTCCGTCGAAGCTCGGGATTCTCTACGCGCTCTACGAGCCCTGGCTCGATCACCGGCTCGACCTGCTGGGCGCCGAAGTGGCGCGCATCAGGGATCCCCGCAGGCGTCTGCGCAAGATCCTCGTCAGCGTTCTGCGGGACATCCCGAGCGCCAACAACTGCTTCGCCAACAACATCCTTCAGGCGCTGTCGACCTTGTCCGTCGACGAACCCTACTCGCGCGAGTTGCTCCTGCGCTCGGAGCGCAAGGTTGCGTCGATGATTCGCGAAGCGCTGTCCGACTGCCCCGACATGGACGTTCCCGAGCAGGCGCTGGCGCATCTGCTGTTCATGGCGTTCGACGGCTTCGCGGTCAACTTCAGGGTCACCGGCATCACGAAGCAGGCCGACGACGTGGTGGACATGCTCTGCGACCTGATGATCGGCAAGTCGACGTCACCTGCCGTGTCGCAGGCGACGAAGGCGACCCCGACCGCGAAGCGCGCGAGCCCGGCGGCGGCCGGCCGGCGCAAGGCAGCCGCCGCCTGAGGAGGCGCCGCCCCTCGTCACCGGGCATGTGTGCGCGCGCGCTCCCGCCCGAACAGCTTCAGCACCCGTTCCCGCAGCCAGCCCTGCGCCGCGTCGGCATCACTCGCGGCGTGCCAGACCATTCGCACCTCGTACGGCGGCATCTTCAGCGGCAGCGGCCACATCGCCAGGCGCCGGGAGCGCTGGCAAGCCATGCGCGCGAACATGCTCGGCACGATCGCCGCCAGCCGGCGCTCGACCACCAGATCCGGCACCGACGCGTAGTGGCGCGCGCGCACCGCGACGCGATCCGCCAGCCCGTGACGCTCCAGCGCGTCGGCAACGCCGCGATGGTAGGTCGCGGCCGGCGATGCCAGCACCAGGCGCGCGTCGCCGAACCCCCTGCGCGTGCGCCAGGCCGGCGGCGCGTCCTGGCTCCCCAGCACGACGTAGTGCTCGCTGAAGAGCAGCTTCGATCGCACGCCTGCCTGCCCGGGGTCCATCATGCCGATCGCGAGCCCGACTTCGCGCCGCGCGAGCGCGTCGGCGACGCGCTCGGCCGGCACGCCGACGTTGACGAAGCGCGTGTGCGGCGCCTCGCGCAGCACGGCTTCGACGATGCGCGGCAGGAAGACGGCCTCGCCGAGGTCCGACAGCGACAGCCGCCACTCGACGACGCTCTCGGACGGGTCGAAGACCTCGGCACCGGTCAGCGCCGCCTCGAGCGCTTCGAGGTGACGCGCCGCTGCCGGCACGATGCGCTCGGCGAGCGCCGTCGGCGTCAGTCCGCCCGCGCCGCGGACGAACAGCGGATCGCCGAACGCCTCGCGCAGCCGCGCCAGCGCGTTGCTGGTCGCGGGCTGGCTGAGCGCGAGCCGGCGCCCGGCGTCGGTGACCGAGCGAGCGCGGTCGATCTCCAGCAGCACGCGCAGCAGGTTCAGGTCGAGGCGGTCGAAGCGCAGCGTCATTGATTTCCTGAATGTCGTTGATTGCGTGAATCCATTTGACGGATATCGAGCCTACGACTAAGGTCCGATCCGATCAAGCCCCGGAGCGCTGCCGAGGCCGCGCCCTAGCGCTGCCCCGCAACGAACCCGCAACCTCCTGTCGCGCAGTCGGTCCTTGGAACGTTCGTTCTCCGAAGAGATCCGCTCGCTGGCCCTCGGCGCCGGCGAGACCTTCCATGGCGAAGGCATCCTCGCCGTCACCAAGGCGCTGCTGCAGTCGGGGGTCAGCTACGTCGGCGGCTACCAGGGCGCCCCGGTGTCGCACCTGCTCGACGTGATGGTGCAGGCGCGCGAGACGATGGACGAACTCGGCGTGCACGTCGAGGCCTGCGCGAACGAGGCGTCGGCGGCCGCGATGCTGGGCGCCTCGATCATGTATCCGGTGCGCGGCGCGGTGACCTGGAAGTCGGTCGTCGGCACCAACGTCGCCTCCGACGCGCTATCCAACCTGGCGTCGCCCGGCGTGATCGGCGGGGCGATGATCGTCGTCGGCGAGGACTACGGCGAGGGTGCGAGCGTGATCCAGGAGCGCACGCACGCGTTCGCGATGAAGTCCGGCCTGTGGCTGCTCGATCCGCGGCCGAACCTGCCGACCATCGTGCGCATGGTCGAGCGTGGCTTCGAGCTGTCGGAGGCGTCGAGCACGCCGGTGATTCTCGAGCTGCGCATCCGCGCCTGCCACGTGCGCGGCAGCTTCGTCGCGAGCGACAACGTGCGGCCGAAGATCTCCACCCGTGAACTGCAGTCCGAGCCGGCCGCCTTCGACTACGACCGCCTCGCGCACCCGCCGGCCACCTTCGATCACGAGCGAGCCAAGTACGAGCTGCGGATGCCGGCCGCGCGACGCTACATCGTCGATGCGGGCCTGAACGAGCGCTTCGACGGCGATCTCGGCGAGCTCGGCATCGTGGTGCAGGGCGGCCTCTACAACAACCTCGTCCGCGCGCTGCAGACGCTGGGGCTGGCGGACGCCCGCGGCCGCTCGCGCATCCCGATCCTCAATCTCAACGTCGTCTACCCGCTGGTGCCGGAGCAGCTTTCGGAATTCTGCGCCGGCAAGCGCGCCGTGCTGATCCTCGAGGAAGGCCAGCCCGAGTTCATCGAACAGGAGATCAGCTCGATCCTGCGCCGCGCCGCCGTGGCCACGCCGCTGCACGGCAAGGACCTGCTGCCGATGGCGGGCGAGTACACCGCCGAGGTGATCCTGTCCGGGCTCGCGCGCTACCTGCAGCAGCACGCGCCCGAGCTGCCGCGCGAAGCCGGCGAGCGCGCGCTGCGCGAGATCGGCGAACTGCGCGCGCGCGCCGCCGACCTGCTCGGGGGGCAGGTTCCGGCGCGTCCCCCGGGCTTTTGCACCGGCTGCCCAGAACGCCCGGTGTTCGCAGCACTCAAGCTCGTCGAACAGGACCTCGGCCGGCTGCACGTGTCGGCCGACATCGGATGCCACTCGTTCGCGACCTTCGCGCCGTTCTCGTTCGGCCAGTCGATCCTCGGCTACGGGATGAGCCTCGCAAGCAGCGCGGGCGTGCGCAACTTCTCGGCCAAGCGACCGATCGCGATCATGGGCGACGGCGGCTTCTGGCACAACGGACTGCTCTCGGGCGTGACCTCGGCGCTGCTGAACCAGGCCGACGGCGTGCTCGTGATCATGAAGAACGGCTACACCTCGGCCACCGGCACGCAGGAAACGATCTCGACACCGAGCTCCGAATCGCGGCGCGTGGCCGAAGGCACCAGCGCGACCGGCAACGAGACCACCATCGAGAGCACGCTCAAGGGCCTCGGCGTGAAATGGCTGCGCACGGTCGACAACTACCGCGTCGATGACGTGCGCAAGACCCTGCACGAGGCGCTCACGTCGTCGTTCGACGGCCTGAAGGTCGTGATCGCCGACGGGGAATGCCAGCTCGAGCGCCAGCGGCGGCTCAAGCCGCTGCGCGCGCGGGCGCTGAAGGAAGGCCGGCGCGTCGTGCGCACGCGCTTCGGCGTCGACGAGGACACCTGCACCGGCGACCACTCGTGCATCCGGCTGTCGGGGTGCCCGACGCTGACGGTGAAGACGCCGGCCGATCCGCTGAAGGTCGACCCGGTCGCGCACGTCACCAACGACTGCGTCGGCTGCGGCCTGTGCGGCGAGGTCGCGCACGCCGCGGTGCTGTGCCCGTCGTTCTGGCGCGCCGAGATCGTCACCCATCCGACTCGCTGGGAGCGGCTGCGGGCGCGCGTGCGCGCCGCCCTCTTCCGCGCGCTGCAGCCGGCCTGACATGAGCGCAGCCCGACCCTTCTCGATCCTGATCGCGGCGCTCGGCGGCGAGGGCGGCGGCGTGCTCAACGACTGGATCGTCCAGTGCGCGCTCGCGAGCGGCCTGCCGGTGCAGACCACCTCGGTGCCGGGGGTCGCGCAGCGCACCGGCTCCACCAGCTACTACGTGGAGCTGATGCGTGAGCCGCTGGGCGACGACGCGCAACCGGTGTTCGCGCTCAGTCCGATGCCCGGCGCGGTCGACGTCGTGCTTGCCAGCGAACTGGTCGAGGCCGGCCGCATGGTCGAGCGCGGTTTCGTGAACCCGCAGCGCACGACGCTGATCGCCGCCTCGCATCGGGTCTACACGACCCGGGAGAAGATGCAGATGGGCGACGGTCGCAGCGACGACGCCACCATCCACGCCGCCGCGCGGGCGCTCGCCGCGCGCTACGTCAGCCTCGACATGGCGTCGATCGCCGCCGCGCACGGCACCGTGATCAGCGCGGTGATGTTCGGCGCACTGGCCGGTGCGGGCGCCCTGCCATGGCCCCGCGAGACCTGCGAGCGAGTGATCCGCGACGGCGGCATCGGCGTGCAGTCGAGCCTCGCCGGCTTCTCGGCGGCGTTCGACGCGGCCGCCACCGGCGCGGCGCGCGAGGCGCTCGCGGCTGCCGGGGTCGAGCGCGCCGCCCGCGCCTCTCCGGAGATGTGGGCGCCGCTGCTCGCAACCCTGCCGGCTCCGATGCGCGAACACGCCGCCCACGGGGTGGCGCGCCTGATCGACTACCAGGATGGCGCCTACGCGCGCCTGTACGTCGAGCGCCTGCGGCGCCTCGCCGACGCCAGCGGCGCTGCCGGCACGAGCGGCGGCGCCGACCGGGCATCGGCCTCGACCGGCGCGGCGCTCGCCGACGCCGCGCGTCACCTGGCACTGTGGATGAGCTACGAGGACGTGATCCGGGTCGCCGACCTGAAGTCCCGCCGCAGCCGCGTCGAACGCATCCGCGCGGAAGCCCGCGTGCGCCAAGACGAACTGCTCGACGTCGTCGACTACCTGCGCCCCGGTCTCGACGAGGTGGCGGCGATCCTGCCGCGCGCGCTCGGGATGCGGCTGCGCTCGCGCGCGCAGCGTCGCGGCACGCTCGACCAGCCCGGGCCGGGGCTGCACCTGCCGGCCACGCGACTGCACGGCCTGCTGATGCTGCGGCTGCTGGCGTGGCTGCGACCGCTGCGCCGCCGCTCGCTGCGCTTTCACGAGGAGCAGCAGGCGATCGAGCGCTGGCTCGCCGCGCTCGTGCGCAGCCTCGCCGCCGCCCCCCAGTTCGCCGCTGCGCTGGCCGGGCTGCCGCGCGTGCTCAAGGGCTACGGCGATACCCAGCGGCGCGGCCGCGCGAGCTTCGCGCGGATCTTCGACACGCTCGTCGAGCGCTCGCTCGGGAACGCCGACGCGCCGACGCCGAGCGACGCCACCGAGCTGCGCCAGGCCATCGAAGCGGCGCTCGCCGAGCCGGCCGGACGCGAACTCGAACGCGCGCTCGAGCGCGCCGGCGTTACCCCGTTGCCGCCGGCCGAGAAGCCGATCGTGTGGAGCAGAAAGCCACGCAATGCGCCTTCAACTGTAGTAACTTCGCGCTGACCCGGGAGCCCGGCCCGGACGAGAATCCAGAACACTGTTCGAACGAGGAGACCATCGATGAAAGCCCGCAGGATTCCGCTCGCCGCCGCCGTCGCCGCGGCCGCCGCCACGATCGCGCTCGCCGCGCCTCCGGCCGCCGCGCAGGACAAGCCGGTCGAGATGCGCTTCGCGCACTGGCTGCCGCCGACGCATCCGCTCGCGAAGCTCGGTTTCGAGCCGTGAGCGAAGTCGGTCGAGGCGGCGTCGAAGGGCTCGATCAAGGTGATGCTCTTCCCGGCGCAGCAGCTCGGCAAGGCCGCCGACCACTACGACATGGCGCGCGACGGCATCGCCGACATGACCTGGGTCAACCCCGGCTACCAGGCCGGCCGCTTCCCGGTCTTCGCGGCCGGCGAGCTGCCAATGCTGATGAGCAGCGCCGCGCGCGGCTCGACGGCGCTCGACGCGTGGTACCGCCCGCATGCCGCCAGGGAGATGGGCGACGTGCGGCTGTGCTTCGCGCACGTGCACACGGGCACGCTGCACTCGAAGCGCGCGATCGCCGACCCGGGACAGATCAAGGGCATGAAGATCCGCCCGTCCAACGGCACGATGGCGGCCTACATGTCGCTGCTCGGCGCGACCAACGTCCAGGTGTCGGCGCCCGAGTCGCGCGACGCGCTCGAGAAGGGCGTGGCCGATGCGATCGTCTTCCCGTGGCACTCGATCATCACCTTCGGCATCGACAAGGTGGTGAAGTTCCACAACGACCACAAGCTCTACGCGACGACCTTCGCGTGGACGATGAACAAGGGCTGGTACGACAAGCTGTCGGCCGGGCAGAAGAAGGTCGTCGACGACCACTGCACCAACGAGTGGGCGGGCAAGGTCGGCGCCGCGTGGGGCGACGACGAGGACTCCGGCCAGGGCAAGATGGAGAAGATGGCCGGCCACACCATCGTCAAGCTCACCCCCGAGCAGAAGAAGGCCTGGCGCGACGCCGCCGAGCCGCTCTACACGCAGTGGGTGGCGGCGGCCAACAAGGCAGGCCACGACGGCAAGACCGTGCTCGACGCCCTGCGCAACGAGCTGAAGAAGCGCGACGCCGCTTATTGAACCGCGGCGCCCGCCGCCGGACGAGCGCGCCGGGCAGCACGCCCGGCGCCGCTTCGTTTCCGCGCGGCGCCTGCCGGCGCCCGCCCACCCCCACGGCGCAACGCGATGAACCGCCTGCTGTCCGCCACCGAGAACGTGGCTGCGGTGTTCCTGCTGGCGATCGCCCTGCTGACGGCCGGCAACGTCGTCCTGCGCGACATCTTCAGCCTCCAGATTCCCGACTGGTTCGACGGCTCGAAGCAGCTGCAGGCGATCGCGCTGTTCTGGGGCATCGCCATCGCCACCTACCGCGGCGGACACATCTGCGTCGACATTCTCTGGGAACACCTCGGTGACCGCGGTCGGCGCTGGCTCGACCTGTTCGCGACGCTCGTGACGCTGGGTTTCCTCGCCCCGCTCGCGTGGATGGTGTGGGTGAAGGTGAGCGGCACCGGCACGCAGGCGAGCAGCGACCTGCGGCTGCCGCTGGTCTGGTTCTACGCGCTCGGCGCCGTCGGCGCGACGGTCGCAGCACTGCTCGGTGCGCTGCGCGCGATCGAACTGGCACGCGGGCGGGCGAGCGACGGCGGGCACGCCCCGCAGCCGGAGGCCGGTCATGGATCGTGACCTCGTCGCCCTGTTCGGCTTCGTCGGCATGTTCGTGCTGATGGCGCTGCGCGTGCCGATCGGCATCGCGATGGGCATCGCCGGCGTGGCCGGCTTCGCGGCGCTCACGAACCTCAAGACCGGCCTGAACCTGCTAGCCAACGTGCCGCTGTCGGTGCTGACCGACTACAACCTCAGCGTGATCCCGATGTTCATCCTGATGGGCGCCTTCGCGTCGCACTCGGGGATGAGCCGCGAACTGTTCGCCGCCGGACGCGCGTGGCTCGGGCATCGCCGCGGCGGGCTCGCGCTCGCGTCGGTGGCCGCCTGCGGAGGGTTCTCCGCCATCAACGGATCGTCGGTCGCGACGGCGGCGACGATGACCCAGGTGGCGCTGCCAGAGATGCGGCGCGCCGGCTACGCGCCGGGCTTCTCGGCCGGCGTGATCGCGGCCGGCGGCACGCTCGGCATCATGATCCCGCCGTCGGTCATCTTCGTGCTCTACGGGATCATGACCGAAACCGACATCACGAAGCTGTTCGCGGCCGGCGTGCTGCCGGGGCTGATGGCGGTCGGCTTCTACTTCCTCGTGATCCAGGCGATCGGCTGGCGCTCGCCGCAGAGCATGCCCAGGGGAGAACAGCACACGTGGCCAGAACGGGTCGCGTCGCTGAAGGACCTGTGGGCGATCCTGCTGCTATTCCTGTTCGTGCTCGGAGGAATCTACGGCGGCCTGTTCACCGTGCAGGAGGCGGCCGGGATCGGCGCGTCCGGCACGCTGCTGATCGGTGTCGTGCGCGGCCGGCTGCGCCCGCCGCAGATCCGCGCGGCGCTGGTCGACGCCCTGCGGGTGTCGTCGGCGATCATGGCGATCGAGCTGGGCGCCTACCTGTTCGGCTACTTCCTGACCAACACGCAGGTCACGCAGAAGGCGGTCGAGCTGCTCGTGAACCTGCCGGTCGGCCCCTACGGCGTGCTCGCGCTGGTGATGCTCGGCTACTTCGTGCTCGGCGCGGTGATGGACGAGCTCGCGATGATCCTGCTCACCGTCCCGATCGTGTTTCCGGCGATGATGCAGCTCGGCTTCGATCCGGTCTGGTTCGGCGTGATCATCGTGATGGCAGTCACCTTCGGCATGGTCTGCCCGCCCGTCGGGATCAACGTGTTCGTGATCAACTCGATCGCTCGCGACGTGCCGCTCGGCGCGATCTATCGGGGAACGATGCCGTTCATCGCGGTCGACATCGTGCGACTCGTGATCCTGTGCGCGTTTCCGGCGATCTCGCTGTGGCTGCCCTCGACGATGGGCTGACCGCAGCGCTCAGATCGGCAACCTGAGCACTGCGGCGGCGCCGAACAGGGCCAGCAGCAGGCCCAGCAGCCAGCGGCTGCCGCGGTCGCGCAGCGCGTAGACCAGCGGGTCGTCGTGCATGCGGCCGCGCGCGGTGTCCAGCCAAAGGCGACCGATCCAGACCAGCAGGCCGAACAGCACGGGCCACAGCATCTGCGGCGACGCATAGCGGCGCATCACGTCGGGATCGTTGACGTAGAGCGCCAGCACGACGAGCGCTGCGCACGATGTCGCGATGCCGAGCGACTGCAGCACCGCCAGGTCGCTGACCGCGTAGCCGCGGCCCTTGCCGGTCTCCTCGTCGCGTTCGAGCTGCGCGACGAGTTCCCCGCAGCGCTTGAGCAGCGCCAGGCTGAAGAACAGGAACACCGAGAAGGCGAGCAGCCAGAACGACACCGCGATCCCGGTGGCGGCGCCGCCGGCCAGCACGCGCAGCGTGTACAGGCCGGCGAGCATCGCGACGTCGACGAGCGCGATGCGCTTGGCGAGCGCCGAGTAGAACCCGGTCATCGCCAGGTAAGCGAGCACCGCCGCCGTGAAGCGTTCGCCGACCGCCCAGGCGATCGCGAGCGACGCCGCCAGCAGCAGCGCCGCGCCGGCGAAGCCGCTGCGCACCGACAGCCGGCCGGCCGCGAAGGCGCGTTCGCGCTTGCGCGGGTGGCGCCGGTCGGCGGCGAGGTCGAGCAGGTCGTTGAGCACATAGCCGCCCGAGGCCGCGAGGCTGAACGACAGGAACGCGAGCAGCGCATCGACCAGCAGTTCGCCCTCGTCGATGCGGAACGCCGTGAGCAGCGGCACCAGCACCAGCACGTTCTTGAGCCACTGGTGCGGCCGCACGGCGCCGGCCCACGAACGCAGGCGCTGCGCGCGCGTCGGCTTCGGATCGAACACGGCCGCCACGTCCGCGCGCCGCCGCGCCTCGCGCAGCACGCGCTCGGGCGCGCCCACGACGATCGCCCGGCGCGCCTGCGCGAAGATCTCGACGTCCTCCGGCCCGTTGCCGCAGTAATCGAACGGCGCCCCGCCCGCGTCGGCGCGAATCGCCTCGAGCTTGTTGCGCCCCTTCAGGTTGTGCCGCCCGTCGCTCGCCAGGACGGCGTCGAACAGGCCGGCGCGGGCCGCCACGGACTCGGCGAGCGACCGGTCGGCGGCCGTTGCCAGCACGATCCGCCGGCCCAGCGCCCGCTGCTCGCGCAGCCACGCCAGCAGCGACTCGTGCAGCGGCAGCGATCCGACCTCGGGCGCCCCCAGCTCCGCCAGGCGCTGCTTCAGCGCGGCCCGTCCGGTCGCCAGCGTGCGCAGCGCGGCCAGTGCGGCCAGCGGATCGACCCTGAGCGCGCTCGCGAACGACTCCCACAGCGTGTCGGTCCTGACCACGCTGCCGTCGAGATCGACGTACAAGGGAACCTGGTTTTCGGCAAGCATGCGCGGTCCATTATAGTGGCGCGATGCTCTCGCAGATCCGCTCCGGCTCGGCCGCGCCGCTGCCCGTGCCCGGCCCGAACGTGCCGCGCCGGGACTACGGGTTGCTGGGCCGCCTCGGCCTGGCCTGGATGCGCTGGCGCGGCTGGCGCATCGAGGGCGAGATCCCGGACCTGGCGCGCGCCGTGGTGGCGGTGGCCCCGCACTCGTCGAATTGGGACTTCGTCCACGCGATCGCAGCGGTCTTCGTGCTGCGCCTGCGGGTGTCGTTCGTCGGCAAGCACACGCTCTTCCGCGGGCCGCTCGGGCGCTTCATGACGTGGCTGGGCGGAATTCCGGTCGACCGCGGGCGCCCCAACGGACTGGCCGAGACCCTGCAGGCCCGCTTCGCCGAGGCCAGGGCGCTGTGGGTCGGCGTGGCGCCCGAGGGCACCCGGCGTCAGGGGGCGCCGTTCAGGTCGGGCTTCTACCGGATCGCGCAGGCTGCGCAGGTGCCGATCGTTCCCGTCTTTCTCGACTACGAGCGGCAGGTGATCGGCGTGCTGCCGCCCCGGCAGCCGCTGCTGCCGGTCGACGAGGGGGTGGCCGCCATCCGCGACCTGTTGCTCGAACACGGCCGGCGTCGATAGCCCGCGCCGACGCAGGCCCATTCCGTCCCTGGAACCGAACATGTCCCACGCCCCGCACCCGCATCCGCCCCGCCCCGCCGAGGACCAGCAGCGCTTCGAGCAGATGATGCGCGAAGTGTTCGAGCAGTTGATCGCCTTCAACAAGGTCATCGGTTTCACCATCGAGTCGTTCGACCCGGCCGAGCCGCGCGTGCGCTTCGACATGAAGCCGGAACTGGTCGGGCACTTCATGTACGGCCGCCTGCACGGCGGCGTGATTTCAGCGGTGCTCGACGCCACGGCCGGTTTCGCGCTGATGTGCGCGATCGCCGACAAGCACCGCAACGAACCGGCCGAACAGGTCGTGCAGCGTTTCGTCCGCATCGGGACGATCGACCTGCGGATCGACTTCCTGCAGCAGGGCATCGGAAAGTGCTTCCACGCGGCCGCACGCATCACGCGGCTGGGCGGCCGGATCGGCTCGGCGCAGATGACGCTGGTCAACGACGCCGGCGCGCTGATCGCCACCGGATCGTCGGCCTACGTGATCAGCTGATTACGGGTTTACCCCCGCCATCAAGGGGAATCGCTCCGTACTAACATCCGGGTCGGGGAGCGCTGCAAGGCCCGGAACCCTGCCTGCGACGCAGCCCGGCGCACCCCGAGGAGACACGCCCTTGCAGGTCCTGCAGGTACTGGTGAGCGGAATCGCTCAAGGCTGCATCTACGGACTGATCGCGCTCGGCTTCGTCCTGATCTACAAGGCGACCGAGACGGTCAGCTTCGCGCAGGGCGAGCTGATGATGGTCGGGGCGTTCCTCGGGCTGGCGCTGATGGCCGCACTCGGGTTCCCGTTCTGGCTCTCGGTGCTGTCGACCATCGCTGCGATGGGCGTGTTCGGGATCCTGCTCGAGCGGGTCGTGATCCGCCCGATCCTCGGCCAGCCCGCGTTCTCGATCGTCATGCTGACGATCGGCATCGGCTACGTCGCGCGCGGCGCGATCACCATGATCCCGAACGTCGGCACCGACACGCACACGCTGCCCGTGCCCTACCGCAACGAGGCGATCCAGCTGGGCGGCGTCGTGTTCGCGCTCGAACAGCTCGCCGTCATTGCCGTCACGGCCATCCTGTGCCTGGCGCTGTACCTGCTGTTCCGCTACAGCAAGGTCGGCATCGCGATGCAGGCCTCGTCGCAGAACCAGCTCGCCGCCTGGTACATGGGCATCCCGGTCAAGCGCCTCAACGGCCTGGTCTGGGGCCTCGCCGCGGCAGTGGCGGCCGTCGCCGGGCTGCTGCTCGCGCCGATCACGTTCATCCACGCCAACATGGGCTTCATCGGGCTGAAGGCGTTTCCGGCAGCGGTCGTCGGCGGCTTCGGCAGCCTGCCCGGTGCGATCGTTGGCGGGCTCATCATCGGGATCGTCGAGTCGATGTCGGGCTTCTTCCTGCCGGAGGGCTTCAAGGACGTCGCCGCCTACGTCGTGGTGCTGGCCATGCTGATGATCAGGCCCAATGGCCTGTTCGGCGAGAGCCTGCGCAAGAAGGTCTGAGGACGACCATGCGGTTTCTCTTCCGGACCCGCTACGACGAGGACATCGACCTCGCGCGCCACGGCGGCGACCGGTTCTGGTACACGCTGCTGCTGGCCTGCCTGCTCGTGGCGCCGTGGGCGCTGCCCGAGTACTGGCTCGCCCAGCTGACCTTCGTGCTGATCTACAGCGTCGTCGGCCTCGGGCTGATGCTGCTGGCGGGATTCACGGGGCTGTTCTCGCTGGGGCACGCGGCGTTCCTCGGCGTCGGGGCCTATACCGAAACCGTGCTCGCCGCACACGGCTGGCCGTTCCCGCTGTCGCTCGCCGTCGCGATGGGTTTGTCGGCCGCCGTGGGCGCGATCGTCGGCCTGCCGGCGCTGCGCGTGAAGGGCATCTACCTCGGAATCGCCACGCTCGCGTTCGGCTTCATCGTCGAAGAGGTGCTGGCCCGCTGGGAGAGCGTCACCGGCGGCAACGCCGGCAAGATCGTGCCGGCCATCGACGTCTTCGGCTGGAAGGCCGACACCGCGCCTTCGTTCTACCTGGTCTGCTTCGCCATCACGGTGGCCTGCACGCTGCTGGTGCTGAACCTGCTGCGCTCGCCGACCGGCCGTGCCTTCGTCGCGATCCGCGACTCCGAGATCTCGGCGCAGAGCATGGGGATCCACCTCGCGCGCTACAAGACGCTGTCGTTCATGCTCTCGGCCGCGCTCGCCGGCGTCGGCGGCGCGCTCTACGCGCACCAGATCCGGTTCCTGTCGCCCGACCAGTTCGGCATCGTGCACTCGATCGACCTGCTGCTGATGGTGGTCATCGGCGGCCTGGGCTCGATTCACGGCGTGTTCCTCGGCGCGATCTTCCTGATCACGATGCCGCAGGTCATCGCGCTCGGCAAGGACCTGCTGCCCCCGGCGATCGGCCAGGCGGTGGGGCTGCAGGCGGTCGTCTACGGCGTCGTGCTGATCGCGTTCGTGCTGTTCGAGCCGATGGGCCTGTACGGCCGCTGGCTCAAGGTGCGCGCCTGGTTCCAGCTGTTCCCGTTCTACCGCCGCGGCATGTTCCGGCGGCAGAAGGCGTTCCAGAAGTCGGACCGGCTCAGATGAGCGGGATGCTGCTCAGCGCGCGCGACCTCGGCGTCCGCTTCGGCGGCGTGCTCGCGGTCAACGGCGTCAGCTTCGACGTGAAACCGGGCGAGGTATTCACGCTGATCGGGCCCAACGGCGCCGGCAAGACCACCGTGTTCAACCTGATCAGCCGGATCTACGACCCGACGGCCGGGTCGATCGAATTCGAGGGCCGCCCGCTCACGGCGGTCGCCCCGCACCGGATCGCCGAGCTCGGGATCGCGCGCACCTTCCAGAACATCGAGCTCTTCGAGCACGCCACGGTGCTGCAGAACCTGCTGATCGGCCGCCACGTTCACCGGCGCAGCAACCTGTGGCGCGAACTCGTGTTCGCGCCACAGGTGCGCGCGGCCGAGCGCGAAACGCGGCGCCGCGTCGAGGAGATCATCGAGTTCCTCGACCTGCAGCACTACCGCGACACGATGGTGGCGGGTCTGCCCTATGGCGTGCGCAAGGTGGTCGAGCTGGCGCGCGCGCTCGCCACCGAGCCGAAGCTGCTGCTGCTCGACGAACCCTCCTCGGGTCTGAACCCCGAGGAGACCAACGACATGGCGTTCTGGATCCAGGACATCCGCACCGACCTCGGCATCACGGTGCTGATGGTCGAGCACGACATGTCGCTGGTGTCGCGGGTGTCGGACCGGGTGCTGGCGATGAACCAGGGCGAGGTGCTGGCGACCGGCTCGCCCGCCGAGGTCCAGGCGCATCCGGGCGTCGTCGAGGCCTATCTCGGCGCGGCCGATGATGCCAGCTCGCTGCGGAGGCGCGAGCCGTGAACGACGCGATCCTCGAGCTGCTCAACGTCGAGAGCGCCTACGGCCCGATCAAGGCGATCCGCGGCGTCAGCCTCGAGGTGCGCGAGGGGCAGATCGCGACCGTGCTCGGCGCCAACGGCGCCGGCAAGACCACGATCCTGAAGACGATCTCCGGGATCATCGATCCGCGCAAGGGGTCGATCCGTCTCCACGGCGAGGACATCACGGCGCGCGACCCCGCGTGGATCGTTCGGCGCGGCGTCTCGCACGTTCCCGAGGGGCGCGAAGTCTTTCCGCTGCTGTCGGTGCGCGACAACCTGATGATGGGCGCGTACACGCGCGCTGACCGCGACGGCGTCGCGCGCGACCTCGAATCGGTGTTCGACTACTTCCCGATCCTGCGCGAGCGCGCCGCGCAGGACGCGGGATTGCTGTCGGGCGGACAGCAACAGATGCTGGCGATCTCGCGCGCGATCATGGCCGCGCCGCGCCTGATCCTGCTCGACGAGCCGAGCCTCGGACTCTCGCCGAAGCTCACGCGCGAGATCTTCGAGATCGTCGTGCGCATCAACCGCGAGCGCGGCACGACGATGCTGCTGGTCGAACAGAACGCGAACATGGCGCTCGAGGCCGCCGACTACGGCTACGTGCTCGAGAACGGCCGCATCGTCATGGAGGACACCTGCGCGGCATTGCGCGAGAAGGAAGACATCCGCGAGTTCTATCTCGGGATGCGAGAGACCGGCGCCCGCGGCGAGCGGCGCTGGAAGAAGAAGAAGACCTGGCGGTGAGCGCATGAGCGGCATCTGGGATCTCGGCTACATCCGGCCGATTCACGACGTCGTGGTGCCGGGCGAGACGTTGCCGGTGCTGTTCCGAAACGCAGTGCGGGCGCGCGGCGAAGCCGTCTTCATGCGCGAGAAGGAGCTCGGCCTGTGGCGCAGCTGGTCGTGGAACGAGACCGGACGCGCTGTGCGCGAAGTGGCAATGGGACTCGTCGCGCTCGAGGTCGCGCCCCGCGAGTGCGTGTCGGTCCTGTCGAACACGACCGTCGAGTGGGTCATCGCCGACCTCGGCATCCTGTGCGCTGCCGGCATCTCGAACGGCATCTACCCGACCGATTCGGCGAGCCAGGTCCGCTACCTGTGCGAGGACTCGCGCACCGTCGTCGCCTTCGTCGAGAACGACGAGCAGCTCGACAAGCTGCTCGAGGTGCGCGACGAGTTGCCGCTGCTGCGCAAGATCGTCGTTTTCGACATGGAAGGGCTGCGCCACTTCCACGATCCAATGGTGATGGGGCTCGACGCGCTGCGCGAACTCGGCGCGCGTCACGACGCCGCGAACCCGGGCGCCTTCGACGCCCTGGTCGAACTCCCGCAGCCGGACGAACTGGCGATCCTGATCTACACGTCGGGAACGACCGGCAGGCCCAAGGGCGCCATGCACAACCACCGCGGCATCGTCTACACGGTCCGCGGCCTGAACACCCTGATCGGCCAGGACGACACCGACGAGCGGATGTGCTTCCTGCCGCTTTGCCACGTCGCCGAGCGCATCGGCGGCGCTTACTTCGCGCTCTACACGGGATCGCGGCTGAACTTCGTCGAGAACCCGGACACGGTGCCCGAGAACGTGCGCGAGATCGCGCCGACGGTCTTCTTCGGGGTACCGCGAGTGTGGGAGAAGTTCTACTCGGCCGTCACCATCGCGATCTCCGAGTCGACGCGGCTGCAGCAGCTCGCCTACCGCTGGGCGCTCGGCGTGGGCCGGCGCGTGGCCGACCGGGTGCTCGAAGGCCAGCCGGTGCCGTCGCTGCTCAAGGCCGGGTTTCGCGTCGCGCGCTTCCTGGTGCTCGACAACGTGCGCAAGATGATCGGCATCCACCGCGCGCGCTTCCTCGTCACCGGCGCCGCGCCGATCTCGCCCGACCTGGTCAAGTGGTACCTGTCGCTCGGCGTGCCGATCCTCGAGGTGTGGGGCCAGACCGAATCGTGCGGCGCCTCCACCGGGATGCCGGCAGCCCGGATCGTCCCGGGCTCGATCGGCACCGCCGCCTCGTACAACGAGGTGCGGGTCGATCCGGCCACCGGCGAGTTGCTCGTGCGCGGGCCCAACGTGTTCATGGGCTACCTGAACCAGCCGGACAAGACGGCCGAGACCGTCGACGCCGACGGCTGGCTGCACACCGGCGACGTCGGGACCGTCGACGAGAACGGCTACTTCCGCATCACCGACCGGATGAAGGACATCATCATCACCGCCGGCGGCAAGAACGTCACGCCGAGCGAGATCGAGAACGAGCTGAAGTTCTCGCCCTACATCACCGATGCGGTGGTCATCGGCGATCGCAGGCCGTACCTGGCCGCGCTGGTCATGATCGACCAGGAAAACGTCGAGAAGTTCGCGCAGGACCACGACGTGCCGTTCTCGAACTATGCCAGCCTGACCCGCGCGAAGGAGGTCCAGGCGCTGATCCAGGGCGAGGTCGACCGTGTGAACCGCAAGTTCGCGCGCGTCGAGCAGATCAAGGCGTTCCGGCTGCTCGAAACGCAGCTCGGCGCCGAGGACGAGGAACTGACGCCGACGATGAAACTCAAGCGCAAGTTCGTCGAGGCGAAGTACGCAGGACTGATCGAGTCGATGTACAAGGGAGGCTGAGGCCCCCGGGGGCCGACGTCGTGGACATCTGGAGGGAGACAGGACCATGAAACGGGCAATCGTTGCACTCGCAGTACTGGCGTCGGCCCCTGGCGCGCTGGCGCAGTCGCAGGGCGTCACGAAGGACGAGATCCTGGTCGGCTCGATTCTCGACCAGTCGGGACCGCTCGCCGGCTTCGGCAAGCAGACCCGGCTCGGCATGATGCTGAGGATCGACGAGGTCAACGAGCAGGGCGGCGTGAACGGCCGCAAGCTGCGACTGATCGTCGAGGACGACGGCTACGATCCCCGGCGCGCTGTGCTGGGAGCGCAGAAACTCGTCAACCAGGACAAGGTGTTCGCCGTCATCGGCCACATCGGCACCGCGCACAACATGGCCGCGATGCCGATCCAGTTCGAGAAGAACGTCTTCAACTTCTTCCCCGGCACCGGGGCGCGCGAGATGTCCGAGCCGCCGAACCGGCTCAAGTACGCGTTCGCGCCGGCGTACTTCGACCAGATGCGCCAGAACGTCCCACGGCTCGCCCGGCAGAAGAACGTCCGCAAGGTCTGCACCGTCTACCAGGACGATGAATTCGGCCTCGAGGTCATGCGCGGCGCCGAGGCCGGGCTCAAGGCGGCCGGCATGGAACTCGCCGATCGCGCCACCTACAAGCGCGGCGCGACCGACTTCTCGTCGCAGGTGGCGCGCCTGAAGGCCGCCGGTTGCGAAATGGTCGTCCTCGGCACCGTGATCCGCGAGACCATCGGCGTGATCGGCGAGTCGCGCAAGACCGGCTTCAACCCGGTCTTCCTCGGCACGAACGCGTCCTACACGCACCTGATCCACGCGCTCGGCGGGCGTGCCATGGACGGGCTGTACGCGACGCACACCGCGCAGCACCCGTATCTCGACGAGAGCTCGCAGCCGATCCGCTTCTGGGCGCTGAAGTACAAGACCCGCTTCGGCGAGGACCCTGCGGTCTTCTCGATCTACGGTTATATTGCCGTTGACGCCTTCATCAAGGGGGCTTCGAAGGCGGGCCCGAACCTGAACCCCGACACCTTCGTCAAGGCGATGGATTCGGTGACGATTCCGCCCGACATCTTCGGCAGTCCCGAGATGACGTTCGGACCGGCGAAGCGGCTCGGCAGCAACATGTCGCGGCTCTCGCAGATCCAGGATGGCCGCTGGAGGGTCGTCGAGGACTACCCGAAGGTGAAGTGACAGGCCGCAGACCGGCTTTCCAGTTCGTCGAACAGGAGAATGACATGCTCAAGCACACCGTTGTGGCACTGGCGCTCGCCGCAGCCGCGCCGCTCGCGCTGGCCCAGGGCCAGGGCGTCACGAAGGACGAGATCGTCGTCGGCTCGATTCAGGACCTGTCCGGACCGCTGGCCGGATTCGGCAAGCAGGTCCGCCTCGGGATGATGCTGCGCGTCGACGAAGTCAACGAACAGGGCGGCGTGAACGGCCGCAAGCTGCGGCTGATCGTCGAGGACTCCGGCTACGATCCGCGCCGCGCCGTGCTCGCCGCGCAGAAGCTGGTCAACCAGGACAAGATCTTCATCATGGTCGGCCACATCGGCACCGCGCACAACATGGCGGCGATGCCGATCCAGTTCGAGAAGAACGTGCCGAACTTCTTCCCGGTCACCGCCGCGCGCGAGATGTTCGATCCGTGGCATCGCATGAAGTTCGCGTTCGCGGCGACGTATTACGACCAGATGCGCCGCAACGTGCCCAAGCTCGTCAAGGAGAAGAACGCCAGGAAGGTCTGCGCGATCTACCAGGACGACGAGTTCGGGCTCGAGGTCGTGCGCGGCGCCGAGACCGGCCTGAAGACGATCGGCATGGAACTGGCCGAGAAGACCACGTTCAAGCGCGGCGCCACCGACTTCTCGTCGCAGGTGGCGCGGATGAAGGCCGCCGGCTGCGACTTCGTCGTGCTCGGGACGATCATCCGCGAGACGATCGGGACGATCGGCGAGTCGCGCAAGACCGGGTTCAACCCGACCTTCCTCGGCTCGAGCGCCTCGTACACCGACCTGATCCACAAGCTGGGCGGCAAGGCGATGGACGGCCTGTACTCGGCGATGACGATCCAGCATCCGTATCTGGACGACGCCTCGCAACCGCTGCGTTTCTGGGCGACGAAGTACAAGACGAAGTTCAACGAAGACCCGACGGTGTTCTCGCTGTACGGCTACATCGGGATCAACTCGTTCATCCGCGCGGCCGAGAAGGCGGGTACGAACCTGACCGCCGATTCGTTCGTGAAGGCCATGGAGTCGATGACCTTCCCGCCCGACGTCTTCGGCAGCGCCGAGCAGAGCTTCACCGCGAAGAAGCGCCTCGGCAGCAACGCGTCGCGCCTGTCGCAGATCCAGGACGGCCGCTGGAAGGTCATCTCCGACTACTCGAAGGAGGACTGAGTCCCGCCGAGAGCCGGCCGCGCGGCCGGCTCTCGTTTCCGTCCTCGTACTAGAATCGGCCGCAATCCAGGCTGGAGCCGCCGACATGCCAGAAGCATTCGTCTACGACGCGATCCGCACGCCGCGCGGGCGCGGCAAGTCCTCCGGGTCGCTGCACGAAGTCAAGCCGATCCGGCTGTTGACCACACTGATGCACGAATTGCAGCGCCGCCACGACCTCGACACCGCGCAGGTCGAGGACGTCGTCGTCGGCTGCGTGACGCCGGTGGGCGAGCAGGGCGCCGTCATCCCGAAGACCGCCGCGCTCGCCGCCGGATGGGACCTGAAGGTGGCCGGAGTGCAGGTCAACCGCTTCTGCGCTTCGGGTCTCGAGGCCGTGAACCTCGCTGCGCAGAAGATCCGCTCCGGCTGGGAGGATCTGGTCGTGGCCGGCGGCGTCGAGTCGATGTCGCGGGTGCCGATGGGCTCGGACGGCGGTGCGTGGGCTGCCGACCCCGAGACGAACATCGCGACCGGCTTCGTGCCGCAGGGCATCGGCGCGGACCTGATCGCGACCCTCGACGGCTACACGCGCGAAATGCTCGACGAGTTCGGGATGCGCTCGCACCAGAAGGCCGCCGCGGCCCGGCACGCGGGGCGCTTCGATCGCTCGATCGTGCCGGTGCGCGACGACCTGGGCCTGGCGATCCTCGAGCGCGACGAAACCATCCGGCCGGAAACGACCGTCGAGGGGCTGGCGCAGCTCAAGCCGTCGTTCGAGAAGATCGGCGCGATGGGCTACGACGCAGTCGCGCTGCGCAAGTACCCGCAGGTCGCCCGCATCGAGCACATCCACCACGCCGGGAATTCGTCCGGCATCGTCGATGGCGCGGCGCTCGCTCTGATCGGTAGCGAAGCAGCCGGCAAGCGCCTCGGGCTGACGCCGCGGGCGCGCATCGTCTCGGCGGCGCTCACCGGAACCGAGCCGACGATCATGCTCACGGGACCGGCGCCGGCCACGCGCAAGGCCCTCGAGAAGGCCGGGCTCGGGATCGACGACATCGACCTGTTCGAGGTCAACGAGGCCTTCGCGGCGGTGGTCATGCGGTTCGCGCGCGAACTCGGCGTCCCCGACGAGAAAATCAACGTCAACGGCGGAGCGATCGCGATGGGCCACCCGCTGGGTGCCACCGGAGCCATGCTGCTGGGCACCGTCCTCGACGAACTCGAGCGCCGCAACCTGCGGCGCGGACTGGTGACGCTGTGCGTCGGCGGCGGGATGGGGATCGCGACGATCGTCGAGCGGCTCTGACCGGGCGCCTGCAGCCCGGTCCGCGTCACGAGTCCAGAACCGGACGGGAGCGGCCGACGAGGCGGGTGAGCAAGCGTCGCAGCGCGTCGAGGTCGGGTGGTTTCGGCATTACCGCCACGTCGTTCGGGGCCTTGGCGCGAAGGGAATCGACACTGAACTCGCCCGAAAGCAGGACCGCCGGCGTACGCTGTCCCTCGCGCTCCCTCACCTCGTCGATCAGGCGCAGACCGTCCCGCGCGCCAGGCAGCCGGTAGTCAGACACGATCGCATCGAACACCCTCTCTGCGGCTCCGACGATTCGCAGCGCCTCTTCGCCGTCCGCAGCCGAATCGACCAGGATCCCCCACTGCTCCAGCACCTGACCGAGCGCGTGGCGCATCGAGTCGTCGTCCTCGACGAAGAGCACATAGCTTCCGGCGAGCGCCGGCAAACCGGTTTCGGGCGCCGCGTCGCCGTCGGTTTCGATGCGCACCGCGGGCAAGACGCCGGATGACCGCGCCGCATAGGCAGCGCGTGGCGATTCGCACAAGTACAGCGTCTCACCCGGCGAGACCTCGGCAGCGGCTGCAGCCGGCGAAACATCGGCATCGGCGGGCGGTGCCGAATCGGCAGCAGGCAGCGAAACGGAGAAGCGCGTCCCGCATCCGGGGCGGGAAGTCAGCGTGATCGAATGTCCCGGGAGCCGGAGCGTGGTTTCGCGAGCGATCGACAACCCGAGTCCGAATCCGCGTTCGCGATTGCGGGCGTGATTGCCGATCTGGAAGTACTCGTCGAACACGCGCCGCTGATCGGCGGGCGCGATGCCGATGCCGTTGTCGCGGATGTCGACCACCAGGCGGCTTCCGGAGCGCCTGACGCGCAGCAGCACCCAATGCCTGCGATCGCCCCCGCCGAACTTCAGCGCGTTGCCGGTGATGTTCGCCAGCACGTCCCACAGACGGGTCTCGTTGCTCAGGGCGTACTGCCTTCCGGCGCCCGGCCGCCGAACGACGAGGCGCGCTCCGACGTTCGCGGCCTCCGCCGCATATACGCTCTCGATGCGCTCGAGCACCCTGTCGAGCGACACCGGTTCCACCGGCAGCGGATCGAGGCCCGATCGCAATCCGCCCAGCTCCGACAGGCGATCGAGGTTCCCCTTGAGCGCCGCCACGCAAGCCTCGATGCGATCGACCGTCGTCGCCGGGCCACCTGCCCCTGGGTCTTCGTTGCTCGAACGCAACAGTTGCGCATAGAGCGAAAGACTCGCCAAGGGCTGCCTCAGGTCATGGCTGACCGCAGCCAGCACCCGCGACCGCGCCGAGTTCGCCTCGGA
>JANJTK010000251.1 GCA_024711155.1 Burkholderiaceae bacterium
GCGAGCGTCCCTCAAGAGAGGCTGCCATCGTCATGCGGTCGGCTTTGACAAGCAGGTCGCCGGGCAGGTAGGTGTGCAAGTCAGTGTAAAGGGTTTTATCGAGATACGAACCTTTGGCTGAATCAAAATGATGCGCAAGGAGCATCTGGGCGTTTACTGCATCAAAGCGGAATTCAGGCTTCCACAAGGCGGCGCGCTGCTGCGGAGAAAAATACGAACCCCAACGCAGGATGCTGGCGCGTGAATCAATTTCAGGAATCTGTTCGAGGCGTTTGATACCGTTGACCAGACTCTGCCCCACCGGGCGGTCTGAGTTATCGGGGAGGAGATTTGCAATGGATGGAATCAGGCTGCGGGTTAAGAAATGAGGCGCACGGGCGTAGGCATTGGCGAAACCATCCAGCCAGTAGCGTTGATAGCCAGCAAAATCCTCGTCACCGCCATCCCCATTCAGCGCGACAGTGACATGTTCGCGGGTCATTACCGAAAGGTGATAAAGCGGAATAGCAGAAGCATCTGCAAAAGGCTCGCCGAAATGCGAGGCGATCTTCTCCAACGTGGCGGGAATATCGCCGTAGGTGAGTGTAAATTCATGATGGTCGGTGGAATATTTTTCGGCAACGGCGCGGGCAAAAGGAAGCTCGGTGAAGTTTTGTTCTTCAAAACCTGCCGAAAAAGTTTTAACAGGTCCACTGGCAAACTCAGACATGAGCGTCACAATGATGCTCGAATCAATGCCGCCGCTCAAATGCGCTCCCAGCGGACGTTCACTCAGCAGGCGTATCTTTACAGCTTCGCGCAGACGGGCACGCAGTTCTTCAATGAGTTCATCTTCTGACGCAGTCCATTTGGGTTGGTAGGTGTAGTCCCAATAGCGTTGAAGATGGATTTGACCATTCTCCCAAACCAGCGTGTGCGCGGGCGGAAGTTTGTAGATACCCTGATAAATGGTGAGCGGGTCGGGGATATATTGCAGACTTAGGTACAAGTCGAGCGCTTCGAGATCGATCTCAGGTTTGTGCGGCAGGGAAGCAAGCACCGCACTCAGTTCTGAACCAAAATGGATCGTGCCATTCTGCACGGTGTAATACATCGGCTTCTTGCCAAGGCGGTCACGCGCGAG
>JANJTK010000043.1 GCA_024711155.1 Burkholderiaceae bacterium
CAGAGCCAGCTCGGGTGGATCGAGTCGTGCATGCACGGTGGCGTCACGACGATGGTGTCGGCGGGCGAGGTGCACCTGCCCGGGCGCCCGAAGGACGTCGTCGGCGTCAAGGCGCTCGCGATCACCGCGCAACGCGCGTTCGACGGCATGCGCGCGGCCGGTGTCGGCGGCGGCGTCAAGGTGCTCGCCGGCGCGCCGGTGATCGAGAAGGGGATGGTCGAGTCGGACTTCGCCGAGATGGCGGCCGCGGGGGTGAAGCTGCTCGGCGAGATCGGCCTCGGCTCGGTGAAGGCCGGCGACGAGGCCGCGCGGATGGTCGCGTGGGCGCGCCGCCACGGCATCCAGAGCACGATCCACACCGGCGGCCCGTCGATCCCGGGCACGGGGCTGATCGACGAGCACGTCGTGCTGGAAGCCGACGCCGACGTGATCGGCCACGTCAACGGCGGCCACACCGCGCTGTCGTACCGGTCGGTGTGCACGTTGTGCGAGAAGAGCGGCCGCGCGCTCGAGATCGTCCACAACGGCAACGAGCGGATCGCGATCCTGACCGCGCGCCACGCGGTCGAGCTGAAGTGCCCGCACCGCGTGATCCTCGGCACCGACGCGCCGGCCGGCTCGGGCGTGCAACCGCTCGGGATCCTGCGGCTGATCGCGCTGGTCTCGAGCCTGGCCGACATCCCGGCCGAGATCTGCTTCGGCTTCGCGACCGGCAACACCGCGCGCATGCGCGGGCTCGCCCAGGGCCTGCTCGAGCCGGGCCGGCCGGCCGACTTCGTGTTCATGGACCGCGCGCAGCAGTCGGCCGGACGCGACCTGCTCGACAGCGTGCGCCTGGGCGACATTCCCGGTGTCGGCATGGTGATGATCGACGGGATCGTGCGCTGCGAGCGCAGCCGCAACACGCCCCCGGCGACCGAGGTGCCGGTGATCGTCGCATGAGCCGCGCGCGCGAAGCCGCGCCGGCGGGCGCGAAGCGGCGCCGCGACCCGGCGGCGACGCGGGCGCGGATCCTGAAGGCGGCAATCGCCGAATTCGCGCAGCACGGCTTCGCCGGCGGCCGCGGCGAGCGCATCGCGCAGCGCGCGCGCTCGAGCGAGCGGATGGTCTACTACTACTTCGGCAGCAAGGACGCGCTGTTCGGCGCCGTGCTCGAGGCCGCGTACGCCTCGCTGCGCGACGCCGAGGCCGCGGTGCGGCTCGACCCGGACGACCCGGCGCGGGCGCTCGGGCAGTTCTGCCGCTTCGTGTGGCGCTACTACGCCGACCACCCCGAGTTCATCAGCCTGCTCAATTCGGAGAACCTGCAGCGCGCGCGCCACCTGCGCCGCTCGCCGCGGCTCGGAGAACTGGTTGCGCCGGTCGTGAACCTGCTGTCGCGGCTGCTCGCCGACGGGCGCGCGCGCGGCGTGTTCCGCGACGGCGTCGACGCGACCGACCTGTACGTGACGATCGCCGGCCTCGGCTACTTCCCGCTGTCGAACCGGCACACGCTGTCGGCGGTGCTCGGGCGCGAGGTTGCGCAGCCGGAAGCGCTCGAGCGCTACTGGGCCGAGTCGGCGCGGATGCTGAGCCGCCACGTGCTGGCGGGCGAACCGCCCGGCGAGCGCTGAGCGGCGGCGATCGCACTTCCCCGGCGGTCGTCCCTGCCCGGCGATCGCTTATCATGAACGCCTCGCGCGCCCGCCCGGCGCGCCCGCAGACCGCGCGCCGCGCGGCAAGCCGATGATCATCACCTCGCTGCTCGACACCGACCTGTACAAGTTCACGATGATGCAGGTCGTCCTGCATCACTTCCCGGGCGCGCAGGTCGAGTACCGCTTCAAGTGCCGCAACGAGGGCGTCGACCTGCGCCCCTGCGTCGGCGCGATCCAGGACGAGATCCAGTGGCTGTGCTCGCTGCGCTTCAGCCAGCGCGAGCTCGACTACCTGCGCAGCCTGCGCTTCATCAAGAGCGACTTCGTCGACTTCCTGGGCCTGTTCCAGATGAACGCGAAGTACATCACGGTGGCGCCGTCGCCGAAGGACAACGGCGAGATCGACATCGTGATCCGCGGGCCGTGGCTGCACACGATCCTGTTCGAGGTTCCGGTGCTCGCGATCGTCAACGAGATCTACTTCCGCGAGACGGTGCGCGCGCCGGACTACGCCGAAGGCCGGCGCCGGCTCGACGAGAAGATCGCGCTGGTCGCCGGCGACCCGTCGCTCGACGGCATCCGGATCGCCGACTACGGGACGCGGCGGCGCTTCTCGCGGCTGTGGCACGAGGAGGTCCTGCTCGCGTGCCGCAGCAAGCTCGGCGCGCGCTTCGCCGGCACCTCGAACGTGATGTACGCGCTGCAGCACGGGATCACGCCGCTGGGGACGATGGCGCACGAGTACCTGCAGGCCTGCCAGGCGCTCGGCCCGCGGCTGCGCGACACGCAGGTGTTCGGCTTCGAGACCTGGGCGCGCGAGTACCGCGGCGACCTCGGGATCGCGCTGTCCGACGTCTACGGGATGAGCGCGTTCCTGCGCGACTTCGACATGTACTTCTGCAAGCTCTTCGACGGCGCGCGCCACGACTCCGGCGATCCGTACGACTGGGGCGAGCGGCTGATCGCGCACTACGAGGCCAACCGCGTCGACCCGAAGACGAAGACGCTGGTGTTCTCGGACGCGCTGACCTTCCCGTTGATGGTGCAGCTCTACCAGCGCTTCCGCGACCGCGCGCGCGTCGCCTTCGGCATCGGCACCAACCTGACCAACGACCTCGGCTACACGCCGCTGCAGATCGTGATCAAGATGGTCCGCTGCAACGGCCAGCCGGTGGCGAAGCTCTCCGACACGCCGGCCAAGAACATGTGCGACGACGAGGCTTACCTGAAGTACCTGCGGCAGGTGTTCCAGGTCGAGGGCTGAGCGTCCTCACCACAGGTAGCCGGCGGCCAGCAGCGCCAGCAGCATCAGCATCATCCACAGCGCCATGCGCCCGGAGCCCGCGGGACTCGCGAGTGCCGAACCGGGCTGGCTCGCGACGCGCGCCTGTTCGCCGAGGCGACGGACGACTGCGGCGGTGGCGCGACTGCCGGCGTCGAGCACCGCGCCCAGCGCATCCCCGCAGGCGCGGGCGATGCGGGCGAGCGCCACGCGGTAGACCCAGTCGCTGTCGAGGGTGATGGTCAGCGTGCGCTTGAGCCAGCCCAGCATCACGAAGAAGGCGAGTCCCGAGAAGAGCAGCAACTGCAGTTGCCCGACCACGTGCCCGCCGGTGTACGGCAGGTACTGGACCGGGTGCGGCAGCAGCGCGTAGAGCGGCTCGTACCAGATGCCGAGTCCGACGCACAGCGCCGCCAGCAGCAGCATCGCCAGCCGCATGCTCCACGGGGGATCGGCCGGCCGCAGCCCGGAGTCCTTCTGGAAGAAGACGAACCACGGGAACTTGATGCCGGCGTGCAGGAACACGCCGGCCGAGGCCGCCGCCAGCGCCATCCAGACCTCGAACAGGTGTCCGTCGGCCGCGGCCTGCGTGACCATCGACTTGCTGACGAAGCCGGAGGTGAGCGGGAACGAGGAGATCGCGAGCGCGCCGACGATCCCACAGGCCGCCGTCAGCGGCATGCTCTGGAACAGGCCGCCGAGGTCGGTGCACTTGCGGCGTCCGGTCATGTAGAGCACGCCGCCGGCCGACATCAGCAGCAGCGCCTTGTACAGGATGTGCGTGAACGCGTGCGCCGCGGCGCCGTTGAGCGCCAGCGGCGTGCCGATGCCGATGCCGGTCAGCATGAACCCGACCTGGTTCACGATGCTGTAGGCGAGGATGCGCCGCATGTCGTTCTCGAGCAGCGCGTAGACGATTCCGTAGAAGACCATGTAGAGGCCGACTCCGACCAGGATCGCCTCGCCGGGGAACCCGCGCATCAGCACGTAGACGGCGGTCTTGGTGGTGAAGGCCGACAGGAACACCATTCCGCTCCACGATGCCTCGGGATAGGCGTCCGGGAGCCAGGCCGACAGCGGCGGGGCGCCCGCGTTGAGCAGGAACGCGGACAGGATCATCCAGTGCGCCGGGCCGTCGAGCGCGAGCGCGGTAAACGTGGTGCTGCCGGTCTGCGCGACGTGGCCGGCGACGCCGGCCATCAGCAGCACGCCGCCGAGCAGGTGGATCGCGAGGTAGCGGCGGCTGGCCGCCCACGCGGCCGGGTTGCCGGCGCTCCACAGCACCAGCGTCGATCCGATCGCCATCAGTTCCCAGAACACGAAGACGGTCAGCAGGTCGCCGGCCAGCGTCACGCCGAGGGCCGAACCGGCGTAGACGAACGCCGCCGGCAGTTCGAGCCGGCTGCGTTGCTCGAGCCCGAACAGCGCGCCGGCGAAGGCCATCAGGCAGAAAATCGTCGCGAACAGGCGCCCGAGCCGGTCCATCGACAGCGGTGTCGCCTCCAGGCCCAGCAGGTGCCCACTCCACGCGGCGCCGTCGGGAAGCTGCCACAGCAGTGCGACCGCGAGCGCCGGCGCGGCGAGCGCCGCCGCCGCGCGCAGCGGCCCTCGCAGCGCAGCGACCGCGGCCGCGCCGGCGAACAACGCCAGCGACGGGTGGCCGAGCAGGGGTGCGAGCGAGGAGTCAGCCACGGTCGTTTCGCGCGCGCTGCGCGTCGTCGTAATAGTCGTCGCGCCGCTTCAGGAGCAGGCCGATGGCCTTGGCGCCGATCACCATCGCGGCGCAGGCGAGAAAGCCGTAGACCGCGCTGAAGCCGAAGCGTTCCTCGATCTCGAAGTGAGCCTGCGGGGCGACCAGCCATTGCGCGGCGACGGTCGCGGCGAGCACGGCCGCGAACACGATCCACAGGATCCGGATCGTGCGGGGGCGGACGAGCCAGTGCGGCTGCATCGGGTTGCGCTCCACGGGCGGCCTCATCCGGACGCCAGCGCGCTGGCCAGCGCGAACGGCAGGTCGGCGGCGAAGAACATCAGTACCGTGAGGGCGGCGGTCGCGCACAGCGCGGCGACCATCGGCCACGGCGCCTCGCCGTGCTCGGGCGAGCCCGGTGGCGGCGCCACCAGGAACGCGCGGTACACGATCGGCAGCAGGTACGCCGCGCTGAGCAGCGTGCCGGCGGCGAGGACGGCGAGCGCCGGCCAGTGCTGCGCCTCGACGGCGCCGGTGACCATGTACCACTTGCCGACGACGCCGGCGGTCGGCGGCAGGCCGATCATCGACAGCGACGCGATGCCGAAGGCCGCCATCGTCCACGGCATCCGGCGACCGATCCCGTCGAGTTGGCTGACCTCGGTGCGGTGCGCTGCCGTGTAGATCGCGCCCGCGGCGAAGAACAGCGTGATCTTGCCGAATGCGTGCGCGGCGATGTGCAGCGCGGCTCCGGCCACCGACCACGGCGTGAGCAGGCTGACCGCCATCACCACGTAGGACAGCTGGCTGACCGTCGAATAGGCGAGTCGGCGCTTCAGGTTGTCGGCGCCCAGCGCGACCACCGACGCGGCGACGATGGTGAAGCCGGCGACCCACACCAGCCACTCGAAGGTCTGCGGTGCGGAGGCGACCCCGAACACGTACACCACCACCTTGACGATCGAGAACACCCCGGCCTTGACGACCGCCACCGCGTGCAGCAGCGCCGACACCGGCGTCGGCGCGACCATCGCCGCGGGCAGCCAGCGGTGAAACGGCATCAGCGCGGCCTTGCCGATGCCGAATGCGAACAGCCCCAGCAGCAGTGCGGCTTCGCCGGTGCCGAGCCGGCCGGACAGGATGCCGCCGGGCGCGAAGTCGAGCGTTCCGGAGATCAGCCACGTCGCGACGATCGCCGGAAAGAGGAACAGCGTCGAGGTGGCGAGCAGCGTGCCCAGGTAGACGCGCCCGCCGTGGCGGGCCTGGTCGCCGCCGTGATGGGTGACGAGCGGCCAGGTGGCCAGTGTCAGCACTTCGTAGAACAGGAACAGCGTGAGCAGGTTCGCCGCAAACGCGATGCCGAGCGTGGCCGCGATCGCGATCGCGAAGCATGCATGGAAGCGCGTCTGGTGCGCCTCGCCGTTCGCCCGCAGGTAGCTGATCGAGTAGACCGAGCTGACGACCCACAGGCCGGAGGCCACCAGCGCGAACAGCATGCCGAGCGGCTCGACCTCGAACGCGAGCGGCACGCCTTCGAGCACCGCCACCAGCACGAGCGACGGGCGCGCGCCGGCGAGCACCGCCGGCAGCAGCGACACGACCAGCGCGAAGGTCCCGAGCCCGGCCAGCAGCGTTGCGGCTTCGCGCAGGTTCGGTCGCCGGTGCAGCGCGCCCACCGCCGCCGCGGCGAGCGCGGGCAGGCAGACCGCGCCGGCGATCGCCGTAACCGGATTCACCAGCCGCCTCGCAACAGGAATTCGGCTGCCGTGCGCGCCATGCCGATGTTGAGCGGCGTCTCGATGCCGAACCAGATCGTCGCGCCGACGAGCAGCCAGGTCGGGACGAGCATCGACAGCGGCGGCTCGCCCCGCGTCGCCGGCAGTCCCGGGGCCGGCGCCTGCAGGTAGGCCACTTCGACGAAGCGCCAGACGTAGGCGAGCGCGAGCAACGAACTGACAACGATCGCCGCGACGGCGAGCCATGCCCCCTGTTCCAGCGCCCCGACCACCAGGTACCACTTGGTCGTGAAACCGGCCGTGCCCGGGACGCCGACCAGGCTCAGCCCGGCCAGCGCGATGCCGAAGGCCGTGAGCGGCATGCGCTGGGCGAGGCCCGCAAGCGCGCTGAAGTCGGTCGTGCGGCAGCGAAGCGCGATGCCGCCGACGAGCATGAACAGCGCGCCCTTGGTGATCGCGTGGTTGAACAGGTGAGCGATCGAGCCGGTCAGGCCGGCCGCGTTGCCGAGCCCCAGGCCGAGCGTGATGTAGCCGATCTGCGCGACGCTCGAGTAGGCGAACAGGCGCTTGAGGTCGCCCTGCATCAGCGCGACGACCGACGCGAACACCATCGCGAGCATCGACAGCCCGAGCAGCAGGCCGGCGAACGGCACGCCGTCGAAAATCCGGCTGTCGGCGAAGAGGACAAAGTAGAAGCGCAGCAGCACGTAGACCGACACCTTGGTTGCGGTCGCCGCGAGGAACACGGTGACTGCCGACGGCGCGTACGTGTAGGCCTGCGGCAGCCACTGGTGCAGCGGAAAGAGCGCGAGCTTCAGCCCGATGCCGACGGTGATGAACGCGAGCGCGGCGAGCACCGGCCGCACCTCGTGGACGTCGGCGAGGCGCACGCTCATGTCCATCAGGTTCAGCGTCCCCGTCATCAGGTAGAGCAGGCCGACGCCGATCACGTAGAAGGTCGCTCCGATCGTGCCCGCGATCAGGTACTGGAACGACGCGACCAGCGCCTGCCGGCGCGTGCCCAGCGCGATCATCACGTAGGTCGACAGCGACGCGATCTCGAGGAAGACGAACAGGTTGAAGGCGTCGCCGGTGATCACGATGCCGAGCAGGCCCGCCAGACACAGGCAGTACATCGCGTAGAACAGGTACTCCTGCTCGCGCGGCAGTTCGGCGGCGATGCTGCGGCGCGCGTACGGCATCGCCAGGGCGCCGATCGCGCTCACCAGGATCAGCAGGAAGCGGTTGAACGGATCGACCCGGTATTCGATACCCCACGGCGCCGGCCAGCTTCCGATCGCGTACGACACGGTCCCGGCCACGGCCACCTGCTGCGCGAGCGCAACCGCGATCGCCAGGCTGGCGAGGCTGGCGATCGCGGCGATCCACCACGCGAAGTCCAGCCGGCGCACCACCACGATCAGCGGCGCGCAGATCAGCGGCAGGACGACCTGCAGGGCGGGAAGGTGCGCGGCGATCATTGCTCGCCAGCGCCCGTCGGGGCGCCGTCGCGCTCGAGAATCTCGTCCTCTTCGACGGTGCCGTAGGCCTCGCGGATGCGAACCGCGATCGCCAGGCCGAGCGCCAGCGTGGCGACGCCGACCACGATGGCGGTGAGGATCAGCACGTGCGGCAGTGGGTTCGAGTAGGTGCGGAACCCCTCCGCGAGAATCGGCGCGGTGCCGCCGATCAGCTTGCCCGGCGCGATGTAGAGCAGGTAGACCGAGGTCTGGAAGATGCCGAGGCCGATCAGCTTCTTGACCAGGTTGCCGCTCGACATCACGATGAACAGGCCGCCCACCAGCAGGACGACGGTGGCAACGTACGCGTAGTGCCCGGCGACGTTCACGGCCGGGACTCCGGCGGCTCGCCGGTCGAGCGGCCGGCGAACATGTAGAAGATCTTGAGCATCACGCTCGAGACGGTCGTCGCGACGCCGACCTCGATCCAGAAGATGCCGCGATGCTGGCCGTGCACCGGATCGTGGTCGAGCACGAAGTAGTCGAGGTAGTTCCCGCCCAGCATCAGCCCGGCGACGCCGACGCCGGCGTAGATCAGCACGCCGAGGCCCAGCAGGGTCTCGATCAGCGCGTCGGGCAGCAGCCGCCGCGTCGCCGGCAGGCCGAAGACGATTGCGTGAAACACGAACACCGCGGCGACGATGACGCCGGCCTGGAAACCGCCGCCGGGCCCGAGGTCGCCGTGGAACTGCACGTAGAGCGCGAACAGCAGCATGAACGGCATCAGCAGCTTCGCGACGACGCGCAACACGAGGTCGCCGGTCACTTCCCTTCCCCCCCTTGCCGGCGGCGCGGGCGGCGCAGCAGCGCGATGACGCCGGCGCCTGCCGTGAACACCACGGTGGTCTCGCCGAGCGTGTCGAATCCGCGGTAGCTCGCGAGCACCGACGTGACGACGTTCGGGACGCCGGTCTCGCGCAGTGACTCGCCCAGGTAGCGCGGGACGACGTGCGTGTGGATCGCCGCCTGCGGATCGGAGAACGCCGGCAGCCCCAGCGTGCCGTAGACGAGCACCGCGGCAACCGCGACCGACACCGCGAGCGGCAGCGCGATGCGCCGGGCCGGCGCCGCCTCGCTGACGCGCACCAGGCGCAGCGCGCCGAGCAGCAGCACGGTGGAGATCCCCGCGCCGACCGACGCCTCGGTCATCGCGACGTCGACCGCATCGAGCGCGACCAGTGCCGACGCCATCACGAAGCTGTAGATGCCGCCCAGCACGACGATTGCGAACAGATTGCGCTGCGCGGCCATCACCACGACCAGGACCGACATCGCCGTGAGCAGCAGGTTGACGATCAGGGTTTCGATGGCTCTTCCCCGCCGTGCAGCAGCGGCCTCACGCCGCGGTGCAGCGCCGCCTTGGCCAGCGCGTGGGTCGCCGTCGGGCTCGTGAACAGGATCATGAGGCCGAGGAACACCAGCTTGACCGTCACCAGCGTCAAGCCCGCCTGCAGCGCGAGTCCCGCCAGCAGCAGTCCGGCGCCGAGCGTGTCGGTGACGCTCGCGGCGTGCATCCGCGTGAAGAAGTCGGGCATGCGCAGCAGGCCCAGCGCGCCGACGAGGCAGAACGCGCCGCCCGCCAGCAGCAGCGCCCAGCTCAGCGCGTCGATCGCGAGCTTCACGGCTGCGGCGGCGTCTCGCCGGGGGCGCCGAGGTCGCCCTGGCGGAAGAACTTCAGCACCGCGATCGTGCCGATCACGTTGAGCAGCCCGTAGGTCAGCGCGAGATCGAGGAACTCGGGGCGTCCGCCGAAGAATCCCAGCACCGACAGCAGCAGCATCGCCACCGTGCCGATCGTGTTGGCGGCCTGCAGCCGGTCGAACACCGTGGGTCCGAGCGCCGCGCGCGCGAGGGCCAGCCCGAGCGTGACCAGCAGCGCGAAGATGGCGACGCCGAACATCAGCCGTCTCCCTCGAGCGCGCTGACGCGGCGGTCCATCTCGCTGTCGATGCAGCCCTGTGCGCCGTCGCGCGTGAGGCCGTGCACGAGGAATTCGTCGCTCCCGGCCTCGACCGTGATGGTGCCGGGCGTCAGCGTGATCGAGTTCGCGTGCACGACCAGGCCGCCGACGGTGCGCTGGCTCGGCCGGAAGCGGACCATCGTCGGGCTGATCGGTAGCCGCGGGTCCAGGATGATCCGGGAGACCGTCAGGGCCGACTTCAGGATCTCGCGCAACAGCCACGGCCAGTAGGTCAGGAGTGCCGGCGCGAGGTGGTAGGGCTGGCCCTCGCGATCGACCACCTCCATCCGGTTGGAGAAGGCGACGACTGCGATCGCCGAGCCGAGGCCGGCGAGCACGAGGAAGCGGTCCTCGAAATAGCCCGACAGCAGCAGCCAGAAGGCGAACAGCAGCGCGACCGACAGCAGGTTCCGGAGTGACATGGCTCGAGCGGGAATCGACGATCTCGCCGCCGGCGCCGCGCGTGCGCGCGCGACGGCGACGGTCGCGTAAGTTACCACAGCGGACCGGGCGCGCCGCGTGCGCCGGCCCGGTATCATCGGCGAGGCTGGCGCGCGCGGCGCCGGGGTTCGGGGCGAGCGATGGGGGAGACGATTCACACCCGGGGGCAGGGCGGCGGCGCGCCGGGCGCCCGCGGGCCGGCGCGGAGCGTATGCCGGTGAAACCGCGCCTGCTGGTCACGCGTGCCGTGTTCCCGGAGGTCACGGCGCTGCTCGCCGCGCATTTCGAGCTCGAGTCGAACCCCGACGACGCGCTGTGGTCGCGCGACGACTTGCTCGCGCGCGTGCGTGACAAGGAGGCGCTCTACGTGGTCGCCTCCGACCGCATCGACGCGGCGCTGCTCGACGCCGCGCCGCGGCTGCGCATCGTTGCAACCGGCTCGGTCGGCGTCGACCACGTCGATCTCGACGCCTGCCGAGAGCGCGGCGTGATCGTCACGAATACCCCGGACGTGCTTACCGAGGCGACTGCCGACCTCGCCTGGGCGCTGCTGATGGCCGCGGCCCGGCGCGTGCGCGAGTCGGGCGACTGGCTGCGCGACGGGCACTGGAAGCGCTGGGCGTGGGACCAGTTCCTCGGCCTCGACGTGCACGGCGCGACACTGGGTATCGTCGGCATGGGGCGCATCGGCTCGGCGGTCGCGCGCCGCGCGCGCGGCTTCGGGATGAAGATCCTGTATCACAACCGCGGGGTGGCGCCGAACGAGGCGGAACTCGGCGCGACGCGGGTCGGACTGGAGGCGCTGCTGCGCGAAGCCGACCACGTGGTACTCGTGGTGCCGCACTCGCCGGCCACGCATCATCTGGTCGGCGCGCGCGAGCTCGCGTGGATGAAGCCCGCCGCGACACTCGTCAACGTCGCGCGCGGCGGGATCGTCGACGATGCGGCGCTGGTCGAGGCGCTGCGCGCCGGGCGACCGGCGGCCGCCGGACTCGACGTGTTCGAAAACGAGCCTGCGCTCGAGGCGGGCCTGCTCGGGTTGCCGAACGCGGTGCTCACGCCGCACGTCGGCAGCGCGACGCGCAGCGCGCGTCTGGGGATGGCGACACTCGCCGCCCGCAACCTGCTCGCGTGGGCCGCTGGCGCCGTGCCGCCGACCTGCGTGCAGGCGCCCGCATCCGCCGGCACCACGGGGCAACGCTGATGGCGACGATCCTGCTGCAACGCCGGCACGAACTGGGCCTGAAGAAGGCGCGACTCGCTGCCCAGAAGGTGGCCGACGACCTCGCCGACGAATACGGCATCGAATCCGGCTGGGACGGCAACGTCCTTCGCTTCTCGCGCCACGGCCTCGACGGCACGCTCACCGTCAGCCGGAACGAGGTGGCGCTCGAAGCGCGGCTCGGCCTGCTGCTGTCGGCGTTCCGCTCGAGCATCGAGGAGCGCGTGCAGCAGGAATTCGACCGCTATTTCGCCTGAGTGGCCTGCCGTGGCGGCCGCCTCGTGCCGCCGCCGTCGAGGGCCAGGCTCAGCCCTTCAGTTCCTCGACCAGCGCGATGTACTGGTTCATCGCGTCTTCGCGTCCGGTGCCCTCGAGCGCCTTCCACGCGTCCCACTTCGCGCGCCCGACCATGTCGGTGAAACCGGGACGCTTGCCTTCGACGTCACCGGCCGAGGCCTGCTTGTAGAGCGCGTACAGCCTGAGCAGCGTCATGTTGTCCGGGCGCTCGGACAGGTTCTTCGAGTCCGCCACCGCCTGCTCGAACTGCGAATCGAGATTGCCCATGGTTCCTCCCCGCGTGATGCGGCAAGTATCATAGCAACGGCCCGCCCGGCGGCGAGCCGGCGCGCACGGAGGAAGCATGAGCCGCGAGAGGATGTCCAGCGTCGATACCGCGTGGCTGCGCATGGACAGCGAGCGCAACCTGATGATGATCGTCGGGGTCTGGGTGTTCGCGCAGCCGCTGTCCCGGGAGGACCTGGCCCGGCTCGTCGAGGAGCGGCTGCTCGCGTACAGGCGCTTTCGCCAGCGGGTCGAGGAGGACGCCACCGGCCACTGGTGGGTCGACGACGAGCGCTTCGACCTCGCGCGCCACGTCAGGCGGGCGCGGCTGCCGCGCGGTGGCGGCGACGCGGCGCTGCAGCGCCTGACGGCGCGGCTGGCGGTGCAGCCGCTCGATCCGGCGCACCCGCTGTGGCAGTTCCACCTGGTCGAGAACTACGACGGCACCAGCGCGATGGTGGCGCGCATCCACCACTGCATCGCCGACGGCATCGCGCTGGTGAGGGTCACGATGTCGCTCACCGACGCGGGGTCGCCGGCGCCGCGCGAGCGACACGAAGGCGGCGGCCTCGAGTCGAACCCGTGGGCGCCGTACCTCGACCCGCTCACGCAGGGCGCGGTCGCCGCGATCGACGCGACCGGCGCCGCGGTCGCGAAGTCGATCGGCGTCGTCGCGCCCCCCGACCGCATCGGCGACGCCGTGCAAGCGGGCGGCCAGATGGTGCGCGACACGCTCGCGATCCTGCTGATGAGCAGCGACACGCCGACCCGCTTCAAGGGCACGCCGCGCGGCGTCAAGGCGTTCGCGTGGAACCAGCCGCTGCCGCTCGACGAGGTCAAGGCCGTGTGCCGAGGGATCGGCGCGTCGGTCAACGACGTGCTGCTGTCGTGCGTGGCCGGCGCGTTGCGCCGCTACCTGCTGCGCTGCGGCGACAGCATCCCGGCGGACTGCGAAGTGCGTGCGATGGTGCCGGTGAACCTGAGGCCGATGGACGAGCCGGTCGGCGAGATGGGCAACCGCTTCGGCCTCGTGCCGCTGTGCCTGCCGGTCGGCATCGAGAGCCCGCTCGAGCGCGTGCGCGAGGTGCGACGCCGGATGGACGACCTCAAGACCGGCTACCAGCCGATCATCGCCTACCTGCTGCTCGGCGCGGCCGGGGTGCTGCCGCGGATGGCGCAGACGATGATCCTCGAATACCTCGGGAACAAGGGCAGCGCGGTCATGACCAACGTGCCGGGACCGGCCGAGCCGATCCGCATGGCCGGCGTGCCGGTGCAACGCGTGATGTTCTGGGTGCCGCAGTCGGGCGACATCGGACTGGGCGTGTCGGTGCTGTCCTACGCGGGCGGCGTGCAGTTCGGCGTCGTGACCGACACCGCGCTGTGTCCCGATCCGCAGGCGGTCGTCGACGGCTTCGCGCCCGAGTTCGAACACCTGGTGCTCGCGCTGGCGATGCTGCCGAACGGATTCCTGGTCGACCACCAACTGGCGCCTGGCGAGCTCGAGCACTTGCTGCTGGCGGCAGCCTGAGCGCAGCCGGCACCGGCCCCGGCACGCGTGGCGCTGCGAATCCGCTTCGATCACCGCTTCGAGCGGCTCGCCGACGCGCTGCTCGACGAGCTCGACGCGCGCGGCGGCAACCCGTTCGCCGAGCGCACCGTGATCGTCCCCAGCGTGGGCGTCGGGCGCTGGCTGCAGCGACGCGACGCTACGCGCCACGGCGTGAGCGTGCGGCTGCGGCCGGAGTTCGCCGGACGCTGGCTGTGGCGCGCGATGCAGGCCGCGCTGCCGGACCTGCCCGAGCGTTCACCGTTCGAGCCGGCGCGCGTGCGCTGGATCCTGCTCGAACTGCTCGGTGAGCTGCCCCGGCGACCCGAATTCGACCTGCTGCGCGCGCGCGCGCGCAGCGAGGGTTCGCTGGCGCGCTTCGCGCTCGCGCAGACGCTTGCCGAGTGCTTCGAGCGCTATCTCGCCTGGCGGCGCGACTGGCTCGAGCGCTGGCAGGGCGGGCAGTGGGCGCGCGGCGAGCGGCCGCTCGATGCGCACGAGCCGTGGCAGCGCTGGCTCTGGCAGCGGTTGCTCGAACGGCTACCCGGCGTCGGCGGCGTGCACCCGTACGACCGCTTCGTGCGGCTGCTCGCGCGCGACGACGCGGCGAAGGTGCTCGCAGGGACCGGACCGGGCGGCGTGGCGGTGTTCGGCCGCGTCGACCTGTCGCCGGAGCAATTCGCGCTCTTCGGGCGCCTGTCGTCGTTCATCGATGTCGCGCTGTTCGCGCCCGATCCGTGCCGCGAGCTGTGGACCGACATGCTCGATGCGCGCCAGCTCGCTGCGATCCGCGCCCGCCGGCCCGACGAGGCCTGGCTCTACGAGGGCGAACCCGCGCTGCTGGGGAACTGGGGTCGCGCGCAGCGCGACTTCGTTGCGCAGGTGCTGTCGCTCGAAGAATCCTTCGGCGCGCAGGCCGACGCGCCAGGACGCGACGAGGCGACTCCGTTCGGCGAGCGCGGCGACGAGCCGCCGCGCGGCACGCTGCAGACGCTGCAGGCAGCGGTGTTCGCGCGCAGCGACGCGCCATGGCGCGAACTGCCGGGCGACGACGGCTCGGTCGTCGTGCTCGGCGCGCACGGCACGATCCGTCAAGCCGAGGTGCTGCACGAAGCGCTGCTGGAATGCTTCGAGCGGCTGCCGGGGCTGCGCCCGGAGGACGTGGCGGTGTGCTGCGCCGACCTCGAGGCCGCGGCGCCTGCGATCGAGGGGGTGTTCGAGAGCCAGCCGCCGCAGCGGCGGATTCCGGTCGCGCTCACCGGGCGTGCGCCCGGCGTCGATCCGCTGGTGTCGGCGGTCGAGGGGATGCTCGCGATGGCGCGCCACGGCTTGTCGGCGCCGGCGCTCGACGAGTGGTTGCGTGGTCCCGCGGTGGTCGAGGCGCTCGGCCTCGACGACGCCGAGGCCGCGGCGCTGCTCGGGGCGCTGGAGGCGGGCGGGGCGCGCCGCGGGTTCGCCGCCGAAGACGGGGCGCAGAAGCACAACGCGCGCGCCGCGCTCGAGCGCCTGCTGATCGGCGCGGCGATCGGAGAATCCGCGGCGGTCGGCGACGTGTTCGCCGTACCGGCACTGCGCGGCATCGGTTCGCGCGCCGTCGAAGGCTGGCTCGTCGTGCACGAAGCGCTCGAGGCGCTGCGCGAGGCGGCGCGCGCCCCGCGTGCGCTGGCCGATTGGTGCGCAGCGCTGCGCGAGTCGGTCGAGGACGTGTTCGGCGCCGTGCGCAGGCACGCGACGGGCCTGCAGCGCGTGCGCGACGCGCTGTCGGAACTGCTCGCCGGCGCGCGCGGCGCGCCCGCGGTGGCGCTCGACGCTGCGGCTTTCGCGCAGGCCTTCGGAAGCGCGCTGGCGGGCGGCGCCGGCGCCGCGCTGCCGACCGGCGCGGTCACGGTCTGTCCGCTGGGCAGCCTGCCGGGCGTGCCGTTTCGCGTCGTATGCCTGTTCGGCATGGATGAGAAGGCGTTCCCGCGCCGCGGCAGCCGCGACGAGATCGACCTGATGCGCCGGGCGCCGCGCTTCGGCGACCGTCTCGCGCGCATCGACGACCGCGGCGCGTTCCTCGACGCGGTGCTGGCCGCGCGCGAGCGGCTGCTCGTGCTGTGCCGCAGCCGCAACGCGCGCGACGACACGCCGCTCAATCCGTCGCCGCTGGTGGCCGAGCTGCTCGCGTACCTGTCGGCGCGGCTGGCGCCGCAGGGCGGCGACGGCTCGCTCGAACTGCGCCGCGTGCGCCACCCGGCGCCGGCCGGTTCGCCGGCACTGGTCGAGCATCCGTTGCATCCGTTTTCGGCGCGCGCGTTCGCCGGCGCCGGCAGCCACGCGAGCGAGTGGCTCGGGACGGCGCGCGCGCTGGCGCGCCCGCTGCAGAGCCGCGCCACGTGCATCGGTCCGCTTGCCGAAGCGCCGGCGCTGGACGCGGGCGTGGCGCAACCGGCGCCGGCCGCGACGCTGCGGGTCGAAATCGTGGCCCGCGCGTTGTCCGCACCCGCCGCCACCTGGCTGCGCGAGGCGCTGGGGGTGAGGTTGCCGCGCGAGCGGGCGGTTCCGCCCGACACCGAGCCCTTGTGGCCCGAGGACGACCGACCGCTGCAGCAGCAGTGCATCGACCGGCTGCTCGAAGGCGCGGACCCCGGGCAACTCGCGCGCAACCTGGCGCTCGACCCGCGCACCCCCGCCGGCGCGGCGGGCCACGCGGCCGCGCAGGCGCTGCTCGCGCGCGCGCTCGCACGGGTCGACGAAGCCGCAGGCGGGGCATTCGAGGCCGCCGCGGGCGCGTTCGTCGTCGCCGACGTCGGCGGCACCCGGATCACCATGCGCCGGCCGGCACTCGCCGCGGGCGCAGGGCCGGTGTTCGCGAGCGCGTTTCCGCTCGAACCGGGCGTGCTCGTCGAGGCGTGGCTGCGCACGCTGCTGTGGCGTGCCGCGGGCGGCGAGGGGCACGGGCGGCTGGCCACCCAGGACGTGCTCGTCGAGCTGCGAGGCGCCGACGCGCAGGGCGGCCTGCTGCATGCCCTGCACTGGTCGCAGCGCATCGCGCGCGAGCCGCTGCTGCTGCTGCCGCGCACCTGGCTGAAGTACGCGCAGGCGCTCGAGCGCCCGGGGCGCGGCAGTGCGCGCAAGGCGCCGGAGCAGGCCGAGCACGACGCGCGCGGGCGGGCGCGCGACGCGCTGCTGGGAACCGGATACGGCGGCCTCGGCGAACTGGCCCGTGCCGCGGAAGAAGCGATGTACCGCGACGGGGAACCCGAGCTCGACCGGATCGTCGAATGGGGTGAGCGCGTCTACGGGCCGATGTTCGCCGACGTCGTCCTCCAGGCGAAGCGCAAGGAGTCCGCGCAGTGAGCGGCGCGTCCTCGTTGCACCCGGTGTACGACCCGCGGCTGCTCGAGGGGCTGCACCTGCTCGAGGCCGACGCCGGCACGGGCAAGACCTGGACCATCGCCGGGCTGGCGGTGCGCGCGCTCGTCGAGCGCGGGCTCGGAATCGAGCAGTTGCTGGTGGTCACGTTCACGAACGCGGCAGCGGCCGAACTGGCGGCGCGCATCGGCCAGCGCATCGCGCAGCTCGAGCGGCTGCTCGACGACCGCCTCGAGGGGCGCGCGGCGGCGGTCGACGAGCCGTTCTGCGTCCGCTACGCGGAGCGGCTCGACGACGCGGCAGCGCGTGGCGCGCGCTCGGCGCTGCGGGTCGCGCTGGCGCGCATCGACGAGATGGCGGTCGACACGATCCACGGCTTCTGCCAGCGCGTCATCCGCGAGCACGCGCTGTCGATCGGCGTGCCGGCCGAGCTGCGCGCCCGCCCCGACGTCGCCGATCCGTCGCTCGGCCGGCTGGCCGACTGGTGGCGCGAGCAGGCGCGCGTCGCGACGGCGCAGCAGCTCGAAGTGCTCGCGCTCGCGCAGCTCGCGCCCGAAGGTCTCGCCGACGCGGTGCGCGCGATCGCCAGGCAGCCGCTGGCGCGCGTCGCGCCGGACTGGCGCGACTGGCGCGGCGTCGAGCGTGAACTGGCCGACGCGCGCGCCGGACTCGGCGCCGCGATCGCGCGCCACGGCGACGAACTGCTGCAATGGTTCGGCGTCAGGGGCAACGCCGACGGCCGCAGTTTCGGCGTCGTGCGCGTCCAGGGATGGCTCGAGCGGTTGCGCGAATGGTGCGAGGCGGCGCGCGTCGGCGCGATGCCGGCCGAGGCCGCGAAGCTCGCCAGCGGGCGTTTCGGCGAGCGCGCGCCGCCGCCGCCGATTCCCGCCGCGTGCGACCGCGTGCTCGAGGTCGAGGCCGCGCTGCGGCAGGTCCCGGCCTGGATCGCGCAGGAACTCGCGCGCGACTGCGATCGGCTTCGCGGCGAGGCTCTCGCGCAGGCGACCGAAATCGGTTTCGACGAGCTGCTGCGGGTGGTGCGCGACGCGCTCGCCGATCCGGTCTCGGGGCCGTCGCTCGCGCGCGCGCTGCTCGAGCGTTACCCGATGGCGCTGATTGACGAGTGCCAGGACACCGACGCGCTGCAGTGGGACATCTTCCGGCGCGTCTACGTCGACGCGCCGGCGCCGCAAGCCGAGCCGCCCGCACGCGCCACGCTGGTGCTGGTCGGCGATCCGAAGCAGGCGATCTACGCGTTTCGCGGCGCCGACGTCTACTCGTACCTCGATGCGCGCGAGGCTGCGGTGCACGCGCATCGGCTGGGCGAGAACCAGCGCTCGAGTCCGGCGCTGATCGCCGCGGTCAATGCGCTGTACCTCGGGCGCGAGCGCCCCTTCGTGGTCGGGGAGATCGAATTCGCGCCGGCCGCGGTCGGCGCGCGGCCGCGGCGCGCGTTCTCGGGCGGCGACGCCGGGCAGCGCGCGCCGATGACGCTCGTGCGCCTCGAACCCGAGCCGCGCAGCGGATGGCTCGACAGCGCTTCCGCGCAGCGCCAGTCGATCGACGCGTGCACGGCCGAGATCGCGCGGCTGCTGCGCGGTGGCGCGCGACTCGGCGACCGGGTGCTGCGGCCCTCCGACATCGCGGTGCTCGTCAACGCGCACCGGCAGGGGAGCGCAATCAAGCGGGCGCTGGCGGCGCGCGGCATCGGCGCCGCCGAGGTGACGCGCGACAGCGTGCTCGACACGCTCGAGTGCGCCGAGCTGACGCGCCTGATCGCCGCCGTCGCCGCGCCGGCCGACCCCGGCGCGCTGCGCTCGGCGCTCGCGACGACGCTGCTCGGCGGCGCCGCGCAGGCACTGCTCGAGTCCGGGCGCGATCCGGGGGCGGCGCTGGCGAGCGCGGCCGCGTTCGCACGCGCGCGCGACGACTGGGAACGCCACGGCCCGGTCGCGGCGCTGCGCCGGCTGCTCGGCGAGCAGCGCGCCGGCGAGCGGCTCGCGGCGGTCCGCGACGGCGACCGTCGGCTGGCGAACCTGATGCACCTGGTGGAGCTGCTCGGCGACGACGCCGAGGCGCGTCGGGGCCCCGCGCATGCGCTGCGCTCGCTCGCGCGCCGGCGCGCCGGCGGCGCCGGGCGCGATCGCGAGAGCGAGGAGCTGCGACTCGAGAGCGACGAAGACCTGGTGCGCATACTCACGGTGCACAAGAGCAAGGGACTCGAATTTCCGGTGGTGTTCCTGCCGTTCGC
>JANJTK010000089.1 GCA_024711155.1 Burkholderiaceae bacterium
GTATTCCTGCGCCTCGCGCGCGAGCCGCACCACCTCGGCGCAGCGCAACAGCGCCTTGGTCGGAATGCAGCCCCAGTTCAGGCACACGCCGCCCAGGTGCTCGCGCTCGACCAGCGCCACCTTCATGCCGAGCTGCGCGGCACGGATCGCGCCGACGTAGCCGCCCGGCCCGCCGCCGACGACGACGAGGTCGTATCCGCTCGCCATCTTCGCGCTCACGCCAGCAGCGACAGCGGAGCCTCGACGAGGCCGCGCAGCGTCGCGAGGAATTCGGCGCCCACCGCGCCGTCGACGACGCGGTGATCGGCCGACAGCGTGCAGGTCATCAGCGTGCCGACCGCGAGCGCGCCGTCGCGCACCACCGGGCGCTGCTGGCTCGCGCCGACGGCGAGGATGCACGACTGCGGCGGGTTGATGATCGCCGCAAACTCGCGGATGCCGTACATGCCGAGGTTCGAGACCGTGATGCCGCCGCCCTGGATCTCGTTGACCTTGAGCCGCCCCTCGCGCGCGCGGCGCGCGAGGTCGGCCACCTCGGCCGAGATCGTCGCCACGCTCTTGCGGTCGGCACCGCGCACCACCGGCGTCACGAGGCCCCCGTCGGTCGCGACCGCGACGCTGACGTCGACGCTCGCATGGCGCCGCACCGCCTCCTCGCCCCACGAGGCGTTGACGTTCGGGTGCTTCGCGAGCGCGAGCGCAACGGCGCGCACGACGAAGTCGTTGACCGAGGGCTTGACGCCCGCCTGCTCGGCGAGGTCGCGCCGCAGCGCGAGCAGTGCCTCGACGTCGAAGTCGACCGTCAGGTAGAAGTGCGGGATCGACTGCTTGGCCGCGGTCAGGCGCTGCGCGATCACGCGCCGCGCGTTGGTGTGCGGGATGTCCTCGCCGGCGGCCGCCTCGGCGCGGCTTGCCGCCCCCCCGCCACTGGCGGCGGCCTGCACCACGTCGGCCTTGAGCACGCGTCCGCGCGGGCCGCTGCCGTGCGCGACCGCCGCGAGTTCGACTCCCATCGCGGCCGCGATCCGCCGCGCCAGCGGGCTGGCGACGACCCGCCGACCGGGCGCGCCGGATGCGGCCGAGGTCGCCGTGGCCGCGGCCTTCGGCGCCGCGGCGGCGCTCGCAGGCGCCGCGGGAGCGGCGGCACGGGCATCGGTCGGAGCAGCCGCCGGCGTGGCCGAAGCCGCGTCGAGCGACTCGCCCTGCGCGAGCAGCAGGCCGATCACGGTTCCGGCCGCGACCCCCTGCGTGCCCTCGGCGACGAGGATGCGGCCGAGCACGCCATCCTGCGGCGCCTCGACCTCCATCAGGGCCTTGTCGGTTTCGACCTCGGCCAGCACGTCGCCGCGGGCGACCCGCTCGCCGGGCTGCCGGGTCCAGCGCGCAAGCGCGCCTTCGGTGGTGCCGGCGCCGGCCGACGGCATCAGGATCTCGATGGGCACGTTGGTCTCCGCCGCTGTGTCAGTTGGCCGGATCGGCCGGGTGCCAGAGCCGCGCGGCAGTGGTCTTCTCGTACCCCTTGCCTCCCGGATAGCTGACGAGTTCGAGCTGCATTCCCCACGGCGCGAGAAAGTAGACCCAGGTCTGTCCGGCGCTCGGTCCGGTGGTGCGCACAGTGGGTTCGCCGAGCACGCGCACGCCGCGCGCCTTCAGGTACGCCACCGCCGCGTCGATGTCGTCGACGTAGAACGCCAGGTGATGCCCGCCGACGTCGCTGTTGCGCGGCTGGCGCCGGCTCTGGTCCGGGGCCTCGTACTCGAACAACTCGAAGTTCGAGCCCGAGCGGCAGCGCAGGAACTTCAGCTTCTTCATCACCGCGCGCGGATGCACGTCCAGGTGCGTGGCCATCCAGTCGTCGTCGGCCCTGAACGGCCCCATCTCGTAGAACGACTCGCAACCGATCACGTCGACGAAGAAGGCGACCGCCTGCTCGAGGTCGGGGACGGTGAAACCGATGTGATCGGTGCCGCGCAGGCCCGGCAATCCCGCTTGCGCCGCGCCGGTGCTCTCGCTCATGGTCGTCCCGCTCATGCGATCGGCCGGCCCATGTCGGCCATCATCCGCGCGTAGCCGGCGCGAATCTCCTCGATGCCCACGACGGCCGCGCGCTCGAGCACCTTCGAGACGCTCGGCGAAGCCTCGCCGCCGTGCACGCGCGCTACCGGCTGGTCTAGGTCGTCGAAGCAGCGCCGCTGCAGCTCGTCGGCGATCATCGCGCCCCACGACACCGTCAGCGGTCCCTGCTCGAGCACCATCACGTTGTTGGTCTTGCGCACGCTCGCCTCGATGGTCTCCCAGTCGATGCCGGCGCGGTCGAGCGAGCGCAGGTCGACCACCTCGACGTCGAGCCCCATCTCCTCGGCCGCCTGCACCGCGAGCGCGGTCATGGCGAGATACGTGAGCACCGTGAACGCGCTGCCCGCGCGCACGACCTTGGCCTTGCCGAGCGGGATGCAGTAGTCGAGGTCCTCGAGCGGACCGGGGCCGCTGGTGTTGTAGAGCGCGACGTGCTCGATCACGAGCACCGGATCCTCGCAACGCAGCGCGCTGTTCATCAGCCCGACGTAGTCGAACGGCGTCGACGGCGCGACGATGCGCCAGCCCGGCCACATCGCATACAGGCCGGCCGGATCCATCGAGTGCTGGCCGCCGTAGCCGGTGCCGATCGCCACCTTGGTGCGCAGCACCAGCGGCATCGACGCCTGGCCGCCGAACATGTGCCGAGCCTTGCCGATCTGGTTGAACAGCTGGTCGGCCGCCACCAGCGCGAAGTCCGGGTACATCAGCTCGACCACCGGACGGTAGCTGCCCTCCATCGCGACACCGCCCGCGAGCCCGGCGAAGCCCTGCTCGGCGATCGGCGTCGGGATGATGCGATCCGGGAAGCGCGCGGCCAGCCCACGCGTCGCGCCGTTGGTGCCGCCCTTGAGCTTGTGGATGTCCTCGCCGAGGCAGAACACGCGCTCGTCGCGCTCCATGTTGCGCGCCATCACGCCAGCGACGGCGTCGATGAACTTGAGCTGGCCGACCGGACCGCTCGCGCTCTCGAGTTCCTCGAAGCGCGCGCCGTCGAACTCCGACAGGTCGCCGCGCAGGCCCTCGTCGCGGAACTCCGGGCTCGGCCACAACGCCGGCACGATGCGCCGCTTGCCGTCGACCGTTTCGGTCAGCGCGTCGATCGCAGCGCGCGACGCCGCGAGCGCCCGCTCGCGCATCGCTTCGTGGTCGGCCGCCTCGAGCCAGCCGCGCGCGACGCCCTCGCGCGCCGTGCGCTCGATCGGATCGCGTGCGCGCGCAGCCGCTTCCTCTTCCCTGGTGCGGTAGCCGAACGCGCTGCCCGCGAGGCCGCCGCCGTGGTGGAAGTAGCGGTAGACGACCGCCTCGATCAGCGACGGGCCGTTGCCCGCGCGGGCGAGCTCGAGCGCGCGCGCCGTCGCCAGCCGCACCGCGAGCGGATCCATGCCGTCGACGCGCACGCCGGGCATGCCGACCGCGGGGCCGCGCGACGACAGCCGCGTCTCGCGCGTCTCCTCGTCCAGCGTCGTCGACACCGCATAGCCGTTGTTCTCGACGAACATCAGCAGCGGCAGCTGCCACAGCGCCGCCAGGTTCAGCGTCTCGCACACGGCGCCGATGTTCATCGCGCCGTCGCCGAAATACGTGAACGCGACGTCGCCGCGTTGCTGGCGCCGCTTGGCCCATGCCAGCCCGGCGGCGATCGGGACGCCGCCGCCGACGATCGCGTTGGTGCCCATCGCGCCGGCCTCGGCCCAGCGCAGGTGCATCGAGCCGCCGCGCCCGCGGCAGAACCCCGACGACAGGCCGAGGATCTCGGCCAGCGTGCGCTCGAGGAAGCCCTGCGTCGCGGCGGGCACGCCGTCGCGGTCGAGCCGGATCGGCTGCGGATGCAGGTGCCGCAGGCCCTTGACGAGGAACTGGTGGTGGCCGCGATGCGAGCCGGTCACGACGTCACTGCTGCGCGCCAGCGCCAGCGAGCCGGCGGCTCCGCCCTCCTGCCCGACGCTCGAGTGCGCCGGCCCGTGGACGAGGCCCAGTCCGTCGAGTTCGAGCACCGCCTCCTCGAAGGCGCGCACCAGGTGCATCAGCGACAGCATGTCGCACAGCGCGTCGGCGCCTAGCGCGTCCCAGTCGGCGGGCGTCGAGCGCAGCTCCTCCCACGCGGCCAGCGGTTCGAGCGCAATCAGGTCGGGCATCGTTCGGTTTCCTGTTCCTGTGGCGGGCTGCAGGCGCGCGGCGTCAGCCGGCGCAGACCGCCGGATAGAGGGCCACGCGGTCGTCGTCGCGCACGATCGCGTCGTCGAGCGGCGTGAGCCGGTCGTTGACGGTGACCAGCGCGATCTCGCCGAGCGGCAGCTTCAGCCCCTCGGCCACGCGGCGCAGCGGCGTGGGCCCGGCCAGGTCGACCTGCAGGGTGGAGACCCGGTCGGGCGCGTACCACGCCAGATGGGCGCCGAGGCGCAGGTGCATCGCTCAGGCCTCGATCAGTTCGGCCACCCACTCGACGTCGAGCGCGCGCAGTCGCTCGCGCGTCGGCGCGGCGGTCGCCGGGTTCCAGCCCTTGAGGCGGTAGAGCGCCTGCACGGTGGCCTCGAAATCGGGCCGGGAAATCCCGATGCCGGCCATCGGTCCGGCCGGCAGCGGCTCGAACAGCCGGTCGGGCAGTCGATCCGCGTCGGGACCGAGGCCGCAGCGGACGTTGAACGCGCGCGCGAGGTTGGTCGCCCGCTCGCCGATGCGCAGCGCCTCCTCGAGGCTGAAGTCCCAGCCCGTCGCGGCGCGCACCGTCGAGACGACTTCGTCGATCCGGATGAACGAGCGCGGCGCCGGACCGAAGAAGCACAGACCGACGACCTTGCCGAAGCTGGTCCAGTTCTCGAGGATCGCGTAGTTGCGCGCCTTGCGCTCGCCGAGCTCGTAGACCGACAGCGACTCGACGCCGAGCGGCTGCGCCGCCTTGAAGCCCACCGACTCCGGATTCGCGAACAGCGTGTCGTGCATCGCGTACAGGTGGTCCGCGCCGACTTCGCCGACCGCGTAGCCGAGCCCGACGCCGACCTTGCCGCGCGGGTCGTGCATCGGCAGCTCCTGACCCTTGACGTGGATCGCGAAGCGCTCGGCGCCGCGACCGATTACTGCCGCCGCATGCCGCGTGCCGTGCGACAGCAGGTCGCCGATCCCCTCGCGGCGCGCGATCAGGTCGATCGCCGCGAGCATCGCGTCGGCGTTGCCGAAGCGCAGGTCGAGCCCGCCGGTGTCCTCGGGGCCGATCAGCCCCGCCTCGAAGCATTCCATCGCGAACGCGATCGTCGACGCGGTCGAGATCGTGTCGAGCACGTGCCGGTTGCACAGCTCGTTGGCCTTGGCGATCGCCTGCAGGTTGTCCACGCCGCAGTAGCCGCCGAAGCCCTGCAGCGTCTCGTACTCGGGGCCGCCGTAGGCGCGCTGCGTCGCGTAAGGGCCGTCCTTGACCTCGACCTCGCGCTTGCACTTGATCGCGCAGCTGTAGCAGGTGCCGCGGTCGACCAGGATGTCGCGCTCGTAGGCGGACCAGCAGATCTTGTCGATCCCCTCGAACACGCCCTCGCGGAAATTGCGCGTCGGCAGCATCCCGGCGGCGTTGAGCACTTCCATCAGCGACGGCGTGCCCTTGAGCTGCAGGTCCCACGCCTGCGGCTGGTCCTTGACGCGGCGCCCGAGCTGCGCGCCGAGGTCGTTGATCGGCCGCGGCTCGTGCGCCTGCTTCACGTAGCGCGTCTTGCCGCGCACCGCGATCGCCTTGAGGTTCTTCGATCCGAGCACGGCGCCCATGCCGGCACGGCCGTTGAAGTGCGTGAGCTCGTTCGTCAGCGCCGCGTAGCGCACCATCCGCTCGCCGCCGCGGCCGATCTGCAGCACGCGCACGAATTTGTCGCCGAGCTCGGCACGGATGTCCTGCTGCACCTCCTGCGGATCACGGCCCCACAGGTGAGCGGCCGGGCGCAGCGCGACGCCCGATTCGTCGATCGACAGGTAGACCGGCTCCGGCGCGCGTCCCTTCACGACGATCGCCTCGACGCCGGCCATCTTCAGCTCGGGACCCCAGTAGCCGCCCGCTTCCGACTCGCCGTACGCGCCGGTGAGCGGCGAGCGCGCCGCGACGGTGAAGCGCGACGCGGTCGAGATCGGCGCGCCGGTGAGCAGCCCGCACGCGAACACCAGCACGTTGTCCGGCGACAGCGGATCGACCCCGGCGGGCAGTTCGCGCAGCAGCAGGTAGGCCGCGAGCGCCTTGCCGCCGGGGTAGAGCCGGTAGGTGTCGTCGTCGATCGAGTCGAACGCGCACTCGCCGCGCGTCAGGTCGACGCGCAGGATCCGCCCGCTGCTGCCGTAGCCCATCGTCTGTTGCCTCCTTCGCCGTTCCCGCCGCCTAGAAAACGTCGCAGCCCGGCAGGCCGCACGAAATCAGCCGATGCGACGGGAAGTTGGTGATGACCTCGCAGCCGTCCTTCGTGACGACCACTTCCTCCTCGATGCGCGCCGCGCCCGAGCCGTCGGCCGCGCCCTTCCAGGTCTCGACCGCGAACACCATGCCTTCCTTGAGCACCGAGCTCTTGCCCTTGAAGCGGCGCGAGATGATCGGCCGCTCCCACAGGCTCAGCCCGATCCCGTGCCCGTACTGAAGCAGGAACGCCTCGTCCTCGTCCTTGTAGCCGAACTCCTCGGCGGCCGGCCACACCGACGCGACCTCCTCCACCGTCGCGCCGGGCCGGATCGCGTCGATCGACGCGCTGATCCACTTCGAGGCGGTCTCGTAGGCGTCGATCTGGTGCTTGTTCGGCTCGCCGCACGAGAAGGTTCGGTAGTAGCAGGTCCGGTATCCGTTGAACGAGTGCATGATGTCCAGGTAGACCATGTCGCCCGGCTGGATGATCCGGTCCGAGAACGTGTGCGAGTGCGGCGTCCCGCGCGGCCCGGCCACCGAATTCACGCATTCCACCCGCTCCGAGCCCAGCCGGAACAGCCGGTCGTGCGCGATCGCCACCAACTCGTTCTCGCGCGCCCCCGGGCGGATCGCCTTCGCGATGTCGTAGTAGGTCGCGTCGACCATCGCCGCCGCCACCTTCAGGCACTCGATCTCGTCGGCGGTCTTGACCTCGCGGGCGTTGAGCATCGCCTGCTGCCCGTCGACCACCTCGATTCCCTCGGCCTCCAGCGCCCGCAGCATCGGCAGCTCGAGCAGGTCGATGCCGATCGGCTCGCGCTCGATGCCGTAGTGCGCCAGCATCTTCCTGATCTGGCGTGCGAAGTCCTTCTGCGCCCCGATCGACGGCGGCAACGCGCCCTGCATGTTGCTGATCGGCGCGCCCACCCGCTCGGCGATCCAGGGGGAACTGATCCGCTTGGCCGGCGGCGCCGGATCCCACAGGTACGCCCCGCCGTCGCGCGGGCACAGCGCGTAGCGGTCGAACTTGTCGCGCACCCACTCGCCGATGTGCGTGCCCGTCACGTAGCGCACGTTGTCGACGTTGAAGCACAGCACCGCGCCCAGCCCGGCGTCCTTCACCGCCTGCTGCGCGCGCTGGAAGCGCTCGCGCACCATCCGCTGGTAGTCGATCCCGAGTTCCCAGTCCTTGGCCATCGTGCCCCAGGCGGCCGTGGCGTGCCGACGGTTGTACTTCATCGTTCGCTCCTCTTGCGTGATGTCTGCGTGACGACCGCGCGCGGCGGTGTCACTCGAGCCCGCTCGCGCGCGCGTGAACGCTCGCGACGACCGCCCAGTCCTTGTCGCCGTCGCCGCCCGCGATCGCCTCGCGCAGCTGCGCGCGCAGGTTCTCCCCGGCCGGCAGCGGCACGCCGGCGGCGGCAGCGGCCGCCAGCACCAGTTCCGCGTCCTTCAGTCCCAGCACGGCGGTGAAGCCGGGCTTGTCGTAGCTGCCGTCGGCGATCAGCCCCCCGTAGGTGCGGTAGGCGACGCAGCCGAACAGCCCGTCGGTGAGCACGTCGTGCAGCACCTCGCCGGCGACGCCGTACTTGCGCACCAGCGCGAACGCCTCGCCCATCGCCTCGATCGCGCAGCCGAGCACGAAGTTGTTCGACAGCTTGATCGCGCACGCCCCGGCCGGATCCTCGCCGGCGTCGAAGGTGCGCCGCCCCATCGCGGCAAACAGCGGCGCGCAGGCCTCGCGCGCCGCGGCGGGCCCGGCCGGCACGATGCCCAGCTGCCCGGCGGCCGCGACCTCGGGACGGCCGAGCACCGGCGCCGCGACGAACGGTTGTCCGGCGGCGCGATGCGCCGCGTCGACGCGGCGGATCGCATCGACGCTGTGCGTGCCCATCGCGAGATGGATCGCGCCCGCCGCGAGGCTGTCGCGTACGCCGCCGGCGCCCAGCGCCACCTCGCGCAGCGCGGCGTCGTCGGCGAGCATCGTCAGCACGACCTCGCGCCCGGCGCACGCGGCCGCCAGCGACGGCGCCTCGCTCGCGCCGGCGGCGACCAGTTCGGACGCCTTGCCCGGCGTGCGGTTGTAGACCGCGACCTCGTGGCCGCCCCCGACGAGGCGGCGCGCGAGCTGCTGCCCCATCCGCCCGAGACCGACGACACCGACCTTCATGCGCTGCGGCGCCCGGCGCTCAGAGCTGGTCGGCGACTTCGGGCACGACCAGGTGGAACAGCTTGGCGCTGCCCCCCTCGGGACGGATCGCGACGCCCTCGTTCGGACCGCAGTAGACGCCCGCGCCCTTGCCGACGCTGTAGTCCTTGCCGTTGAGCGTGATGACGCCGTTGCCTTCCATGAAATAGATCAGCTGGTGCGTCGCCGCGCTGCCGGACGCGTCGAGGCGGTCGCCGGCGGCGAGCCAGCGCAGCTTCGCCACCACGTTCTTCGCGCCGCACAGCGCCTGGTTGAGCACCTCGGCCGCCTGCCCTGCGCCCGGCACGCTGACGCGCGCGCAGTCGCCGGTCTTGATGAATGTCGTTGCCATGTTCTCTGTTCCTCGTTGTCTGCGCCTGGCGGATCCGGTCTCAGCTCTGGACCCAGATCTTGCCGTCGACCTTCTCCCACAGCAGGTCGGCCTGCGTGCCGTCGAGGATCGTCGTCTGGAAGCGGTTCGGAGCCTGGAACTCGAAGTAGAAGAGCGGCGTCACCGAGCGCAGCCGGTGCTTCTCCTCGGGCGGGAAGAAGATCATGTCGCCGGGGCCCACCGGCGTCGTGCCGTCTTCGGTCTCGACGGTGCCGTCGCCGTCGATGATGAAGTAGAAGTGCTCGCAGTTCTTGTGGAAGTGATACGGCGACGCGGCGCCCTGGGCGTAGCGCATGATGCCGGCGAGCATGTCGTCGACGTTGGCGAGTTCCTTGTTCACGAAGAACACGCGCTCCCGTCCGGGGACGGTCGACACGAGCTTGGGCAGCTCGTCCTGGTGAAAGATGTAGGCCATCGGTGCTCCTCCTGGAGATGGGCGGGCGCGACGCGCCGCCCTGGTTAAGCCTGGCGCGCCCGCGGGCGCAGTTCGATGTCGCCGAGATACGCGCTGTCGCGGCGCAACTCGAGCTGGCGCTGTTCCGGCTCGAAGCGCGGATCCTCGATCGACAGCGTGTAGCTGCCGCTGTCGGGGTCGAGGTCGCCGAACCGGAAGTCGCCGTAGTAGTCGCTGGCGACGCTCGCCACGGTCTTGCCGCCGCGCGACAGCGTCAATCGCGCGCCCTCGACGCAGTCGACGACGTCGCCGTTGCGCGCGCCTAGCGAGCCGCCGACGAACAGCGTGCTGAAGCGGCGCAGGTTCTTGTAGTAGACGCGCGGCTTCGTGCCGTACTCGGGATGCAGCACCTCGAGCTTGTCGGCCTCGACCAGGCGCTGCATCTCCTCGTCCTCGACGTGCAGCACCTGCATCGCGCGGGTCGGGCACGACTGCGCGCCGCGGGTGCGCTTCCAGCCCTTGTCGAGCAGGTGCGCATCGAACGGCCAGGCCTGCGGCAGCTGGCGCTCCTCGTTCCAGTACGCCGCGCCGTACGGGCAGGCATCGGCAATCTGCTTCTGGCCGCGCGCCTTCTCCGGCACGATGATCACGATGCCGTCGCTGCGCTTGACCACCGCGCCGTCCTTCGCCGCCTTCAGGCAGGGCGCGTCGTCGCAGTGGTTGCACATCACCGGCAGGTACGAGACCGCGACCATCGGCACCTTGCCGGTCTCGCGCTGCATCACCTTGATCCAGCTCTGGCCGTGCTTCTGCATTCCGTGAGCGTAGCCCGGGTACTCGTTGTCGAAGTACTCGTCATGGCACGACAGCATGCAGTTGTTGCAGTTGAAGCACTGCGCAACGTCGATCACCAGGTTCCACTTCTTCACGCCAGCGCCTCCTTCTGCGCCTGCCGGGCAGGCTCGAGCTCACCCGACCCGTCCCATGGCTTGATCTGCACCAGGCACGAGTTGGCCGCCGTGCCCGTGACCTTCTTCGCAATCGAGCGCTTCGGCGTGAGCTGGTTCACGCAGCCGCCGCGGTCGACCGAATACCCCGGCTCGCCGATCGGGTCGTAGACCGCCGACGACTCGTAGGCGTGCACCACGCCGCGCGGCAGCCGCTGCGTCGGGCGCGCCGCGCACACCACGGCGCCGCGGTCGTTGTAGACCCGCACCAGGTCGTGCAGCCGGATCCCGCGCTCGGCCGCGTCTTCGGCGTTCATGCGGATCACCCAGTAGTAGTACCCGTCGACGAGCACGCGGTGCTCCTCGATGTCGTTGACCGTGCTGTCCTTGCCGTCGCACATCGTGTGGTAGCTGAAGCGCGAGTGCGGCGAGATCAGCTGCAGCGGATAGGTCGCGTAGAGTTCCGAGCGCGGGCCTTCCCACGACGGCAGGTACTTGACGATCGGCGGCCGCTCGGGGTCGTCCGGGTCGAAGCGCTTGAGGCTCGCGCACTCGAACTCGAACTTGCCCGACTGCGTCTGCAGCCCCTCGAGGTACTGCTCGGTGTACTCGGCCGGCAGCGGATGCGGCTCCGGCACGTCCTTCTTGCGGCCCTCGTAGAACCAGCGCAGCGACGGCGGATCGCGGCGCTCGGGCGCCGGCGGCGGCACGACGAAGTAGCCCTTGCGCAGGAACTCCTTCCACGTGATGTGCTTCGGCAGGTCGGAGGCGTCGAACATCCGCTTGACCCAGTCGAGGTCCGAGTTGCCCTCGGAGAAGTAGGTTCCCAGCCCCAGCCGCGCGGCCAGCTCGGTGAAGATCCGGTAGTCGGACTTCGACTCGCCGAGCGGCTCGATGCACTTGTGCTGCATGATCACGACGCGGTGGTTCATCTGCGTCTGGCCGTGCAGCGCGTAGCCGCCGGTGCCGCCGAATTCGCTGATGTCCCAGCGCTCGAAGCTCGTGCACGCGGGCAGCAGGATGTCGGCGAACTTCGCCTCGCCCTCGAGCCAGATCGACTGGTTGACGACGAACGGCAGCTTGTCGGTGCGGTACGCCTTCACGTAGCGGTTGGTGTCGGTCATGGTGCCGATCGACGCGCCGCCGTACTTGTAGAGCATCTGGATCGTCGAGTGGCCCGCCTTCGGATAGCTGAACTTCTGGAACTGGCCCTCGATCGTCTTGCCGTCCCACGGATAGCCCTCGGTCTTGCCCTCGAGGATCGCCTCCGGGATGCCCAGCCGCGGCACCTTCTGCGTCGGGGTGTTGAACGACGGCAGCTGCGGCATCCGCTGGTAGTAGCTGATCGCCAGGCCGGTGCCCTCGATGTCGCCGGACATGCCGCCGTCGGCGTAGCCCGGGAACGAGAAGCTCAGGTCGATCGGCGTGCCCCACTGCAGCAGGCCGTAGTTCACGCCCGGCTTGCCCATCCCCTGCATCGCCATCAGGCACGCGAGCGTTCGCGCCCACTGGATGCCGGTAGCCGAGCGGCACGCGCCGCCGTGGCCGTTGCCCCAGCCGCCGGCACCGAGGTAGGTCTTCTTCGAGGCCCAGCGGCGCGCGAGCGCGCGCACGTCCTTGGCCGGAATCCCGGTCTCGGGCTCCTGCCACTCGGGCGTCTTCGGCACGCCGTCCTCGACGCCGAGCACGTAGTCCTTCCACTTCTCGAAGCCGACGGTGCGCGAGCCGACGAAATTGACGTCGTACGTGCCCTCGCTCATCCAGACGTACGCGATCGCCATCGCCATCGCCGCGTCGGTGCCGGGCTTCGGCGCGAACCACTTGCCGCCGTGCAGCGCCGCAGTGTGGTTGTAGTACGGATCGATGTGCACGATTTCGATGCCGAGTTCCTTGAGCCACTGGCGCCGCGACGTGCCCTCGAAAGCCGAATACGAGCCGCTGGTGCACTCCGGGTCCGCGGACCAGAAGACCACCATCTCGGCTTCCTTCATCAGGTCCTCGACCAGCCCGTAGGTCTCGGTCTGGCCCAGCCGCATGCTGTGGCCGAAGTGGTGCATCGCCCCCCAGTACCAACCTTCCCAGCTATCCGGGTTGTGCATCACCTTGGTCGTGCCGATGGCGTTGAAGAACTTGTAGGCGGCGCTGATGTAGTAGCCGACGTTGCCCCAGGTGTG
>JANJTK010000096.1 GCA_024711155.1 Burkholderiaceae bacterium
GCAGTTCTTCACCTTCAGCGGCGGCGTCGCCGGTCCGCTGGTGTTCGGCGAGTTCGTGCGCCAGGGAGGCAGTTACGGCAGTGCGTTCGTCGCCGTCGGGCTGCTGCCGGCAGTGGCCGGGCTGCTGATGCTGCGCAGCCGCCGACGGGCCGAGGCGTCAGCGACGGATCGCTGACGGCGCCCGCCTGCGGGAACAGCAGGTCGCCGAAGTTGTGTCGCTCGAACGCGCCGAACAGGGTCAGCAGAGGCGAACGCCCCTCGCGAGTCATCGGCGGGTCGGACGGCACTTGCCGGTCACACCGTCGCGACCTCGATTGATGACAGCAATCTGGCCCGCTTGGCGAAGCGCGCGTCGAACGTCACGAAGCGGTCGGCCTCGGAACTCGCGGCCAGGTGCAGCGCATCGGCAAAGTCGAGACCGCGTTCGTACCACTCGAGCGCGGCAGCGGTCCGGGTTGGATTCCTGGTCACGACTCTCGGCATCCCCAGCAGGCCATGCAGACCGCGCAGGACGTCCTCGCGCCTCGAGCCGTAAGTCTGCCGAAGCACCCACTCGACCGCGAGCACTCTTTTCCTTTACGCCGCGGGCGATTGCACGCTCCATGTCGGCCTCCGAGCGCCGCGGGCCCGAATACCCGGTGCACCCGATCACGTCTTCGACGCGAGTCGGCGCGAACGGTTTGAGAGGGCGGAGGATGATTCCGCCTTCGCATTCCTCGACCAGGAATTCGGTGCCCGGCGCCCAGTTGTTGGCCTCTCGCACGGCCTTGGGGACGATCACCTGCCCCTTGGACGATAGCCGGGTCGTTTCCATGCGTTGGCAGTCCTTCCATCGAAGGAAGTAAGATCAAAGCAAGATCGCTTTACTCCACGCTGGGCCGTGTTGGCAATACGACCTTCTCAGTAAGTCTCCAGGTGCAGCCGCCCCTCGCGCTTCATTCGCGCGGCCAGTTCGTCCCAGCGCAGCCCGGCGCGGCCGGCGACGTCGCGCAGCGCGTCGAGCACGCCGTCTTCCATGCTCTTGAGGCCGCACACGAAGACGCTGGTCTCGCCGTTCGCCAGCAGTTCGCCGACGTCGGCGGCGCGCTCGCGCAGCGCGTCCTGCACGTAGCGGCGCGGAGCGTCGGCGACGCGCGAGAACGCGAGGTTCACGTCGATGAACTCGCGCGGCAGGCTCTTCAGCGGGCCGAAGTACGGCAGCTCCTGCGGCGTGCGCGCGCCGAAGAACAGCATCAGCCGCCCGCCATCGAAGCGGCCGCGCAGCCGGCGCCGGTACTCGGTCATCGCGCGCATCGGCGCCGCGCCGGTGCCGGTGCAGATCATCAGGAGGTTCGAGCGCGGATGATTCGGCATCAGGAACGAGGTGCCGTACGGCCCGGTGACGCGCACCGTGTCGCCCTTCTTCAGGTCGCACAGGTAGTTCGAGCACAGGCCGCGCACGCGGCCGTCGGGATCGGGGGCGACGCGCTTCACCGTGAGCGCGAGGTTGTTGTAGCCGGGCCGCTCGCCGTTGCGCGGACTCGCAACCGAATACTGGCGCGGGCGGTGCGGCTGGCCGCGCTCGTCGATGCCGGGCGCGACGATCCCGATCGATTGCCCCTCGAGCACCGGAAACGGCATGGCGCCGAAGTCGAGCACGATGTGATGCGTGTCGCTGCCGCTGCCGGGGTCGGTGACGCGGTGATTGCCCGCGACCGTCGCGAGCACCGGATTGCGGTGGTCGTAGAGGTTCGTGTACGGATGCGCGGCCGACCACGGCGGCACGGTCGAGCCGGGGGGCGCCGGCGCCCTGCTGGCGGCAGTCGAGAAGCCGTGCGCTTCGCCTGCCACTGCGCCTGCCGCCGGCGTCGCCGCCACGCTGCCGGCGTCGCTCACCGCCTCTGCCGGCGCGCCTGCGTCGCTCGCAACGCCGGCCGGCAACGCCTGCTGCTGCGGCAGCGCGTCCCACGAGAACTGCTCGGCCACCGGGTAGGCCGCGCTCGCCAGCACGTCGCGCCAGTTGTCGATCGCGCCGGTCGGACACGGCGGCACGCAGGCCATGCACTGCTTGCAGATCGCCGGATCGACGACGTAGTTGCGCGCGTCGTGCGTGATCGCCTTGACCGGGCACGCCTCCTCGCAGGTGTTGCAGCGGATGCAGACCTCGGGGTCGATCAGGTGCTGGCGCAGCACCGGCGACGCCGCGGCAGGCAACGACGCCGCCGCGCCCGCCACGGCGGCGGCTCCGGTTTCGACGACGGCCGGCACGGCGCGCTCCTCCCGCTCAGCCGAAGCGGACGTATTCGAAGTCGACCGGCTGGCGGTTGATCCCGCTCGCCGGCGGCGCGATCCAGTTCGCGAAACGACCCGGTTCGACCACGCGCCCCATCAGCGACGCAACGAAGGCGCGGTCGCCCTCGCTCGGCAGCCACTCGTCGCGGCGCGCCTTCCATTCGGCCTCGGACACCACCTCGCCGCGCGGCGACACGCGCGCCCCGGCAAGCGTGCCGATGCCGCGGTTGAACGCCTTGTGCGGCGCCTCGAGCCGGAACGGCACGCCGGTCTTCTCGATCACGCGGTTCCAGCGCTGCACGCCGGCGATCGAGTCGCGGATGTAGTCGTCGCGCAGCACTTCGTTGAGCGCGTTGAGCATCGGCACCTGGCGCTCGACCAGCGCGCCGTGGGCGACCTCGAGCACGGGGTAGGTCTCGCCGCGCAGCCGGTGGTCGTCGCTGCGCTGGCCCTCCTGGTAGCGCCCCTTGAGGCCGGCGCTGTAGAAGGTCGCGGCGTTCGACGACTGGTCGGCGCCGAACAGGTCGATCGTGACGCTGAAGTGGAAGTTCAGGTAACGCTGGACCGTCGGCAGGTCGATCACGCCGGCAGCGCGCAGCCTTGCCGGGTCGTCGGTCTTCAGCTGGTTCATCACCTCGCAGGTGCGCTGCAGCACGCGGCCGACGCCGGACTCGCCGACGAACATGTGATGCGCTTCCTCGGTCAGCATGAACTTCGTGGTGCGCGCAAGCGGGTCGAACCCCGACTCGGCGAGCGCGCACAGCTGGAACTTGCCGTCGCGGTCGGTGACGTACGTGAACATGAAGAACGACAGCCAGTCGGGCGTCTTCTCGTTGAACGCGGCGAGGATGCGCGGGTGGTCGCGGTCGCCCGAACGGCGCTCGAGCAGCGCCTCGGCCTCCTCGCGCCCGTCGCGGCCGAAGAAGCGGTGCAGCAGGTAGACCATCGCCCACAGGTGGCGGCCTTCCTCGACGTTGACCTGGAACAGGTTGCGCAGGTCGTACTGGCTCGGTGCGGTCAGCCCGAGGTGGCGCTGCTGCTCGACCGACGCCGGCTCGGTGTCGCCCTGCGTGACGATGATGCGCCGCAGGTTCGCGCGGTGCTCGCCTGGGACGTCCTGCCAGGCGGCTTCGCCGAGGTGGTCGCCGAAGTGGATCTTGCGGTCCTTCTCGGGCGGATTCAGGAAGATGCCCCAGCGATAGTCGGGCATCTTCACGTAGTCGAACTGCGCCCAGCCGCTGGGCTCGACGCTCACCGCGGTGCGCAGGTAGACGTCGTAATCGGCCGAGCCGTCCGGACCCATGTCGGCCCACCAGTCGAGGAAGCCCGGCTGCCAGCGCTCGAGCGCGCGCTGCAGGGTGCGATCGCCCGCCAGGTCGACGTTGTTGGGGATCTTGTCGCTGTAATCGACGCTGCTCATCTCGTGCCTCTCCGTTTCAGACCCGGTTCCAGTCGAAGGCGGCCTTCTCGCCCTTGCCGTAGACCTTCAGTGCGCCGTGCTCGCCGACGGCGTTCGGCCGGTTGAAGATCCAGTTCTGCCAGGCGGTGAGCCGCCCGAAGATCCGGGTCTCCATCGTTTCCTTGCCGGCGAAGCGCAGGTTCGCCTCGAGGCCGGTGAGCGCGTCGGGCGACATCGCCGCGCGCTCCTCGATCGCCAGCCGCACCTCGTCGGCCCAGTCGATGTCGTCGGGCGCCGCGGTGACCAGCCCGAGCGCGTCGGCGCGCTCGCCGTCGAGCGGCTCGCCGATCGCTGCGCGCGCGTCCGCCAGCGGCTGCGCCTCTTCGCAGAAGCGCCGCGCAAGGCGCGACCGGCCGTTGACCATCGGGTACAGCCCGAAGTTGGCTTCGCCGAGCACGAGGCGCGGCGCACGCTGCGGCTCGTCGGGCAGCACGAGCATGTAGCTGCGGTCGGCCGCGAACGCGAGTTCGGCCAGCGTGCCCGCGAAGCACGAGCCCGGCTCGATCAGCGCAAACAGCGTGCGCGCACTGACGTCGAGCCGCGCGAGCGTGCGACGGAGCATCCCGATCGTCTCGCGCACGAACCAGTGGTCGCGGTGCGCGAGCAGCGTCGCGTCGGCAGCCGCGACCGCAGCCGGGTCGCCCTCGGTGGCGAGCACCCACAGGCCGAGCGCCGGCTCGTTGGTGCGCATCCACAGGATCGCGTCGTCGAGTTCGCGCGCCATCCGCAGCGGCCACCAGTCGGCGCCGGCGGCGACGATCGCGTCGATGCCCTGCGGCTGCGCGCCGTCGGGCGCCTTGACGACGAAGGTCGCGCTGCGGCGCGCGCGGTCGACGCGCACGTCGACCCAGCGGTAGTGCAGGCCCGCGTCGTCCTCGGCGCGCTCGAGCGGCGCCAGCGCAACGCCGCGGGCATCGGCCGGGCGGTCGCTCGCCGCGGCGTGCGCGAGCGCTCGCTCGCGCACCACGCGCGCAAAGTCGGCCGGCTTCGCGACCTCGTCGACCAGCCGCCACTGCCTTGCGCGCTGGCCGCGCACGCCCTCGGTGGTGGTGCAGAAGACGTCGGCGCGGTCGTGCCGCACCTTGCGCTTGTCGGTGACGCGCGTCAGGCCGCCGGTGCCCGGCAGCACGCCCAGCAGCGGCACCTCGGGCAGCGACACCGACGACGAGCGGTCGTCGACCAGCACGAGGTCGTCGCACGCCAGCGCGAGTTCGTAGCCGCCGCCGGCGCAGGCGCCGTTGATCGCCGCGACGAACTTCAGCCCCGAGTGCCGG
>JANJTK010000137.1 GCA_024711155.1 Burkholderiaceae bacterium
CGCCTCGAGGCGTGGCTCGGCAAGGAGCGCGGCGGCGACGCGCGCCAGTGGCTCGCCCAGCAGGCCAACCATGACCTCTGGCAGGCCGAACGGCGGCTGAAGCGCTCGCGGGTGCGGGTGCTGGCGGCGCCGGCGGTTGGCTGACCTCAGCCCTCACCGCTCAGGCCGCGAGCCTCTTCCGCAGGGCTTCCTTCGCGACCAGATTGATGCTCTTACCTTCGGCCTGCGCAACGATCGCCAGCCGCTCGTGCAACTCTGGGGAAATCCGAAGATTGAACTTCCCGGAGAACTGCCTGCGCGGTTCTATCCCCTTCTCGGCGCAAACTTCCAGGAACACTTGCAGCGACTTCCTGAACTCCGACCGGAGTTCTTTCGGATTCTTTCCGTAGAAGTCCGCGCCGCCATTCAGGCCGAGAATCTCCCCCCGGAAAAGATCGAGCTCCGGGTCATATTCGATCTTCGCCTGATAACCATCGACTGTCATGATGTTCATGGCACGACTCCATGCTGCTCCAACCACTTTCTTACGCTCACGACCGCACCCTTGTCCGTCGCCGGAGACGGGTGCGGTCGATGAAAGACGCGAACCTCTCCGAACAACACGATCGCTACGCGACTGCCTTCCCGTTCGCTCACTTCCGCACCGAGGTCGATCAGCAGGCCTTCGACGTCCCGCCAGGGGATATTGCCGCTAGTCGGGTGCGCGAACACCGACGTCAACGTTCTCTGGCTCTTGCGGCGCATCCGTGAATGGTACTAAATAGTGGTACCAATGGCAACCTGGATCTGGAAGCCGTGACTGCTGCGCGCTACACTGCAACATAAGCGTCCGATCCGGGCGCCGAGGCGGCGTGGGAGCAGGAAATCGAACGCCGGGTTGCGGAGATCGAATCCGGGGCGGTGCCGCTCGTCCCTGCGGAAGATGTCCACGCCGAAGCCCGTCGCTTGATCCGAAGGTGAGAAGCGTCCGGTATCACGCGCACCTTCATACCGAAACCGAACTCCGCGTCGTCGCCGTCGCGCCGACCCACCGGAAGCCGGGGGACTGGAAGACACGGCTCTCCGACGGGTGACATTGCCCGAGAGGTTCCCCATGCCATTCATCCACCGCGAAGGCGCCCGCATCTACTGGCGCATCGACGGGCGCCCGGATCACCCGGCGCTGCTGCTGCTGAACTCGCTCGGCACCGACCACGCGCTGTGGGATCCGGTGATGCCGGGGCTGCTGCGGGACTTCCGCGTGCTGCGCTTCGACAAGCCGGGCCACGGCGCTTCCGACGCGCGGCCCGGCGATTACTCGATCGCGCAGCTCGGCGGCGATGCACTGGCGGTGCTCGACGCCGCCGGCGTCGCGCGCGCGCACCTGGCCGGGGTGTCGATCGGCGGGATGATCGCGATGTGGGTGGCAGCGAACGCGCCGCAGCGCGTCGACCGGCTGGTGCTGTCGAACACGTCGGCGAAGACCGCGCCGGAGGGCTTCGCCGAGCGCATCCGGCTCGTCAGCGCGCACGGGCTCTCGGCAGTGGCCGACACGGCGCTGGGGCGCTTCTTCACGCCGGCCTTCGTGGCGCGCGGCGACCCCTGCTACCACAGCGTGCGCACGACGATGCTGCAGGTCGACCCGGTGGGCTACGTCGGCTGCTGCGCCGCGCTGCGCGACATGGACCTGCGCCCGCTGCTCGCGCGCATCGCCGCGCCGACGCTGGTGATCACGTGCCGCGACGACGCGTCGACGCCGGCGGCCGCGGGCGAGGCGATCGCGCAGGCGATCCCCGGGGCGTGCCACCGGCAGTTCGAGCTCGCGCACATTCCGTTCGTCGAGGCGCCGGACGCCTGGGTCGACGCGGTGAGGTCGTTCCTCGGCGCGGACGCCCCGGAGCGTTGAGGTACGATCTCGCCATGGAACACCTGCTCCCGAAAGCCGCGCACGAGTTCGTCAACGGCAACCCCGACGTGCTGTTCATCGACTGCCGCAGCGACGCCGAATATTTCTTCGTCGGCCACGCGCTCGGCTCGATGCACGTGTCGTGGTGCGACGCGCCCGACTGGGACGTGAACCCCGAGTTCGTCGCCGACGTGAAGAAGCTCGCCGGGCACTCGATGGAACGGCCGGTCCTGCTGATCTGCCGCAGCGGCAAGCGCTCGGTCGAGGCCGGCAACGCGCTCGAGCGCGCGGGCTTCAAGCGCGTCTACAACGTGCTGCACGGGTTCGAGGGCGACCTCGACCCGCACCGGCAACGCGGGAAGCTCAACGGCTGGCGCTTCGACGGGCTGCCGTGGGAGCAGTTCTAGGTCGCGCCTGAGGCGCCGGGTGGCCGGGCCGCCGGGCTCAGTGCATCACCAGCGGCTGCTGCATCAGACCCTCGAAGCGGCGCAGGAAGTCGTCGACCTCCTCCTCGCTCGGCTCGCTGCGGATCAGCGCCTGCACGTCGGTGCGGAAGTGCGCCGCAAGGTCGCCGCCGATGTAGATCTCGCGCCGCCCGAGCTTGTCCATGATCTCGAAGCCTCCCGCGACGCCCTCGGGATCCTTGAACTCGACCACGCAATAACTCTGGCTGTTGTAGATCATGTCCATCGGGCACCTCCCGGTCTGGCTCCCAGTTTGAGCCGGGTGTGCCTCATTTCAAGGCAGCCCGTCCTTCCTGCAGGGTCGGGCCGACGGGCGGCAACTTTCCGTGGCGGTCGTGCGTCACGGAGACCCGCTCACCGCCGCCAGAACGCCGGCGTCAGCACCACGAAGAACGTCAGCAGTTCCAACCGGCCGGCCACCATTGCGATCGCCAGCAGCCAGGTCTGGAAGTCGCTGAGGGCGGCGTAGTTGCCGGTGGGCCCGAACTCGCCGAGGGCGGGGCCGAGGTTGTTGACCGACGCGACGACCACCGACAGCGCCGACACGAAGTCGAGTCCGGTGGCGAGCATGGCGAAGGTCAGCACGATGTGCGTGACGCCCCACAACAGCATGAAGCCGAGCACGCCGAAGATGACGCGGTTCTCGACCACGTTGCCGTTGAGGGTGAGCGGGCGGATCGCGCGCGGATGCACGAGGCGCAGCAGTTCGCGCCGCGCCTGCTTGAGCAGCACCAGCGTGCGCACCATCTTGATGCCGCCGCCGGTCGAGCCGGCGGACGAGCCGACGCAGGCGAGAAACAGCAGCCAGAACGGCAGGAACGACGGCCAGCCTGCGTAGTCCTGGCTCATGTAGCCGGTGGAGGTGCCGATCGAGATCGTGTTGAAGGCCGCGTGGCGCAACGCCTCGCCGGGGTCGGCGTAGACGCCGTTCAGCCACAGCCAGCCGCCCAGCACCAGCGAGCTTCCCAGCAGCATCAGCAGGACTGCGCGCGCCTCGACGTCTCGCAGGTAGGCGCCCAGCGAGCGCGACCGCAGCGCGATGAAGTGCGTCGAGAAGCTCAGCACCGCGAGCAGCATGAAGAACATCAGCACCCACTCGACGGCGGGCGACTGGAAGCCCTGGATGCTCGCGTCGCGGGTGGAGAAGCCGCCGAGCGCGAGCGCCGAGAAGCCGTGGCAGACGGCCTCGAACCAGTCGAG
>JANJTK010000163.1 GCA_024711155.1 Burkholderiaceae bacterium
CTGCACGTGCAGCAGCTGCGCCGCGGAGTCGAGGCCGAAGCGGCCCACCACCATCATGCCGACCGCGAGCGCGATACCGACGATCGACAGGATCGCCCGCCACGGCCGGCGCGCGATGTTGCGCAGGATCATCCGCAACGCGGGCGACAGCGCGCGCGCCGCGCCGCTGCGCTCGAGCACTCCGGCCCGGAAACCGGCCGGCGGTTCCGGCCGCATCGCCTCCGCCGGCGGCAGGGCGCTGGCCTGACGCACCGCTGCCAGCGCGCCGATCGCGGCGGCCGCGAAACCGATCAGCACCGCGGCGGCCAGCACCGGCGCGGGCACCTCGAACGCGAGGCGGGGGAAGCGAAAATAGTCCTCGTAGACCCCCATCATCAGCCCGCCGAGCCAGGTGCCGAGCGCGATGCCCGCGGCTGTGCCGAGCACGACCGTCGCGACCGCGAAGCCGAGGTAGATCGCGCCGACCGCGCCGCCGCGATAACCGAAGGCCTTCAGCAGGCCGATCTGCGCGCGCTGCGTGCTGACCAGGCGCGACAGCACGGTGTAGAGCAGGAAGGCCGCGACCGACAGGAACAGCGCCGGGATCCAGGTCGCCGTGACCTCGATCTCGCCGAACTCGTCCTCGAGGAAGCGATGCGACAGCTGCTCGTCGCGCGCGTAGGCGCCGACGCCGCCCCAGGGCGCGAGCAGGCGGTCGAGCTGCGCGATCACGTCCCGGCCGTCCGCTTGCGCCGACAGTGCCAGCGTCGCCTCGTTGAAGGCGCCCTGCATGTCGAACGCGGCGGCGAGCACCGGCCGACCGACCCACAACACCCCGAAGCGGCGGTTGTCCGGAAACAGCATCCCCGGCGCCACCTCGTAGACGTACTCGGGCGACAGCGCGATCCCGACGATCGTCAGCCGCGTCCAGCGCCCGTTCAGGACCGCCCCCAGCGCATCGCCCACGCGCAGCCCGTTGGCGCGCGCAAACGCCTCGCTCGCAATCGCCTCGCCGCCGGCGCCCGGCTCGATCAGGCGCCCGCCGCGCAGCGCGAGGCCGTTGAGCAGCGCCTCCCCGCGCTCGGGAATCGACACCAGCCTGCCCTTGGCCGGCTCGGCAAGACCCGGCACGTCGAGCGTGACGTCCGCGACAATGCGCGTATCGACGCGCGCGACGCCGGGAATCGCCGCGAGCTCGCGCGCGAGCGACAGCGGCGCGCGCTTCAGGCTCGCGAACACGTCGGCGAAACGGTAGCGCGTGTAGTAATCGGCCTGCGCCACCACCAGCGAATGCCAGGTACCGTGCATCGCGACGAAGGCCGCGATGCCGCAGGCGACGATCAGGGCCGCGGCCGTCACCTGGCCGCGCAAGTGCCAGAGCTCGCGCAGCAGGATGCGAACCAGCGGCGTCACCACGAGATGTCCGCCACCGACGCGCGGGTCGCGTTGTGCTCGACGCCGACGATGCGCCCGCTGCCGATGCGGATCACGCGATCGGCGAGCGCTGCGATCGCGGCGTTGTGCGTGATCAGCACCGTCACCGCGCCGACCTCGCGGTTGACCCGCTCGAGCACCTCGAGCACCAGCTTGCCGGTCGCGTAGTCGAGCGCGCCGGTCGGCTCGTCGCACAGCAGCACGTCCGGGCGCTTGGCAATCGCGCGCGCGATCGCGACACGCTGCTGCTCGCCGCCCGAGAGCTGCGCCGGGAAGTGGTCGCTGCGGTCCGCCAGGCCGACCAGTTCGAGCGCCTGCGCGGCGTCCATCGGGTGCGCGGCGATCTGCGTGACGAGCGCCACGTTCTCGAGCGCGGTCAGGCTCGGAATCAGGTTGTAGAACTGGAACACGAACCCGACGTGGTCGCGCCGGTACTCGGTGAGTTCGGCATCACTGGCCGCCGCGAGCTCGTGGTCGCGGTAGACGACCGTCCCGCCGCTGGGCCGGTCGAGCCCGCCGAGGATGTTGAGCAGCGTCGACTTGCCGCTGCCCGAGGCGCCGAGCAGCACCACCAGCTCGCCCTCGTAGAGGTCGAGGTCCACCGCGCGCAGCGCGTGCACCTCGACCTCGCCCATCCGGTAAGTCTTCGAGACGCCATGCACGTGGAAGACTGCATCGCCACGCACCTGGCCATCCCCCCGGCTATGCGGCCTTCGCAGCGTCCGCCGACGACGTGAACGCGTCGGCGAAGAACTCGGCCTCCGGCAGCCGGCACTGCGCGACGAAGTCGCGCCGCGCGGCTTCCACCATTGCCGGCACGCCGCAGGCGTAGACCTGGTGGCCGGACAGGTCGGGGAAGTCCTGCATCACCGCGCGATGCACGAAGCCGGTGCGGCCGCTCCACCCGTCCTCGGGCAACGCGTCCGAGACCACCGGCACATAGCGAAAGCCGGGGATCTCGCGCGCCCACTGCTCGGCAAGCGCGCCCAGGTACAGGTCGCGCGGGCGGCGCCCGCCCCAGTACAGCGTCATCGGGCGCGCGAGGCCCTTCCGGTCGCCCTTCCCCTCGCCCGCCTCGCCGCTGTTTCTGCGCGCATGCTCGACGAGCGCTTTCAGCGGGGCGAAGCCGGTGCCGCTGGCCAGCAGCACGACCGGACGCTCGCTGTCCTCGCGCAGGAAGAAGCTGCCGAGCGGCCCCTCGAGCTGCAGCACGTCGCGCACGCCGAGTGCGGGCTGGCGCGCGCCGAACAGCGCGTCGGTGAAGCGCCCGCCCGGCATGTGGCGCACGTGCAGCTCGATGCCGTTCGCGGCCGCATGCGGCGCGCTGGCCATCGAGTAGCTGCGCCGGGTGCCGTCCTTCGTCGTCAGCTCGACGTACTGCCCGGCCAGGTACTCGAGCCGCTCGCCCTCGGGCAACTGTAGCCGCACCGCCACCACGTCGGGCGCGAGCCGTTCGATCGACGCGATCCGGCACGCCATCTTGCGCACCGGGATGCCCGCCGCCGCCTCGACGAGCTTGCATTCGAGCGCGAGGTCCGAACGGGCGCACGCGCAGCACAGCAGCGCGAACCCGCGCGCGGCCTCGTCGGCACTCAAAGCCTTGTCCGAGTGCTTGCGCTGCTCGATGCTGCCGTCGAGCACCTGCGCCTTGCACGAGCCGCAGAATCCGCCGCGGCAACCCGACGGCAGCGGGAGGTCCTGGCGCAGCGCGGCGTCGAGAATCGATTCGTCGGCCTCGACGTCGAACTGACGTCCACTCGGGGAAAGGGTCACTCTGAAAGTCATGGCAGGGTCCGGACCTCGGAAGCGGGCAATGCCGCTATTATGGCCCAGCGGTTGGCCGGACAATCGGACAATGCCGCGCTGACTCCGGATCTCCACCCGTGGCCCAGACCT
>JANJTK010000179.1 GCA_024711155.1 Burkholderiaceae bacterium
GCCGCGCAGCTCGGCATGAAGGTGGCGCTGGTCGAGCGCGAGCACCTGGGCGGCGTGTGCCTGAACTGGGGCTGCATTCCGACCAAGGCGCTGTTGCGCTGCGCCGAGGTGGTGCGGCTCGCGCGCGAGGCGCAGGAATACGGCGTCACGACCGGCGCGGTCGGCGTCGACCTGCCGAAGATGGTCGAGCGCTCGCGCGCGGTCGCGCGCCAGTTGCAGAACGGCGTGCGCGGGCTGCTGCGCAAGCATGCGGTGACCGTCGTCGAGGGCCACGGGCGGCTCGGCGGCCCGGGCACGGTCGCCGTCACCGCGCGCGACGGCGCGCGCAGCGAGCTGAAGGCGCCGCACATCGTGCTGGCCACCGGCGCGCGCCCGCGCGCGCTGCCGGGCCTCGAGCCGGACGGCGAACGCATCTGGAGCAGCCGCGAGGCGATGACTCCGGGCGCGCTGCCGGCGTCGCTGCTGGTCGTCGGCGCCGGCGCGATCGGGATCGAGTTCGCGAGCTTCTATCGCACGCTCGGCAGTGAGGTCACGGTGGTGGAAGCCGCCGAGCGCATCCTGCCGCAGGAAGACCACGAGATTGCGGCGCTCGCGCGCAAGGCGTTCGAGCGCCAGGGCATGCGGATCCACACCTCGACCACGGTCGCTGCGCTCGCGCGCGACGCCGACGGCGTCACCGCGACGCTGCGCGGGGCCGGCGGCGAGGCGACGGTGCGCGCCGAGCGCGTGATCGCCGCCGTCGGCATCACCGCGAACTCGGGCGACCTCGGGCTCGAGGGCACCGCGGTGAAGCTGGAGCGCGGTCACGTCGTCGTCGGGCCCTGGCTCGAAACCGGCGAACGCGGCGTCTACGCGATCGGCGACCTCGCCGGCCCGCCGTGGCTCGCGCACAAGGCGAGCCACGAGGCGGTGATCTGCGTCGAGCGCATCGCGGGCCACGCCGACGTCGCGCCGCTGTCGGCGCTGCGCGTTCCGGCGTGCACCTACGCGCACCCGCAGGTGGCCAGCGTCGGCCTGACCGAGGAGCGCGCGCAGCAGTCCGGGCGAGCGTTGCGCATCGGGCGCTTTCCGTTCTCGGCCAACGGCAAGGCGATCGCGCTCGGCGAGACCGCCGGGCTCGTGAAGACCGTCTTCGACGCCGACAACGGAGAACTGCTCGGGGCGCACCTGATCGGGCCCGAAGTCACCGAACTCGTGCAGGGCTTCGGCGTCGCCGCGACGCTCGAGGCGACCGAGGCCGACCTGATGCACACCGTGTTCCCGCATCCGACCCTGTCGGAGGCGATGCACGAATCCGTGCTCGGCGCGTTCGGGCGCGCGCTGCACGCCTGACCGCGACGGGCGCGCAGCGGCACTGGCAACAGACACATCGAGGAGCAACAGATGGCACACGACGACACCGCGGTTGCGGAACCGGCCGCCGCCGGCACGGGCGCACCCACCGACATCAGGATCCTGAAGAGCGTGTGCCGCAGCTGCCACGGCGGGTGCGGCGTGAAGCTGCACGTGCACGACGGCAAGCTGGTCAAGGTCGAGGGCGACCGCGAGTCGCCGCTCAACCACGGGCGGCTGTGCCCGATCGGCACCGCGACGATCGACCTCGTCTACCACCCCGACCGCCTGAAATACCCGATGCGGCGCACCGGCGCGCGCGGCGAGGGCAAGTGGGAGCGCATCAGCTGGGACGAGGCGCTCGACGAGATCGCGCGCAAGCTGCAGGCGATCAAGGACGAATTCGGGGCCGAGGCGATCGCGATGGGCACCGGCACCGGCCGCCACCACATCCGCTGGGTATCGCGCTTCGGCCATGCGCTGGGCACGCCGAACTGGTGCGAGCCCGGCTTCGCGCAGTGCTTCCACCCGCGCGTGAACACGTCGATCCTGACGATGGGCGACCTGCCAGTCAACGACTTCACCAGCGGCACCAAGCCGCAGTGCATCGTCTACTGGGGCCACAACCCGATGAACTCGGGTCCGGACGGCGAGACCCGCTTCGCCGTGCGCGAGTCGCTCGAGGGCAACCCGAAGATCATTGTCATCGACCCGCGCCGCACCGAGCTCGCCGCGAAGGCCGACTACTGGCTGCAGCTGCGCCCCGGCACCGACGACGCGCTGGCGCTGGCGATGCTGAACACGATCATCGAGGAGAAGCTCTACGACGAGGAGTTCGTGCGCGACTGGACGCACGGCTTCGAGCAGCTGGCAGAGCGTGTGAAGCAGTACACGCCGGAATGGGCGGCGCCGATCACCTGGGTACCGGCCGAGCAGATCCGCGCCGCGACGCGCCTGTACGCGGCGACGCGCCCGTCGATGATGGAGTGGGGCTGCGCGATCGAGCACACCCCGAACTGCATCCAGACCGTGCGCGCGATCTCGATGCTGCCCGCGCTCACCGGCAACGTCGACGTCCCCGGCGGCTGGGTGCTCGGCATGAAGGGCCTGGGCCGCTTCCCGAGCCTGATCGAGAACCTGTCGCCGGAGATGAACGCGAAGCGCCTGGGCGCCGACCGTTTCAAGATGCTCTCCGGCGAGGGCGCCGACCTGCCGGCGGCGCACATCCCGACGCTGCTCGAGGCGATGCGCGACGGCGTGCCTTACCCGGTCAAGGCGTTCCTGGTCTTCGGCAACAACACGCTGACGACCTTCGGCAACGCGAAAATGGCGCACGAGGCGCTGATGAAGCTCGACCTGCTGGTCGTGGCGGACCTCTTCATGACGCCGACCTGCGAGCTGGCCGACATCGTGCTGCCGGCGGCGTCGTGGCCGGAACTCGACCAGCTTGCCGGGCTGCCGACGATCGCGGCCAACGTCGTGCTCGCGCAGCAGAAGGCGGTGCGCATCGGCGAGTGCAAGTCGGACGAGGAGATCTTCATCGAGCTCGCGCGCAAGATGAAGCTCGACCTGTGCACCGAGGAAGTCGACGAGGTGCTGGCGAGCCAGCTTGCCGGCGGCTGCAAGGTGCCGCTGGACGAGTTGCGCGAGCGCGGCTTCCACAGCATGCCGATCCGCCACTACAAGTACAAGGAGAAGGGCTTCAAGACCCCGACCGGCAAGCTCGAGCTCTACTCGACGCGGCTCGCGGACATGGGCTACGACCCGCTGCCGTACTACGAGGAGCCGCCCGAGAGCCCGATCTCGACCCCCGAGGTCGCGAAGGACTTCCCGCTGGTGCTGACCTCGGGCGCGCGGATTCCGTTCTTCTTCAACTCCGAGCACCGGATGATCCGCGTGCTGCGCCGCGCGCACCCCGACCCGATCGTCGAAGTGCACCCGGACACCGCCGCCGCGCTCGGGATCAGGCATGGCGACTGGATCTGGATCGAGACGCTGCGCGGCAAGATCCAGCAGAAGGCAAAGCTCACGCCGGGAATCGACCCGCGCGTCGTGCACGTCCAGCACGGCTGGTGGTTCCCCGAGGAGAAGGGGCCCGACCACGGGGTCTGGCGCTCGAACGCCAACGTGCTGACGCGCAACGGCCCGCCGTACGACCCGGCGATGGGCACCTACCACCTGCGTGGCCTGCTGTGCCGGATCGCACCGGTAACGCCGGCGGCGAGCTGAGCGCACCGGCGCGCTTGCGCGCGCCGCCCGCCGGCGGGCTGTGTTACGGTACCCCCCTCGCCATGACAGCCCCGATCAAGCTCAGCCAGCTGCGTCACTTCGTCGCGGTCGCCGAGGCCGGCACCGTGCGGCACGCCGCGAAGACGCTGCACCTGTCACAGTCGTCGGTCACCAAGAGCATTCAGCAGCTCGAGGAGGCGCTCGGGGTCGAGCTGCTGCATCGCACCCCGCACGGTGTCACGCCGACCGCGGCCGGGCGCGCGCTGATCGGGCGCGCGAAGGCGGTCGAGGTCGAGTTGCGCGAGGCGCGCAACGACATCGACCAGATCCTCGGCGCCGGCACCGGCGAGCTGCGCGTCGCGGCGTCGCCGACGGTGGCCACGTCGTTCCTGCCGCACGCCGTGCTCAACTTCAAGCGTTCGCGCCCGAAGGTCACGATGCAGCTGCACGAGGGCGGCTATCCGGACGTGCTGCCCAAGTTGCGCAAGGGCGAGCTCGACTTCGCGATCTGCCTCGTCCCGGAGTGGATCGACGAGGAAGGGCTCGAGTTCGAGATCCTGCTGCGCGACACGGTGACTCCGGCCGTGCGCGTCCAGCATCCGTTCGAGCGCCGGCGCACTCGCCTGGCGGACCTGCGCGGCGCCGACTGGGTCATCTACCGCCGCGGCCGCACCGGCCGCGACATCTTCGAGCAGACCTTCGTCGCCGCGGGGCTCGAGCCGCCGCCGAGCGTCATCGAGTGCTCGTCGTTCGCCTGCGCGGTCGCACTGGTCGAGCGCGGCGACTACGTGACGCTGCTGCCGCGGCAACTGCTCGCCGACCGCGCGGCCCGCTACAACCTGTCACCGATCACGATGCTCACGCCGATGCCGTCGTGGAACGTCGCCGTGATCTCGCGCCCGCGCCACGAACTGTCGGCGGTATGCCTGGCGTTCCTCGACGAACTGCGCTCGGTCGCGCGCCAGATCGTGCTCGACCACGGCGCGCGTTCCTGACGCGCGGGCGCGGCGCGCGATGGGCACCGCTCTGCTCGCGCTGCAGTTCGTTGCCTGCGCGGCGCTGATCGGGCGCGCCGGCTTCGTGCTCAGCGACAGCGCGGATCGCATCGCGCGGGCGCGCGGGCTGACGGCCGGCTGGGTCGGAGTGGCGCTGCTGGCGACAGTGACCTCGCTGCCCGAACTCGCCTCGGGAGTGAGCGCGGTGACGACGGTCGACGCGCCGAACCTCGCGGTCGGCAACGCGCTCGGCGCGTGCGCGTTCAACCTCGCGTTCCTGGTCGTCGTCGACGGCCTGCAGCGCCGGGATGCCATCTACCCGCGCGCGAACGCCGCGCACCTGGTGTCGGCGGCGTTCGGCGTCGTCATGCTGGGGCTCGTCGCGCTGAGCCTGCTGATGGCCGAGCGCGCCCCGGCGCTGTTGCACGTGGGGTTCTACAGCCCGGTGCTGCTGGCGGGCTATCTGGTCGCACTGCGCAGCGTCCATCGGCACGAGCGCGCGCTGGCCCTCGCGGCGCCGCAGTCGGGCGCCACGGGCGCGCCGCTCGCGCGCGAGTGGCGTCGCTTCGCGCTCGCCGCCGCGGTCGTGCTGGCCGCGGGCAGCTGGCTGCCGACGGTTGCCGACGGGCTCGCGCGCGCCGCCGGCTGGAACCGCAGCTTCGTCGGCACGCTGTTCATGGCGATCGCGACGACGCTGCCCGAGATGGCCGTCACGCTTGCCGCGCTGCGCCTCGGTGCGCTCGACATGGCGATGGGCAACCTGCTCGGCAGCAACCTGTTCAACGTCGTCGTGCTCGCAGTCGACGACCTCTTCTACGTGCGCGGTCCGCTGCTCGCCGACGTGGTGCCGGCGCATGCGGGCACGGCGGTGACCGCGATGGTCATGACCGGACTGGTGATGATCGGCCTCGCGCTGCGTCCGCAGGGGCGCGTTTTGCGCGCGTTCAGCTGGATCAGCGTCGGGCTGGCCGCGATCTGGCTGCTGAACGCGGCGCTGATGTTCCTGCATGGTGGCGACTGACGCGCGCGGCCCGCCCCGATCGGGGTGTCGGCCTCGTGCGCGTTCATGTTGCCGGTGGCGACGCCGCCGAATGCGATTGTGTTCGGCACCGGCGTGGTGCCGCAGGGCACGATGATGCGCTGCGGGTTCGCGCTCAACCTCGCCTGCATCGCGGTCATCGGAGCGCTCGCGTACCTGTCGTCCTGAGCGCGGGGCCGGTGCCGGGCGCCGGACCGGCGCCTCGCCTGGCGTCAGGAGGAGCCGCCGCCCGCGACCGAGCGGGACACGAAGCGGCGCGCAGTCGGTGGAGTCGAGTGTCCGCGAGGGGCGGGCGCGCGCAATCGCCGGGTGTGCGCAGTGGGCGGGTGCGCCCGACTGCAGGCTTGCGCCGGGCACGCATCGCCCCGATGATCCCCGCTGCGGGGCTGCTTCGATGCTCGGGGTGCGGATGAAAGCGGAGGCGCGCGCAGGGATCGGAGGACGGATCGCCGGCCGGGTGCTCGGCTGGCTGGCC
>JANJTK010000217.1 GCA_024711155.1 Burkholderiaceae bacterium
CCGGCACCTGCAGCAGGTACTCGAACAGCGCGATGCCCCAGCTCGCGATCGCCGCGAACCACCACGGCCGCGTCGCCAGGTCTTTCAGGTGCGCGTACCAGGCGATCGTCATGAAGACGTTCGACGCCACCAGCAGCAGCACCGTCTGCAGCGGGATCGGCAGGCTCACGGCCTGGCTCCGCCGCGGGCGTTGGCGCCGGCCTCGGTGGCGACGGTGGTGGTGGCGGCGGTGGCGGTGGCGGCGGTGGCGGTGGCGGTGGCGGTGGCGGTGGCGGTGGCGGTGGCGGTGGCGGGCAGCGGCAGCGGCCACGCGCCGATCCGCTCGACTCGCTGGCTCGCGCACGCGCCGAGCAGCCGGACGACGCCGCCGTGCCCCGGCACCTGCATTGCCGGCGCGATCTCGGCCAGCGGCGCCAGCACGAACGCGCGCAGGTGCATGCGCGGATGCGGCAGCGTCAGCTCCGCAGTGTCGACGCGCAGCGGCCCCGAGTCGTCGGTCGCGAGCAACAGGTCGAGATCGAGCGTTCGCGGCGCGTTCGGGTGCGGCCGCTCGCGGCCCGCCGCGCGCTCGATGCGAAGCAGCGCGTCGAGCAGCTCGCGCGGCGTGGACTGCGTCTCGACCTCGGCGACCGCGTTCAGGAAGTCGGGCCCCACGGCGTCGACCGGCGCGCTGCGATAGAGCGACGATGCGCGCAGCAAGCGGGTCGCCGGCAGCGCCTCGATCGCCGCCAGCGCCTGCGCGAGCGCCGCGACGGCGTCGCCGAGGTTCGCTCCGAGGCCGATCCACGCGCGCATCGCGTGCCTCACGCGTCGGGCTTGGCGGCCGCAGCCGGTGGCGCGGGTGCGTCGCCATTCGCCCCCGAGCGCCGCGCGCCGCCGCGGCGCCGGCGTTTCTTCGCACCGCCGGCCGAAGACGCCGGGGCGGGCGTGCGCGCGAGCATGGCTTCGCGCTCGTCGTCGTCGGCGGCGGCGAAGGCGGCCCACCAGTCGCCGAGCTCGGGCGCCATCTCGCCGCACTGGCAGCGCAGCATCAGGAAGTCCCACGCGGCGCGGAAGCGCAGGTGGGCGACGAGCGCGTGCGGCGAGCGCCCGGTGCGGCGCTCGAAGCGCGGCTGCAGCATCCAGATCTCGCGCATGTCGGCGATGAAGCGGCGCTGGATCGCGATCCGCTCGGCCTGCTCGTCGAGCACCGAGTCGATCGCGGCCGACAGCGCCGGGATGGTGTGCTCGCCGCGCGCGATGCCGCCCTGCCAGCGCTGGCGCACCGGCTCCCACAGCAGCGTCGCGAACAGGAAACCGGGCGAGGTCGGCTTGTCGGCCTGGATGCGCGCGTCGGTGGCGGCCAGCGCGGCGGTCACGAAGCGCTCGCCGTCGGGCTGCTCGAGGATCAGGTCGAGCATCGGCAGCAGGCCGTGGTGCAGGCCCTCGCGGCGCAGCTCCTGCAGGCACGCCATCGCGTGTCCGGACAGCAGCAGCTTGAGCATCTCGTCGAACAGCCGCGCGGCCGGCACGTTGTGCAGCAGCCCGGCGAGCTCGGCGATCGGCTTGCGCGTCTTCGGCTCGACCTTGAACCCGAGCTTGGCGCTGAAGCGTGCCACGCGCAGCATCCGAACCGGGTCTTCGCGGTACCGGGTCGCCGGGTCGCCGATCATCCGCAGCGTGCGCTGCTCGAGGTCGCGCACGCCGCGGTGGTAGTCGAGCACGGTGTCGGTCACCGGGTCGTAGTACAGCGCGTTGATCGTGAAGTCGCGGCGCGCCGCGTCCTCGGCCTGCGTGCCCCAGACGTTGTCGCGCAGCACGCGTCCGTGCTCGTCGGTCTGCGCGTCGTCCTGGATGGCGCGGAACGTGGAGACCTCGATTGTCTCGCGGCCGAACATCGCGTGCACGATCTGGAAGCGGCGCCCGATGACGCGCGAGCGGCGGATCAGCGCGCGCACCTGGTCGGGGGTGGCGTCGGTGGCGACGTCGAAGTCCTTCGGCACCAGGCCCAGCATCAGGTCGCGCACGCCGCCGCCGACGATGTAGGCCTTGAATCCCCCCTGCTGCAGCGCGCGGCAGGTGCGCATCGCCGCGTCGGACACGTCGGCCACGTGCACGCCGTGCTCCGAGCCGCGATACGAAACCGGCTTGCCGCGCACGGCGGCGCGCGGCGACTTGCGCTTCAGGATGCGGTCGATCAGCTTGCGGATCATTCGAACAGCCGGAGAATCGGCCAGCCGCGCTGCGCGGCGAGTGCGGCGAGCCGGGGGTCGGGGTTGGTCGCCACCGGGTCGGTGACGCGCTCGAGCAGCGGCAGGTCGTTGGCCGAGTCGCTGTAGAAGAACGACCGCTCGAAGCCGTCCCAGTCGCGCCCGAGCGCGGCCAGCCACTCGCCGGTGCGGCGCACCTTGCCCTCGCGGAACGACGGCGTGCCGAGCGGTCGCCCGGTGTAGCCGCCGGCGCCCGCCTCGACGCCGGTGGCGATCAGGTGCTCGACGCCGAACGCGCGCGCGATCGGCGCAGTGACAAACTCGTTGGTCGCGGTGACGATCGCCATCAGGTCGCCGTCGGCGCGGTGGCGCTCGATGAGCGCGCGCGCCGCGGGGCGGATCGCGGGCTCGATCACCTCGGCCATGAACTGGCGGTGCCAGGCGTCGAGTTGCGCGCGCGGATGCGTGGCCAGCGGCGCCAGCTGAAACGCGAGGAAGGCCTGGATGTCGAGGGTGCCGGCGTGATATTGCTCGAAGAAGACGTCGTTGCGGCGCTGGTATTCGGGGCCGTCGACGACGCCGAGCCGGATCAGGAACCGTGCCCACTCGTAGTCGCTGTCGACCGGCAGCAGGGTGCAGTCGAGATCGAACAGGGCCAGCCGCTTGCCGGGCGCCGGTGCCGTGGAAGTCCGCGGGGATTCGCTCGGATGCATGGTCTCAGCGTGATTTTACCAGTGCGCCGCTCGCTTCGAGCTCGCGCAGCAGCGGCAGCGTGATCGCGCGCCGGCGCTCGAACGCGTGCCGGTCGAGCGCGTCGAACAGGCGCAGCAGCGCGCGGATGTCGCGCGACGTGTGCGCGATCAGCCAGGGCACCACGACCGGCGACATCGCGACGCCGCGCTCG
>JANJTK010000237.1 GCA_024711155.1 Burkholderiaceae bacterium
CCGTTCGGACCCACGACGCACACCAGCTCGCCGGCATCGATGCGCAGCGACGCCTCCCAGATGGCTGTCGCCTCTCCATAGGCAACGCGCAGGCGATCGATCTCAAGCATGGGGCTTGCCCAGGTAGGCAGTGACGACCTCGGGGCGGCTCATCACGTCCGACGGCAGTCCCTCGGCGATGACGCGGCCGTGGTTCAACACCACGATCCGGTCCGTGAGCTCCATGACCGCGCGCATGACATGCTCGACGAAGACGATTGTCGCGCCGCGATCCCGGATCGCGCGGATGGTGCGGATGGCGCCGTCGATCTCCGCCGGCGTCAGGCCCGAGAGCACCTCGTCCAGCAGCAACAGTTGCGGACGCGAAGCGAGCGCCCGCGCGAGTTCCAGGAACTTGCGCTGATGGAGGTTGATGTCGGCCGGCAGGTCGTTCGCACGGTCCGCGAGCCCGGTGAACTCGAGCCACTGGCGCGCCTCGCGTTCGGCAGCGTCGCGATCCAGGGCGTCGCGCCCGAACTGCGCGGTCAGCGCAACGTTCTCCAGCACCGTCAGATGCTGGAACGGACGCGGAATCTGATAGGTCCTCGCGATGCCTGCGCGCGCGACCTGGTGCGCTTCGCAGCGGGTGAGGTCGCGCCCGCCGAGGATGGCGGTCCCGCCGTCGCTGCGGTAATGCCCGCTCACCAGATTGATGAAAGTGGACTTTCCGGAGCCGTTCGGGCCGATCAGCCCGAGGATCTCCCCACGACGCACCTCCAGATCGACGCCGTCGAGCGCCCTCAGGCCCTTGAACGACTTCGCCAGCCCGCGCACTTCGAGCAGCACCTCGCCCACGGGCGGTGGGCGCCCCGGCGTGGCCGCCGGCGTCGGCGCGACCGGCGCCTGCACGACCGGCGCCTGCGCCGCGACAGCTGGCGCACGTGCGCCTCCGCGGGCGGCGCGCACGAACCGCCCGAGCAGTCCGCCGGGCAGGAACAGGATCACCACGATCAGGACCAGTCCGATCGCGGCACGGCCCGCCACCGCATAGTCGCCGGCCGTGAAGGCATACAGCAACCCGGTGATAACCGTCGCGCCGACCGCCGGCCCGAGCCAGTGCCGCGTGCCGCCGAGGACGCTCATCAGCACCACCGTCAACGGCACGAGAATCGAGAAGGTCTCGCCCACCGTGACGTAGGAAACGAACATCGCGTGGATGCCGCCGGCGACGCCCGCGAGGCCGCAGGAGACCCCGAACGCGACGATCTTGTAGCGAAACGTCGGCACGCCCATGACTTCGGCGACGTCCTCGTCGTCGTGGATCGCAAACAATCCCGTGCCCAGGCGGGAGTGGTAGATCTCGTACGCAGTCCAGACCGTCGCCACCGCGAGGGCCAACGCCAGCACATAGAACGTCGACGACGGCGACGACATCAGCGCCGGCAGCGCGACGCCGCCGAGGTTCACGCCCTGCCCGCCGTCGACCGGCGTGTTGAGCACGACGGTCGCCAGCACGAACGTGACCGCCAGCGTGAGCAGCGCAAAGAGTTCGCCGCGCAGCCTTCCGACCCGGAACACGACGGCCCCGATGGCCATGCCGAACAGCGCCGACACCAGCGCCGCGACCGGGAGCGTCCACAGGAACGGCACCCCGAACTGGCCCGCGAGCGTCGCCGTCGCGTACATGCCGGCGCCGAAGAACGCGCCGTGGCCGAACGAGAAGTATCCCGAATAGCCGCTCAGGATGTTCCAGGACGTCGCCAGAACGATCCAGTGGAACACCAGGTAGAGGAACGATTCGTAGAATGCCGGCGGCTTCGCGAACGGCACCGCCATCAGCGCGATGCCGGCGAGCACGATCCAGGCGCGTGCGGAAATGCGCATGGCGAAACTCAGATTCTCTCGGCGCGTGCCAGCAGCACGACGATCAGCAGCGAGAACGAAACCAGCGGGGCCCATGCCGGCGCGGTGAGCGCCATCGTGAGCGACTCGCTGACGCCGATGACGATCCCGGCAACGAGCGGCCCAAGCGGATTCCCGAGGCCGCCGATCATCACGGCGGCGAACACGACGCCCACCCAGGCATAGATCTGCGACGGCGCGAGCGTGAAGCTCAGCGCCAGGCACAGGCCGGCGACGCCCGCGAAGGCCGCGGACGCGCCCGACAGCAGCAGCGACAACATGCGCTCGTTCACTCCGAACGCAGCGGCAATCGGCGCGTCCTCGGCTGCGGCCCGCATCGCCCGCCCGATGTCGGTGTAGCGCAGCCACGCCCACGCAAGAATCGAGAACAGCGCGGCAAGAACGAGCGTCAGCAGTTCGGGGAACGGGACGAACAGCGCGCCGACCTTGAACTTCAGGTGTCCGTACGCGGAATCGAGCATCCGCTGGTCCGCGGTCCAGATCCACTGGATCGCACTCTCGATGATCACCGTCAGCCCGAAGGTGACCAGCAGGGAATTGAACGGCGAGATCGAGAAGCGCGCGAACAGCCAGTGCATCAGCGCGCCGAAAGCGAAGAAGCACGGCACCACCACCAGCAGCGTCGCGAGCGGATCCCAGCCCGCGACTCCGGACAGCTGATAGGTCAGGTAGGCGCCGAGGAACGCGAGAGCGAAGTGCGCCAGGTTGATCTGGCGCAGCATTCCCCACGACAGGCTGAGACCGAGGCCGAGCAGGCCGTACAGGGCGCCGACGAAGACGCCCGACAGCACCGACTGGGCCAGCAAGGCCGAACTGGGAAGAGTCATGACCGGAACACGGAATCGGAAGCGGCCGGGGACGAGCCCCGGCCAGCGGCACTTCAGTCAGCGAGCAGTTTCGCCCCCGGCGCCGCCCATTCCTTCGGCCAGACCGTCACCCACTGGCCGTTCTGGACCTGCTTGACCCGCATCAGGTCGTCACCGTAGTTGTTGGTACGGTCGAAGCGCAGCCGCCCCTGGATCGTGTCGACCTGGTTCTTCTTGAGCCAGTCCGACATCGCCTTGTCGTTCATGCCCCGGGTGCCGGTCACCGCCGCTTCGAGCACCTGCCAGGTCGAGAACGATGCCGCTGCCTGCGTCTCGACCGCAGTGTCGGGAAGGCCCGCCCTCGCCGCACGCTCGTTGTAGATCTTCACGAATTCCGCCGCGATCGGGTTGGTGGTGAACGGCGGATGCTGCTCGAAGATCGATGCGGCCAGGGCGTTCTTCGCCTCGGGCAGCTTCGCGAGCGGACCCGGGGCCGGGTACATGTAGAAGTGCAGCGGCGGGACGTAGTCGATCTTCTTCATCGCGTCCAGCAACTGGTTGCCCTCGAGGCCGATGGCGCCGACCCAGACGAAGTCGGGCCGCGCGTCCTTGACCCGGTTGGCGATCGGCCCGAAGTCGCGATTGCCGAATTCCCACTCGAGGAACAGCACTTCATTGAGCCCGCGCTTGCTGGCCACCTCGCGCGCGCCCTTCGACATCAGGTACACCGACGGGAACTTGCTGGTGACGATCGCGATCGTCTTCGGCGGCTTCGGCACCGTCGCGAGCGCGTCGATGACCGTGTTGGGCACGGTGGACTCGGGGTTCGGTCCCACCGACCAGGCCGGAAACTGCATGTCGTACTTGGCCAGGCTCGGGATGCCCATCGTGTGGTGGACCAGCATCTTGTTGTAGCGCTGCGCCACACCCATCGCCGAGACGATGTTGGGCGTCGCGTAGGGCCCGATGACGAGGTCCACCTTGTCGACCGTGATCAACTGCTCGTAGAGCGTGCGTGCCAGGTCCGGGCGCGACTGGTCGTCCCTGAGAACCCACTCGACAGGGCGCCCGAGCAGGCCGTTCTTGCGATTCAGTTGCTCGACGTAGATCTCGCCGACGAGCTTGTGGATGATGGCCGTGCCGGAGAGCGGGCCGGTCAGCGCCAGCGTGCTGCCGATGCGGATCGGTGGGCCCGAGGGCGCGGCCAGTGCCGCGCCGGCGGAGACGCCGAGGGCGAGCAGCGCGCCGATCGCCGGCGCAAGCAGTTTTCGAACAGTCTTCATCGTTCCTCCTTCTCTTTGTCGGTTCGGCGCCCCTCGTTCGGCCGGCGCCGCAGCAATCCGGCGACGGCCTCGGCCGCCGCCTTCCGGATCGACCCTCAGGTCAGCAGCCAGCCACCATCGATGTGCAGGTTGACCCCGTTCATGCCGCCGTTGTCTAGCAGGAACAGGGCCGAACCCGCCACCTCTTCCATGGTGACGAGGCGGCCGAGCGGCGTGCGCGCAACCACGCGCTGAAGCACCTCGGGCGGCTTGCCGGCCCAGGCCGGGCTGTCCCCGACGATGCCCGGGTGGATCGCGTTGACGCGCACCGGGGCGAGCTCGATCGCGAGCGTCTTGACCATGTTGTTCACGCCGCCGTTGACGGTCGTTACCGTGGTCGAGCCCGGGTAGGGCCGTTCCTTGGCGAGCCCGCCGAACAGCACGACCGACGCATCGGACGTGAAGCGCGGCGCCAGCACGTGCACCACCTCGGCGTATCCGACCAGCTTCAGCGTCACGAGCCGCATGGCGCGCGCGAGGTCGTAGTTGCGAACACTGTTCTCGTCGCGCTCGATCGCTGCGATCACGAGCCGGCTCACCGCTCCGACGTCGGCCAGCCGCCCGGCGATCTCTGCCGGGTTCGCGAGATCGACCGCAAGGCCGCGCGTCGCGCCCCCGATCTCGCGCGCTGCCGCGTCCGCGCGCGCCTTGTCTCGCCCGGTGACGACGACTTCCTCCCCGCGCGCTGCCAGCACCCCGGCAAGGTGCTTTCCGATCCCTGACGTTCCACCGATGATGACTGCGCTGCCCCTGGCTGCCATGCCTTCCTCCGACTCGTTGATGGATGCGTGCGCCGCGCCGCTAGGCCAGCGCGCGCTTCTTGCTGCTCTTGCGCGATCGCCTCGGCGCCGATTCGGCGGCCAGCGTTTGCGCGAGGTATTCCCAGTCCCGGCTGAACCGGTATCCGTGCCGATCCGGCAGCGGCGGCGATTGCGTCTCGATCCAGCGCACGGTGCCGTTGCTGCGGTTGTAGAACGCGTGCACGCAACCCACGCCGGTCCAGAACACGTCTCCCTTGCGCAGCGTGTAGCGCTTGCCGTCGGCAACCGCTTCGACCTCTCCGTCGACGATCAGGTACGACTCTTCCATCGGGTGATCGTGAGGATGCGCGACGCCGCCGGGCTGGTACTCGACCATGAACATCGTGTGCAACTGCGCGTCGAGACGCTTGTCGACAAGCATCTTCAGCGCGATGCCGCTGTAGGCGAGCAGCGCCGTGTTCATGCTCGCCGAGACCTTCGGGTCGTCCTTGCGCGAGCCGACCTTGAGCTTGTCGACGACGATGTCCTCGTCGGCCATCCGGAACAGGTGCCGCGAACGCGGATCGCGGATGTCGAGGTCGCAGACCTCGTGGCTCGCCGGCGGACCGACGAAGAAGGTGTCGGGTTCCGCCCCGGGGAGGCGCGGCTGCGGGGCGAGCATGTCGAGCCAGCGCGCGCGGCCCGCGGCGGGCCCGAGCCAGGCGTGGTGCACGCCGACCGGAATCAGGCCGCAGGCCCCGGGAACGAGCCGCCAGGCACGGCCCTCCATGACCAGAACGGGTTCGCCCTCGAGGACAAAGAAGCTCTTCTCGAACGAATGCAGGTGCGTATCGACGTGGCCGCCGGCGCGCAGTTCGCAGAGCCCGAGCCCCATGTGGACCGACCCGGTTCCCGCGCCGATCAGCTCGGCACGACGATACGACACGGCGTGCCCGCGACAGGCGGATCGCAGGCGAATGTCGCGCTCGCGCAGGACGTAGTGCATCGCGGATCGTGCTCCAGTGAACAGTCCACGCCGCCGGCAGCGGCAGCGTGTTCAGTGGTGCGAAACACTATCCGGAAAAATGTTCACTGTCAACGCACACTTCGATATGATGACGGTTCGGTATGATCCGCATCGCATGACAACCACTCCCTCTCGCCCACCGCGAACGAAGACTGCTTCAGGCCCGGCGATCGCCCCGGACGCGCTCGGCGCGCGACTGCGGCTGGCGCGCACGCGCGCAGGGCTGACGCTGCGCGGGCTGGCGCGCGCCGTCAGCGTTTCCCCGAGCCTGGTGTCGCAGATCGAGACCGGCCGCGTCACGCCGTCGGTCGGCACGCTGTACGCGATCGCGAACGAGCTCGGGCTGCTGGTCGACGACCTGTTCAGCGACGCGGGAACTGCGCCGGCGCTGCTGCCGCCCGAGCACCGGAACGGCGCGGAGCGGCGTTCCGCGCACGATGCGGGCGGCCCTGTTCAGCGGCACAACACACGGCAGACGATCCGGCTTGCGTCGGGCGTCCGATGGGAGCGCCTGACGCCGGCGGCCGACGACGAGCTGGAGTTCCTCTACGTCGTCTACGACGTCGGCGGCGAGTCGTGCCCCGCGGACATGCTCACGCGCCACGGCGGCAAGGAGTACGCGTGCGTCACCAGCGGGCGGCTCGGCATCCGGATCGGCTTCGAGGAGTACACGCTGGGTCCCGGCGATTCGATCACGTTCGACGCACAGCTGCCGCACCGGCTCTGGGCGATCGGCGACAAACCGGCTGCCGCAATCTGGGCCGTGCTGAACCGGCACGGCGATCCGCGCGCCCGCCGTGCGGAAACGCAGGAACGAGGCCTCGTCGGGCGAACTGCAGCGCGCGAAGCGATTCCGGCCCCGCAGGAACGCAGCGCGGTGAAGCGCACCGCCGCCCGGCGATCGGTTCCAGGTGCGGTCACGCGGCGCCCGAAACGGCCGTCCAAGGGGTGAGCCACATGCTCGATCCGGGCAGATTCGACCTGTCGAACGAGTTCAACCTGCTGCGGATCGCCTGCGGAGCGTTCTTCGTGCCGCACAGCATTGCGAAGATCACCGAATGGGAGTTCTCGCTCGACTTCTTCGCGAAGGCGGGATTTCCGAAGCCGGTCGTCTGGCAGTACCTCGCGCTGGCGTTCGAGGCCGCGCTCGCAGCAGCGCTGATCCTCGGCTTGCAGCTCCGCATCGCGGGAATCCTCGGCGCGGCGTTCCTCACGATCGCAGCCGTGGCGTGCTATCGGGTATCGGGTCGTCGCTGGTACTGGAACTTCGGCGGCGCCGAGTACTGCACGTTCTGGGCCCTGTGCTGCGTGATCGTCGCGATGCACGGCTGAGAGCGCGGCGGTGTTGCGCTCGATCGGGCGGCAGCACCATTCACCATCGGGAGGCAGCATCTTGAAAACCGGATTCATCGGTCTCGGCCGCATGGGCCGCGGTATCGCCGGCCGCATCCTCGGCGGCGGACACGAACTGTTCGTCTACAACCGCACGCCGGGCAAGGCCGCAGAACTTGCCGCCGCCGGCGCGCAGGCAATGGCGTCGGTCGCGCTGGCGTGCGCCGGACGCGAGGTGGTGATCACCATGCTCGCCGACGACGCGGCACTCGAATCGGTCACGCTGGGTGAAGGCGGCTTGTGCGCATCGCTGCCGGACGGCGCAATCCACCTGGTGATGGGCACGCACGGCGTCGGTGTCGTGCGCGCGCTCACCGCTGCCCACTCGCAACGGGGCCAGATCCTGGTCGCTGCGCCCGTGCTGGGCCGCCCCGACGCAGCAGCGGCAGGACAGCTCGGCATCGTCGCAGCCGGCCCCGAGGACGCGCTGCAGCGGCTCCGTCCGCTGTTCGACGTCATCGGGCGCCGCACCTTCATCGCCGGGTCTTCGCCCGACGCGGCGACGTCGATCAAGCTCGCCAACAACTTCGCGCTCGGCTGCGCCGTGGAGGCGATGAGCGAGGCGTTCGCGCTGGTGCGCCGCTACGGCGTGGCGCCGGAGGTTCTCTACGACGTCATGACCGAGGGGCTGTTCTCGGCGCCGGCGTACCGTGTGTATGGAAAGATCATGGTCGAGCGCTCCTGGGACACGCCCGGTTTCACTACGCTGCTCGCGCTCAAGGACATGGGCCTGGTGCTCTCCGCCGGGGAACTGGAGCGGGTCCCCCTGCCGAGCGCAAATACCTTGCGCGACCGCCTGCTGAGCGCAATCGCCCACGGCGACGGCGAGCGTGACTGGGCGGTGCTCGCACGCGCACAGGAGCGCGCAGCCGGTCTAGAGTGACAGCGATCCGCTCAGGCTTAGAGCCTAGGCCGATCGCACGAGCGCGGCGCCGGGCGCCGCGCCTACACTCGGCGAACCCCCCTCACCGGCGCGCAGCGCTGCCCGCCCGATGTCCCTCGCCGTCGTCCGCTCGCGCGCCCTGCTCGGGCTGCACGCCCCCGAAGTCCGCGTCGAGACGCACGTGGGCAACGGGCTGCCGGCGTTCCACATCGTCGGGCTCCCGGAAGCCGAAGTGCGCGAGAGTCGCGACCGCGTGCGCGCCGCGCTGCTGCACGCCGGCTTCGATTTCCCGAACCGCCGCCTGACGGTCAACCTCGCGCCGGCCGACCTGCCGAAGGAGTCGGGCCGATTCGACCTGCCGATCGCGCTCGGAATCCTGTGCGCGAGCGGACAGTTGCCGAGCGCGCCGCTCGACGAGCTCGAATTCGTCGGCGAGCTCTCGCTGACCGGGACGATCCGGCCGATCCGCGGCGCGCTGGCGATGGCGCTGGCGGTCGCCTCCGACCCGCGACCGCGCACGCTGGTGCTGCCGGCAGCGAGCGGCGCCGAGGCCGCGCGGGTCGACGGCGTGCGGCTGCTGGGCGCTGCCGACCTCATGGGCGTGGTCGCTCACTTTCTCGGAAACAGCCCATTGGAGCGGATCGAGTCTGGAGTCTGCCCGCCAGCGCCGGCGACCGACGGCGACTTCTCCGACGTCAAGGGGCAGGCCGGCGCGAAACGCGCGCTGGAGATCGCGGCGGCCGGCGCGCACAACCTGCTGATGGTCGGCCCGCCGGGCGCCGGCAAGTCGCTGCTCGCTCAGCGCCTGCCCGGGATCCTGCCGCCGCCGCAGCGCGACGAGGCGCTGGAGACTGCGGCGCTCGCCAGCCTGGCCGGCAGCTTCACCGCCGCCGACTGGGGCCGGCGGCCGTTCCGCGCGCCGCACCACGGCGCATCGGCGGCGGCGATCGTCGGCGGGGGCGCGCAGCCGCGCCCCGGCGAGGCGAGCCTCGCGCACCACGGCGTGCTGTTCCTCGACGAGCTGCCCGAGTTCTCGCGCGCAGTGCTCGAGGCGCTGCGCGAGCCGCTGGAAACCGGCCGCATCGGCGTCGCGCGCGCGGCGCGGCAGGTCGAGTTCCCGGCGCGCTTCCAGCTGGTCGCGGCGATGAATCCGTGCCCGTGCGGCCACCTGGGCGATGCGCGCTGCCGCTGCACCGCCGAGCAGGTGCGCCGCTACCAGGGCCGGCTGTCCGGGCCGCTGCTCGATCGCATCGACCTGCTCGTCCGGGTGCAGCCGGTCGACGAGGCGACGCTGATGCGGCGCGCCGACGGCGAGCCGAGCGCCGCGATCGCCCGTCGCGTGTCGGTCGCACGTGAGCGCCAACTGTCGCGCCAGGGCAGGCCCAACGCACACCTGGCCGCGCCCGACATCGATCGCCAGTGCACGCTCGACGACGCGGCGGGCGCGCTGCTGCGCCGGGTCGCGAGCGAGCAGCACTGGTCGTCGCGCGCGCTGCACCGCGTGCAGCGCGTCGCGCGCACGATCGCCGACCTGGCCGGCGAGCCGGCCATCGGCGCGCCGCACGTCGCCGAGGCCGTCGGCTACCGGCGGGCGCTAGGATGAGCGGCGCGCCACCCGCACAACCGCGCCAACGGGCTGTTCGTGGACGAGCCCTACCCGCAGCCCGGGAACCCGATCCGCTTCGACCTGCCGGATTGACCGCGGCTCACTTCGCCGTAGCCGGCGGCGGCACGCGCCAGAACACGAGGATCGCGAGCGGCACCGACTGCAGCGCGACCCAGGCCAGCATCGCCGCGCGAAACGCGTCGGCGCCGCGCTCCGCGCCGCCGAAGGCGTCGACGGTGACGCCGAACAGCCACTGCGCGAAGAAGATGCCGCCCATCGCCAGCAGGTTGTATGCGGTGTAGGCGCGTCCGGTGAGCCGCTCGGGAAACGACAGGCTGACTTGTGTGTGCGACAGCGAGTGCACGGTGGCCACGACGGCCAGCGCGAGCCACAGCGTCCAGGCCCACGCGCCTTCCGCAAGTGCAATTGCGAGTTCGAGCACGAGCATCAGCGCGGTGCCGGTCGCAACGAGCGTCAACGTGCTCCAGCCGCGACGCGCCAGCCGCGGCACCGCCCACCCCAGCGCCAGGTAGCCCAGCATCAGCACGAGGTTGAACAGGAACAGCACTTGCGCCGTGCTGGCGGCCTCCATGCCGAGGACGCGCCGCAACCACGGGCCGATCCACAGTCCCTGGAACGCGACGAAGCTCGACTGCACCGTCAGCGACACCAGGCCGAAGCGCCAGAAGTACGGCTGCCCGTAGACCTGCAGGTACCCCGCCCACGGCGACGCGTCGCGTTCGCGCGGGTGCACCGGCTCGCGCGGCACCTGCGCGAAGATCCCGAGGCTTGCCGCGCACAGCAGCGCCGCGGCGACCCAGAAGACGCCGCGCCAGCCGATCGCGGGCAGCGCCATCTGCACCGGCACCGTGGTGGCGAGCGCGCCCAGCGTGCCGGACACCAGCATCCACACCGCGAGCTGCTGCTGGCGCTCCGGCAGGTACCAGAAGCGGAAGCCGCGCAGCGACGCCATCAGGGCGCCCGAGACGCCGATGCCGATCAGCGCGCGCCCGATCCACAGCATCGTCGCTCCCTGCGCGAGCGCGAACACCGCGCAACCGGCGGCGGCAACGAGCAGCAGAGAGCCGTCGACGCGGCGCGAACCGAAGCGGTCGAGCCAGACGCCCAGCGGCATCTGCAGCGCCGCGAAGGTGAAGAAGTAGGCCGCCGACAGCGAACCGAGCTGCGCGTTGCTGAGGCCGAACTCGGCCACCAGGTCGGGCGCGATCACCGCGTTGATCGAGCGCAGCGCGTACGACATGAAGTAGCCCGCCGCGAAGGCGAGGAACACGCGCACCGCGACCGGGCGCTCGAGAAGGGCGGGGGCGTTCATCGGAACGCGAGGTCGAGTAGCATTCGGAGACCATCCGCGGACGGGGAACGCACATGATCTACGAGTTCAAGTCGCGCGCCACCGGTACGGTCATCATGACGAAGCCGGTGGCCGAGTGGATCCTGGAGATCGTCGGCAAGGCGCCCGGCCCCACGGGCATCTTCACCGTCGCGCAGATGCCGGCGGCGATCCAGGCACTGCGCCGGGCGATCGACGAGGAGAGGCAGGCGCTGCGCGCGCAGGCCGCCGGGGGCGCCCCGGCGGCGGCGACCGCCGGGGGCGGCACCGCAGCCGACGCGGCCGAACCGGACGAGCGCGACACGTTTCCGGTGTCGCTCGCCCAGCGCGCTTTCCCGTTCATCGAGATGCTCGAGGCCGCCCACGCCGCCGGCAAGGACGTCACCTGGGGCGTCTGACGAAACCGCCCGCGCGACCCCGGGTTCTGGCAGACTTCCGCCCGCAGCCACGGAGACCGCGATGACGAGCGAGGTCAGCGTCAGGTTCGCTCCCGACCGGGAGGTCAGCCTGAGCCCGAAAGAGAAGATCGGCCACGACGACGCGCGGCGCTGGCTCGACGAGCAGTTCGTCGCGCTGGGCGCCGAGCCGATGCGCGCGTCGGGCAAGGTGCTGATCGGCGACAAGGTGCTCGCGGTCGCGGCAGCCGCCGGCGCGGCGATGTTCGAGCGCGACCGCGCGTGGGCCGAACGGTATGCCGCGTGCGTGCTGGCCGCGCTGGGGCGCGACGTGGTCCGGGTCGAGGCGGACACCGGCGTGCTCACCTACTGAGCGGTGCCGGACGCAGCGCCCCTTCCGTGGCGAGCCGCCAGGTGCTGCCGCGAAGTGATGCCCATCGACACGTAGATGCTCGTCAGCCCGTCGATGCCGACATCGGCGGGCGTGACCCAGGCGCTCGGCACGTAGAGCAGGCCGCCGCCGACCGGCACGGGCGCCGTCGGCACCAGCACCGCGAAGTAATCGATCTCGCCGACCCGCAGCGGCTCGGGCGTCGACAGCAGTCCCAGCACCGCGACGCCGCCCACGCCGCCGAAGTGCAGCCACACCGGGCTCATCGACTGGATGCCGGTGCGCTCGCGCTGGCCCAGCAGGTCGACGAACTTCGCGGCCATCTCGTAGACGCCGCGCACGACGGGGATGCGCATCACGACCGCGTTCATCGCGCGCGCGAGCACCGGGCGCACGCGCGTCTGCACCAGCGCGCCGAGCATGAAGATCGCGACGACGACGATCGCGATGCCGATCAGGTAGCTGACCACGGCCGAGTCGCTGAGCCCGAAACCGAGCGTCTTCAGGATGCGCCCGACCAGGCTGCCCGGCCCGAGGTAGTCGACCAGCAGGCGCACCACCCAGCCGAACACCAGCAGCGTCGCCGCCAGCGGCAGCGCGGCGAGCAGCCCGGTGACGA
>JANJTK010000004.1 GCA_024711155.1 Burkholderiaceae bacterium
GAGACCGAATCCACCTGCCGTTCAGCCCCTGGCCTGCTCGCGCTCGCGCAGCACGCGCCGCTGCACCTTGCCGGTCGTGGTCATCGGCAGCTCGGCGATGAACTCGATCTCCTTCGGGTACTCGTACGGCGCGAGCTTGCCGCGCACGTGCTGCTGCAGCTGCTCGACCAGCGCCGGCGACGCGGCGTGGCCCGGCGCCAGCACCACGAACGCCTTGACCACGTTGCCGCGCTCGGCGTCGGGCCTGGGCACGACCGCGGCGTTGGCCACGGCGGGGTGCCGCACCAGGCAGTTCTCGATCTCGCTCGGGCCGATCCGGTAGCCGGCCGCCTTGAACATGTCGTCGGCGCGCCCGCCGTACCAGAGGTAACCGTCGGGGTCGGCCGTGGCGAGGTCGCCGGTGCGGCACCAGTCGCCGCTGAACTTCGCGCGGGTCGCCGCTTCGTTGCGCCAGTAGCCGAGGAAGAACACCGGGTCCGGGTGGCCGTGCCGGTCGAGGCGGTTGACCGCGACCTCGCCGAGTTGCCCCGGCGGCAGCTCGCGACCGTCGTCATCGAGGATCGCGACCCGATGGCCCGGGTAGGCGCGGCCGATCGACCCGGGGCGCGCCGGCCAGCGCTGCGCCGAATTGCCGACCACGTAGTTGACCTCGGTCTGCCCGAACATCTCGTTGACGGTGACGCCGAGCGCGTCGCGGCACCAGTCGAACAGCGTTTCGCCCACCGCCTCGCCCGCGCTCATGATCGCGCGCAGCGCGAGCCGATGGCGCGCACGCGGCTCGGGCGCGTGCTTCATCATCATCTTCAGCGCCGTGGGGAACAGGAAGGTGTTGGTGACGCGGTGGCGCTCGAGCAGCTCGAACGCGCGCTCGGGCGAGAATCGTCCGCGCTGGGCGACGATCGGGTACCCGAAGTACAGCGTCGGCAGCAGCGCGTCCATCAGTCCGCCGGTCCAGGCCCAGTCGGCCGGCGACCAGAACACGGCGCGCGGGCGCGGGAACCAGTTTTGCGACGCGACGAAGCCGCTGAGGTTGCCGATCAGCGCGCGATGCGGAATGAGCGCGCCCTTGGGCGGGCCGGTGGTGCCGCTCGTGTAGATCAGGACGGCAGGGTCGGTGGCCAGCGTGCGCACCGGCGCGAAGCGATCGCTGCCGCGGGCCAGCAGGCTGTCCCAGTCGAGCTCGCCGTTCGCCGCCGGGCCGCCGAAGGGCGCGCTCATCCCCCATCGCGCGCTGATCGGCAACCTGACCGGCTTCGTCGCCTCGCAGAACTGGTTTCCGCGGCCGCGCGACGTCTTCTGGTCGCCGGCCGACTGGGCCTGGACCGGCGGGCTGATGGACGCGCTGCTGCCGACGCTCTACTTCGGCAGGAGCATCGTCGCGGCGGAGGGCCGGTTCGCGCCCGAGCGCGCGTTCGAGCTGCTCGAGCGCCACGCGGTGACCAACACCTTCCTGTTCCCGACCGCGCTGAAGATGATGATGAAGCACGTGGCCCGGCCGCGCAGCCGCCACCGCCTGGCGCTGCGCGCGGTGATGAGCGCCGGCGAAGCGGTCGGCGAGACCCTGTTCGAGTGGTGCCGCGACGAGCTCGACGTGGCGGTCAACGAGATGTTCGGGCAGACCGAGATCAACTACGTCGTCGGCAACTCCGCGCAGCGCTGGCCGGCGCGCCCGGGCTCGATCGGCCGCGCCTACCCGGGACACCGCGTCGCCATCGTCGACGACGAAGGCCGCGAGCTGACGCCCGGCCGGCTCGGCGAAGTGGCAGTCAACCGGTTCGACCGGCACGGCCACCCCGACCCGGTGTTCTTCCTCGGCTACTGGCGCAACGACGCCGCCACGCGCGCGAAGTTCAGCGGCGACTGGTGCCGCACCGGTGACCTCGCGACCGCCGATCCCGACGGCTACCTCTGGTACGGCGGTCGCGCCGACGACATGTTCAAGGCCGCCGGCTATCGCATCGGGCCGAGCGAAATCGAGAACTGCCTGCTGCGTCATCCGGCCGTGGCCAACGCGGCGGTCGTCCCGAAGCCGGATCCGGAACGCGGCAACCTGGTCAAGGCCTACGTCGTGCTGGCGCCCGGCCACGCCGGCACGCCGGCGCTGGTCGAGCAGTTGCAGCAGCACGTGCGCGGACGGCTCGCGCCCTACGAATACCCGCGCGAGGTCGAGTTCATCGACGCGCTGCCGATGACGACCACCGGCAAGGTGCAGCGGGTCGTGCTGCGCGAGCGCGAGGCTGCGCGCGCGCGGAGCTGACCGGAGCGTGGATTCCGTTTCGCAATTCGCGCTCGGCGCCGCCATCGGCGTCGCGGTCATGGGGCGGCGCACCGCCGCCTGGAAGGCGGCGCTGTGGGGCGGCGCCTGCGCGACGCTGTCCGACCTCGACGTGGTCGTCGACTACGGCGACGCCGTGGCCAACATGACTCGCCACCGTGCCGAGAGTCACGCGCTGGCGTGGCTGACGCTGGCTTCGCCCGCGCTGGCCTGGGCGGTCGCCCGTCTCGCGCGCGAGCCGCACCTGTTCCGGCGCTGGTGGCTCGCGATCTGGGCGGTGCTCGTGACCCACCCGCTGCTCGACGCGATGACCATCTACGGAACACGCCTGGCGCTGCCGTTCGACGACCATCCGTTCGGCGTCGGAAGCCTGTTCATCATCGACCCGCTCTACACGCTGCCGCTGCTCGCGGGCGTCGCGCTCGCGGTGCGCGGCGGGTCGCGCGCACTGCGCTGGAACGCGCTGGGGCTGGCGCTGTCGACGCTCTACGTCGGCTGGAGCGTGGCCGCGCAGCAGCACGTCGCCGGGATCGCGCGCGCCACGCTGGCTGCGCGCGACGGGGAAGCACCGCCCGCGGCGCGGCTGCTGGTGACGCCCGCGCCGCTCACGACGCTGCTGTGGCGCGTGGTGGTCGTGCACGACGACCGCTACGAGGAAGGTTTCCGCTCGCTCCTCGACCGCGCGCCGACGATGCGCCTGCGCGCCTATCCGAACGGCCGCGAGTTGCGCGAGGCCGCCGCGGCGCTGCCGGCGGTGCGCACGATGCAGCAGTTCACGCACGGCTTCTACCGGCTCTCCGAGACCGGCGACGGCCGGATCGAACTGAGCGACCTGCGCATGGGCCAGGAGCCGTGGTACGCGTTCACGTTCGTCGTCGCCCGGCGAACCAACCCCGGGTTGGGCACAGTCGCGCCGGTCAACGTCGGGGGGCGGGTCGACGCCGGCGCGACGCTGCGCTGGCTGCGCGTGCGCGCGCTCGGCCGCGACGTCGACCCGCCGCGCTGACGGCGTGCGGCGCGCGAAGCCCGGCGCGCGAAGCCCGGCGCGCGAAGCCCGGCGCGCGAAGCCCGGCGCGCGAAGCCCGGCGCGCACGAGGCCGGCGACGCGAATCCCTTACACTGCCGCCTCTGGATCCGGCAACCCGCGCACCGCACGGGGCCGGCCAACGGAATCGACATGGCCATTCATCGACTGGGCGAGCGCGTGCCGCGCATCGCCGCCACCGCCTGGGTCGCCGCCTCGGCCGAGCTGATCGGCCTGGTGGAACTCGCCGAGCAGGCAAGCGTCTGGTTCAACTGCACGCTGCGCGGCGACACCGAGCCGATCCGCGTGGGCGCGCGCAGCAACGTGCAGGACAACAGCGTCCTGCACACCGACCCGGGCTACCCGTTGACGATCGGCGACGGCGTCACCGTCGGCCACCAGGCGATGCTGCACGGCTGCACGATCGGCGACGGGACGCTGATCGGCATGCAGGCGATCGTTCTCAACGGCGCGCGCATCGGCCGCGGCTGCCTGATCGGCGCGGGCGCGCTGATCGGCGAGGGGAAGACGATCCCGGACCGCAGCGTCGTGATGGGCACGCCTGGGCGAGTCGTGCGCCAGCTCGACGACGACGAAGCCGCCCGCCTGCTGGCGAGCAGCGACCGCTACGTCGAGCGCGCGCTGCTGTTCGCGCAAGCGCTGCAGCGGGTCTGATGCGCGGGAGCGACCGACAGTGAAGGACGGAGTGCGCCGCTTTCTCGTGCGCGACGCCGCAGTGCGCGGCGAAATCGTCACGCTCGGCCGCGCCTGGCGCGAGGTGATCGCGCGCAACCCGCTGCCGACGCCGGTGCAGGACCGCCTCGGCGAGCTCTCGGCAGCGGCCGCGCTGCTGGGCGCGACCCTGAAGTTCGACGGCTCGCTGGTGCTGCAGATCCACGGTGACGGCCCGGTCGCGCTGTTCGTGGTCGAGTACCGCTCCGACGGCGGCTACCGGGCAACGGCGAAGGTGCGCGAAGGCGCGCAGGTCGAACCGCTGATGCCGCTGCCGGCGCTGGTCGACGCACACGGCCGCGGGCGCTTCGTCGTGACACTCGCCCCCTCGGGCGACACCCCCGGGCAGTCCGCGTGGCAAGGCATCGTGCCGTTCGAGGGCGACACAGTCGCCGCTGCGCTCGAGCGCTACATGGAGCGCTCCGAGCAGCTGCCGACGCGGATGTGGCTGGCGGCCGACGGCGAGCGCGCCGCGGGCCTGCTGCTGCAGCGCCTGCCCGGCGACGGCCCGCAGGCCGCCGGTGCGCCCGATGCCGACGGCTGGCAGCGGCTGCAGCAGCTCGCCGACACCGTCACCCGGGACGAACTGCTCGGCCTCACGCCCGACGAATTGATGCGGCGCCTCTTCTGGCAGGAGTCGCTGCACGCGTTCGACGCGCGCGGGTGCCGCTTCGAGTGCCGCTGCACGCGCGAGAAGGTGAGCGACATGCTGAGGATGCTCGGCCGCGACGAGGTCGAGGCGATCCTCGCCGAGCGCGGCGGCATCGAAGTGCGCTGCGAGTACTGCAACCAGGCCTACCGCTTCGACCTCGTCGACAGCGTGGCGCTGTTCCACGCCGCGACGGGCACCTCGTCGACCGCACGCCACTGAAAGCGCGCGGCCGACGCTCAGCGCTGCCGGGTCGCGCCGACGGCCGCGGTGCGGATCTCCCGCTCGCTGTCCGAGCGCCGGGCGCTCGCCTCGTTGATCTGCACGAAGATCTCGCCCGGCTTGACCATTCCGAGTTCGTAGCGCGCCCGCTCCTCGAGCGCCTGCTTGCCGGCGCGCAGGTCCTCGAGCTCGGCCTGCAACGCGTGGTTGCGCGCGGCCAGGCGCTGGTTGACGCCGTTCTGCGACTGCACCTGGCGGTCGAGCTCCCAGACGCGCAGCCAGCCGCCCTTGCCGAGCCAGAGCGGATACTGGATCAGCAGCAGCAGTGCGGCAAACACGATGCCGAGGGTTCGCATCCGGGAGGCCGTCGATCGATGCGCGCCGCCGGGCGCGTCAGCGGAGATTGTAGAAGGCCGAGCGCCCGGGATACCCGGCGACCTCGCCGAGATCCTCCTCGATGCGCAGCAGCTGGTTGTACTTCGCGATGCGGTCGGTGCGGCTCATCGAGCCGGTCTTGATCTGCAGCGAGTTGGTCGCCACCGCGATGTCGGCGATGGTCGTGTCCTCGGTGCCGCCCGACGGGTGCGACCCCACGGCGGTGTAGTTGTAGCGCTTGGCGAGCTCGATCGCGGCGAAAGTCTCAGTGAGCGTGCCGATCTGGTTGATCTTGATCAGGATCGAGTTGGCGATCCCCTCGTCGATCCCGCGCTGAAGCAGCTTCGAGATGGCGACGAACACGTCGACGCCCACCCGCTGCACGCGGTCGCCGAGGACGTCGGTGAGCTGTTTCCAGCCGTCCCAGTCGTTCTCGGCCATGCCGTCCTCGATCGACACGATCGGGTAGCGGTCGCACCAGGTCGCGAGCAGGTTCGCGAAATCGCCCGCGTCCAGCACCAGCCCCTCGCCATCCAGGTGGTAGCGCCCGTCGCGGAAGAACTCCGAGCTCGCACAGTCGAGTCCGAGCGCGATCTCGCGACCGGGCTCGTAGCCGGCCTTCTCGATCGCCTCCAGGATCAGCCGGATCGCGGCCTCGTGGTTCTCGACGCTGGGGGCGAAGCCGCCCTCGTCGCCGACCGCCGTCGACATCCCGCGCGCGTGGATCAGCTTCTTCAGCGAGTGGAACACCTCGGCGCCGTAGCGCAGCGCCTCGCGCAGGCTCGGCGCGCCGACCGGCAGGATCATGAACTCCTGCAGGTCGAGGTTGTTGTTGGCGTGCGCGCCGCCGTTGATGACGTTCATCATCGGCACCGGCAGCGACATCGCGCCCGAGCCGCCGAAGTAGCGGTACAGCGGCAGCCCGGACTCCTCCGCAGCGGCCTTGGCGACCGCCATCGAGACCGCCAGCATCGCGTTGGCGCCTAGCCGCTCCTTGTTCTCGGTGCCGTCGAGATCGATCAGCGTGCGGTCGACGTAGGCCTGCTCGGCCGCGTCGAGGCCCATGATCGCCTCGGAAATCTCGGTGTTGACGTTCTCGACCGCCCTCAGCACGCCCTTGCCGAGGTAGCGCTGCGGATCGCCGTCGCGCAGCTCGATCGCCTCGCGCGAGCCGGTCGAAGCCCCCGACGGCACCGCCGCGCGGCCCATGACCCCCGATTCGAGCAGCACGTCGCACTCGACGGTGGGGTTGCCGCGCGAGTCGATGATCTCGCGCCCGATGATGTCGACGATCGCGCTCATCCCTGTTCCACTCCCTGCACCACGACCATGTTGAAATACTCCGTCGCCCCGGCGCGCGCCGCGCGCGCGGCGCGATATTGCGCCGAATCGTAGAAGGCCCGCGCCGACGCGAGGTCGGGAAACTCGACCATCACCAGGCGCGCGGGGGTCCAGCTGCCCTCGAAGACCTCGTTGTGCCCGCCGCGAGCGAGGAAGCGCCCGCCGGCCGCCTCGATCGCCGCGGGCGACAGCACCTTGTACTGCTCGTACTGCTGCGGGTCCGACACCTTGACGTCGGCGATCACGTAGACGGGCATGCGTTCGTTCCTGTGGTGGGTCAGCGGAGCGCCTGCTCCGCGAAGCCGTCGCGCTTGACCAGGTCGTCGAGCGCCTTCAGCGTGGCGAGCAGCCCCGGCATCAGCGGCAGCGGCCACGCGTTGGGGCCGTCCGACAGCGCGTGCGCCGGATCGGGGTGCGTCTCCATGAACAGCCCGGAGACGCCGGCCGCGATCGCGGCCCGCGCCAGCACCGGCACGAATTCGCGCTGGCCGCCCGAAGACGTGCCCTGCCCGCCTGGCAACTGCACCGAATGGGTGGCGTCGAACACGACCGGGCAGCCGGTCTCGCGCATGATCGCCAGCGAGCGCATGTCGGACACCAGGTTGTTGTAACCGAACGAGGCACCGCGCTCGCACACCAGGATGTTGTCGCCGTCGCCGCCAGCCTCGATCGCCGCCGCGCGCGCCTTGTCGACCACGTTCTTCATGTCGTGCGGCGCGAGGAACTGGCCCTTCTTGATGTTGACCGGCCGGCCAGCGGAAGCGACAGCGCGGATGAAGTCGGTCTGCCGCACCAGGAAGGCCGGCGTCTGCAGCACGTCGACCACCGCCGCCACGGGCGCCACCTGGTCGATCGAGTGGACGTCGGTAAGCACCGGGACGCCGATCTGGCGGCGAACCTCGGCGAGGATCTTCAGCCCCTCGTCGAGACCCGGTCCGCGAAAGGACGCGCCCGAGCTGCGGTTGGCCTTGTCGTAGGAGGACTTGTAGATGAACGGGATGCCGAGCGAGACCGCGATTTCCTTCAGGCGCCCCGCCGTCTCGAGCGCGAGCTCGCGCGACTCGATCGCGCACGGGCCGGCGACGAGGAAGAACGGCCGGTCCAGCCCGACTTCGAATCCGCACAGGCGCATCGACGGGGCCCCGGGCGCTCAGGCCAGCCGGACCACGCCGGGCTCGCTGCGCGCGGGGCGCTGCGCCGCGCGCGCGAGCGCCGCCTCGACGTAGGAACGAAACAGCGGATGGCCGGCGCGCGGCGTCGACGTGAACTCCGGGTGGAACTGCACGCCGACGAACCACGGGTGGGCTTGCGCGCCCTCGCGCGGCAATTCGACCATCTCGGTCAGTCCCTCCGACGGCGTGCGCGCCGACACCACGATCCCGGCCTGCTCGAGCCGCGGCACGTAGTGGTTGTTGACCTCGTAGCGATGGCGGTGGCGCTCGTAGACCGATTCCCCGTAGATCGACGCCGCCAGCGTCCCCGGTTCGACCGGGCAGCGCTGCGCGCCGAGCCGCATCGTCCCGCCGAGATCGGATCGCTCGTCGCGCTTCTCGACCTGTCCCTCGCGGTCGAGCCACTCGGTGATCAACCCGACCACCGGATGCGGCGTCTGCGGGTCGAACTCGGTGCTGTTGGCGCCGGCCAGCCCGCAGACGTTGCGCGCGAACTCGATCACCGCCAGCTGCATCCCGAGGCAGATGCCGAGGTACGGGACGCCGTTCTCGCGCGCGTAGCGGATCGCCTGCATCTTGCCCTCGACACCGCGCCGGCCGAAGCCCCCCGGCACCAGGATCGCGTCGAAGCCGGCCAGCATCGACGGCCCCTCGGCCTCGATGCGCTCGGAGTCGATGTAGTCGATGCGCACCCGGCTCTGCGTGTGGATCCCGGCGTGCACCAGCGCCTCGCTGAGCGACTTGTACGACTCGGTCAGGTCGACGTACTTGCCGACCATCGCGATGCTCGCCTCGCGCTCCGGGTGCTCGAGCGAGTGGACCAGCCGGTCCCAGACGCCGAGGTCGGCCGGTTTCGTGTCGAGGCGCAGGATCTCGCACAGCGTGCGGTCGACGCCCTGCTCGTGCAGCATGCGCGGGATCTTGTAGATGCTCGTCGCGTCCCAGACCGAGATCACCGAGTCGAGCGGCACGTTCGAGAACAGCGAGATCTTGGCGCGCTCGTCGTCCGGGATGCGGCGGTCGGCGCGGCACATCAGCATGTCGGCCTGGATCCCGATCTCGCGCAGCTTCTGCACCGAGTGCTGGGTGGGCTTGGTCTTCAGCTCCCCCGCCGACGGGATGAACGGCACCAGCGTCAGGTGCACGAAGCAGGCGTTGCCGCGGCCGAGCTTCAGGCTCATCTGGCGCACCGCCTCGAGGAACGGCAGCGACTCGATGTCGCCGACGGTGCCGCCGATCTCCACGATGGCGACCTGCGCGGCGTCGGGGGCGCCGACGCCCGCCCCGCGCTCGATGAACGCCTGGATCTCGGTGGTGATGTGAGGAATGACCTGCACCGTGCGCCCGAGGTCATCGCCGCGGCGCTCCTTCTTGATCACCGACTCGTAGATCTGGCCGGTGGTGAAGTTGTTGGTGCGGCGCATCGCCACCGAGACGAAGCGCTCGTAGTGGCCGAGGTCGAGGTCGGTCTCGGCGCCGTCCTCGGTGACGAAGACCTCGCCGTGCTGGAACGGGCTCATCGTGCCCGGATCGACGTTGATGTAGGGGTCGAGCTTGAGCAGCGTGACCCGGATGCCGCGGGACTCGAGGAGCGCGGCGATCGACGCGGCGGCGATCCCCTTGCCCAGCGAGGACACCACGCCACCGGTGACGAAGACGAATTTGGTCATTGGACTCGGCCGGTAAATGCGGATTATAGCGATGCGGTGCGGGCCCGGGCTACCGGCGCCACGGCAGGCGGAGCCGCAGCTCGGTTCCGCCCGCGTCGCCGCGCGCGATCGTGCAGTCCCCGCCGAGCGCCCGCGCCCGTTCGCACAGTGCGCCGAAGGCCTCGGCCGCGCCGCCCCGCTGCGGGTCGGCGCTCCACGGCTCGCCGTCGTCGCTCACCTGCAGGCGCAGTTCCTCGTCTTCGCGCACCGCCGAGACCACGACGATGGCGGCTCCGGCGCGGTCGAGCGCACGACCGAGCGCCTCGCGCGCCGCGCCCCACGCGAGCGCCTCGACGGCCGGATCTGCGAGTCCGAAGTCGCGCTCGACCGGCGGCTCGAGCAGCAGTTCGACGCGCGCTGCTGGGTGCGTGAGCCGCCAGTCCGCCACCAGCGCACGCAGTCCGTCGGGAAGCGAGTCGCCCTGCATTTCGTCGTTCCGCACCTGCGCGACCAGCCCGCGGATCGCCTCGGCCATCGAGTCGGCGCCGCGCCGCAGCAGCATCGCCAGTTCCGCCAGCGACGGATCGCGCGCGGCCAGCCGGGCCTCCAGCGTCTCGGCCACCGAGCGCAGGCTCGCGAGCGGTGCGCCGAGTTCGCCCTGGATCGCCGCGCTCACTTGGCGCCGCTGCGACTCGAGCTCGCGCTCGAAGCGCAGCGCCATGTCGCGCTGCAGGTCGCGCTCCGCCTCCGCGTTGCGCAGGCGCTCGAGCGCGTCGTCCAGCGCCGCCTCGGGCTGCAGCGTCAGGTGCCGGATGCCGTGCCGCTCGTCCATGCTTCGCCTGAGCTCCTCCAGGATGCGCGGCCAGCGCGCCATGTCGTCGATCCGCAGATGCGCCGCCAGCGCCGGCCGCCCGTCGCCGAGCGGCCACAGGTGCAGATCATGGACCGAATCGACGCCCTGCGGAACCCTCAGCGACTGCTCGACCGCGCGCGGGTCGAGGCCGGCCGGAGCCGCGTTCATCAGCACCCGAGCGCTGTCGCGCAGCAGCCGGGCCGTCGCGATCAGCAGCAGCGTCGAAATCACCAGCGTCAGGAGCGGGTCGATCAGCGTCCAGCCGGTGCTCCAGACCGTCGCGAGCGCAACGATCGCGATCACCGAACCTGCCAGGTCGCCGATCACGTGCAGCAGCGCGGCACGCGTGTTGAGCTCGTGCCGGTCGCTGTAGAGAAGACGCCAGACCGTGACGTTGACCACCAGTCCGATGATCGCCACCGGCAGCGCGACCGCCGCGTCGATGTCCGGCGGCGCGCGCATGCGCCCGATCGCCTCGTGGACGATGAACCCGATCACGCCCAGGTAGAACAGGCCGTTGACGAGCGCCGCCAGCGGCTCGACGCGACCGTAACCGAAACTCATGTGCGGATCGGCCCGGCGCCGCGACAGCCATTGCGCTGCCCACGCGATTCCCAGCGCGGCCGCGTCGGTCAGCATGTGCACGCCGTCCGACGCGAGCGCCAACGAACCGGTCGACAGGCCGACAACCACCTCGAGCACGCCGAACCCGAGCACGATCAGCAACGACCACCCGAGCGCAGCCGATGGGGCCCTGACACGTTGATGGGGATGGCCGTGGTCGTCCAGGCCGGCCGGGTCTCTCGCTGCGTTCGTGCTCGTCATCGTTGGGCGAAGGGTGCAGCCGTCCGGTTCCCCCACGACGCGGGCGCCACGGCGGCGGGCCATTGTAGCCGCCTCGTATAATCGAAGCCGCTGTCCCGATCCCCAGTGCACTGCTTCCCTGCGAGGACATCGATGAGCAAGCTATACCCGAGCGCCGCCGCCGCCCTGGCCGGCGTCGTCGCCGACGGCCAGACCGTCGCCGTCGGCGGATTCGGCCTGTGCGGCATCCCCGAGGCCCTGATCGAGGCGCTGCGCGACTCGGGCGTGCGCGACCTGACCTGCATCTCGAACAACGCCGGCGTCGACGGCGTCGGCCTCGGGCAGCTGCTCGCCACGCGCCAGATCCGCAAGATGATCTCGTCGTACGTCGGCGAGAACAAGGAGTTCGAGCGCCAGTACCTCGCCGGCGAGCTCGAGCTCGAGTTCAACCCGCAGGGCACGCTGGCCGAGCGGCTGCGCGCCGGCGGCGCCGGCATCCCGGCGTTCTTCACGCGCACCGGCGTCGGCACCATCGTCGCCGAAGGCAAGGAGCTGCGCGAGTTCGACGGCAAGACCTACGTGATGGAGC
>JANJTK010000006.1 GCA_024711155.1 Burkholderiaceae bacterium
GCGCCGTTGAGCTTGGCGAGCGGCTCGACCGCAGCGAAGCGCGCGCGCGCCCGCTCGAGCCGCGCGACGACGTTGGCGAGCTCCTTGCCGAGCGTGGTCGGCGACGCGGGCTGGCCATGCGTGCGCGACAGCATCGGCACCGCCGCATGGCGGTGCGCCAGCGCGCGCAGCGCGTCGATCGTCGCCCCGATCGCGGGCAGCAGCACGTCGCGGCGCGCCTCGGCCAGCATCAGCGCGTGCGACGTGTTGTTGATGTCCTCGGAGGTGCAGGCGAAGTGGATGAACTCGCCCGCGCGGGCCAGCTCGGGCAGGTCGCGCACCGACTCCTTCACGAAGTACTCGACCGCCTTGACGTCGTGGTTCGTGACGCGCTCGATCTCCTTGATGCGGGCGGCCTGCGGGACGCCGAAATCACCGGCCAGCGCGCGCAGCCGCCGGCGCGCCTCGTCGCCGAACGGGGGCAGTTCGGCGAACCCGGCATCGGACAGGGCGATCAGCCACTCGGCCTCGACGCGCACGCGGTAGCGCATGAAGCCCGCCTCGGAGGCGAGTGCGCGCAGCGGCGCGAGCCGGGAGGCGTAGCGGCCGTCCAGCGGCGACAGCGCGGTGAGTTCACGGGGGTCTTGTTGCAGTGCGGTCATACGGCAATCCTAGCATTCGGCCGGTCCGGAACGGGCGTGGCGCTTTGCTATACTGGACCGAACAACCGGCCCGGACAGATGAAGCTGATCGGATCGAACACGAGTCCGTACACGCGCAAGGTGCGCATCGTACTGGCGGAAAAGAAGATCGAGTACCAGTACGAGCTGGACGACGTCTACGCGGCGGCGCCGCTGGTCGCGCAGTCCAATCCGCTCGGCAAGGTGCCCTGCCTGGTCATGGAAGACGGCGGCGCGGTGTTCGACTCGCGCGTGATCGTCGAGTACCTCGACAACCTGACGCCGGTGCACCGGCTGATTCCGCCCAACGGCCGCTCGCGCCTGGAGGTCAAGACCTGGGAGGCGCTGGCCGACGGCCTGCTCGACGCGGCGGTGCTGGTGCGCACCGAGCAGACCCAGCGCACCGAGGCGCAGCGCAGTCCCGTGTGGATCGCGCGCCAGATGGGCAAGATCGAATCGGCGCTCGAGGCCATGTCGACCGGTCTCGGCGACAAGCCGTGGTGTGCCGACGGCAGGTATTCGCTGGCCGATATCGCGGTCGGCTGCGCGCTAGGTTATCTCGACTTCCGGTTTCCGCAACTCGGATGGCGCGCGCAGTTCTCCAATCTCGCGCGCCACGCCCAGAAGCTGTTCGAGCGCCCGAGCTTCGCCGACACCGTCCCGCACTGACCGCGCCGTCCCGCACTGACCGCGCCGTCCGCGGCGCGACCGCGCGCCGGATGGGCGCGCGGTGGCCCTCAGCCGCCGATGATCCCGCCCCCCAGGCAGACTTCGTCGCGGTACAGCACCGCGCTCTGGCCGGGCGTCACCGCCCACTGCGGTTCGTCGAACGCGAGTTCGAAGCCCGACGGCGACACGACGCGCAGCGCGCAGCGGGCGTCGCGCTGGCGGTAACGCGTCTTGGCGCCGAGCCGGCCGTCGTCGAGCGGCGCTTCGCCCGCAATCCAGTGCGCCTGGCCGGCGGCCAGCGCGCGCGAGAGCAGCCACGGATGGTCGTGGCCCTGCACGACGACGAGGGCGTTGCGGTCGAGGTCCTTGCGCGCGACGAACCACGCGTCGCCGCTGCCGCCGCGCCGCCCGCCGACCCCGAGGCCCTTGCGCTGGCCGAGCGTGTAGAACGCGAGACCGACGTGCTCGCCGATCGCCTCGCCCGCCTCGTTCTCGATCGGCCCCGGGCGCATCGGCAGGTAGCGGTTGAGGAACTCGCGGAACGGTCGCTCGCCGATGAAGCAGATCCCGGTCGAGTCCTTCTTCGCGGCGTTGGGCAGCCCGATGCGCCGCGCGATCTCGCGCACCTCGCGCTTGTGCAGGTGGCCCACCGGGAACATCGAGCGCGCGAGTTGCGCCTGGTTCAGCCGGTGCAGGAAGTAGCTCTGGTCCTTGTCCGGATCGACGCCGCGCAGCAGTTCGTGCCGCGCGCCACCGGGCTCGTCGAGCCGCCGCAGGCGCGCGTAGTGGCCGGTGGCGATGCGCTGCGCGCCGAGCGAGAGCGCGTGGTCGAGAAACGCCTTGAACTTGATCTCGGCGTTGCACAGCACGTCGGGATTCGGCGTGCGTCCGGCCGAATACTCGCGCAGGAACTCGGCGAAGACGCGCTCGCGATACTCGGCGGCGAAGTTCACCGCCTCGAGTTCGACGCCGATCACGTCGGCCGCGCTCGCGGCGTCGACCAGGTCCTGGCGCGCCGGGCAGTGCTCGCCGTCGTCGTCCTCCCAGTTCTTCATGAACAGGCCGATCACCTCGAAGCCGCGCTGCTTGAGCAGCCACGCCGCGACCGACGAATCGACCCCGCCCGACATGCCGACGACGACGCGCTCGCCGCCGCCGTCGCGCGGCAGCGGCGCCGCGCCGGCGGGCGATCCGGAACCGGTTTCAGACATGGACGTGCAGGCAGTTCGGGTCGGTGCGGATCAGGTCGAGCGCGAAGCGCCGGCCGGCGAGGTAGTCGTCGACGGCCTGCATGACGAACGGGCTGCGGTGCACCGCGCGGCAGGCGCGGATCTCGTCGGGGCCGAGCCACAGTGCGCGCAGGATGCCGCGGTCGAGCGGGCGCGTCGCCTGGTGCGCGAGAGGGCGGCAGGCGAAGGCGAAGCGCAGGTAGGTGACGTCGGTGCCGCTGGCCTCGTGCAGGTAGCGCGCCATGTAGATGCCGACGCCGGCCAGCGGCTCGACCTCCCATGCGGTCTCCTCGAGCGCCTCGCGCGCCACCGCCTGCGCGAGCGACTCGCCGGGGTCGAGGTGGCCGGCCGGCTGGTTGATGCGCACGCCGTCGCGCGTGTTTTCCTCGACCATCAGGAAGCGCCCGTCGCGCTCGACGACCGCGGCGACCGTCGTGTTCGGTTTCCAGTAGTTCATCGAGCCTCGGTCGGATGCCGCAGCGCCTCATGATACCGGAGGGGCCGCGCGCTTTCTCCGGACGCGCCGGGGCATGTTATAAACGCGCGGTTGCATGAGCGGCCGCAAGACAGGCACAGACGGAGGGGGCATGCGGATCGGCGTTCCAGCGGAGACCCGGCCGGGCGAGGCCCGGGTCGCCGCGACGGCGGAAACCGTCAAGAAACTCGCAGCGGCCGGACACCAGGTCGTGATCGAATCGGGCGCGGGCCTGGCGGCAAGCCAGACCGACGACGCCTACGTCGCTGCCGGCGCCACCATCGGCAACGCCGCCGACGCGTTCGGCGCCGAAGCGGTCCTGAAGGTGCGCGCGCCGTCGGCGGACGAGTTGGGCACGCTGCGCCGCGGCGCCGTGCTGGTCGGCATGCTCGATCCGTTCGACCGCGACGGCCTGCAGCGCCTCACCGACGCCGGGCTGACGGCCTTCGCGCTCGAGGCCGCGCCGCGCACCACGCGCGCGCAGAGCATGGACGTGCTGTCCTCGCAGGCCAACATCGCCGGCTACAAGGCGGTGATGCTGGCCGCCAACGCGTACCAGCGCTTCTTCCCGATGCTGATGACGGCCGCGGGCACGGTCAAGGCGGCGCGCGTCGTGATCCTCGGCGCCGGCGTCGCCGGCCTGCAGGCGATCGCCACCGCGAAGCGGCTCGGCGCGGTCATCGAGGCCTCGGACGTGCGGCCCGCCGTCAAGGAGCAGGTCGAGTCGCTCGGCGCGAAGTTCATCGACGTGCCGTTCGAGACCGACGAGGAGCGCGAGATCGCGAAGGGTGTCGGCGGCTACGCGCGCCCGATGCCCGAGAGCTGGATGAAGCGCCAGGCGGCGCTGGTGGCCGAGCGCATCCGGCAGGCCGACGTCGTGGTCACCACCGCGCTGATCCCCGGCCGGCGCGCCCCGGTGCTGGTCACCGAGGAGATGGTCGAGTCGATGAAGCCGGGCTCGGTGGTCGTCGACCTGGCAGTCGAACAGGGCGGCAACTGCCCGCTGTCAGAGGCGGGCAAGACGGTCGTCAAGCACGGCGTCAAGCTGATCGGCGAGACCAACCTTCCGGCGCTGGTCGCCGCCGACGCGTCGGCGCTCTACGCGCGCAACGTGCTCGACTTCCTGAAGCTGATCCTCGGCAAGGACGGGGCGCTGACGATCGACCTCGAGGACGACATCGTCAAGGCCTGCCTGATGTGCCGCGACGGCCAGCTGCTGCGCGCCTGACCCGGGAGCACCGACATGGAAACGATCTCGCCCACCATCGTCAACCTGATCATCTTCGTGCTGGCGATCTACGTCGGCTACCACGTGGTCTGGAACGTCACGCCGGCGCTGCACACGCCGCTGATGGCCGTCACCAACGCGATCTCGGCGATCGTCATCGTCGGCGCGATGCTGGCGGCGGCGCTCACCGACACGACGCTCGGCAAGTTCATGGGCGTGGCGGCCGTAGCGCTGGCGGCGGTCAACGTGTTCGGCGGTTTCCTGGTCACGCGCCGCATGCTCGAGATGTTCAGGAAGAAGGAGCCGAAGGCGAAAGCGGAGGCGCACAAATGAGCCTGAACGTCGTTGTCCTGCTGTACCTCGTCGCCTCGGTGTGCTTCATCCAGGCGCTCAAGGGCCTGTCGCACCCGACCACCTCCCGCATCGGCAACACCTTCGGCATGGTCGGCATGGCGATCGCCGCGGCGACGACGGTGGCGCTGATCCTCGAGCTGACCGGCGGCGCTGCGGCGTCGGGGCTGGCCTGGGTCGTGCTCGGCGTGGCCGTCGGCGGCACGACCGGCACGATCATGGCCAGGCGCGTCGAGATGACGAAGATGCCCGAGCTGGTCGCGTTCATGCACTCGATGATCGGCCTCGCCGCGGTGTTCATCGCGATCGCCGCGGTGGCCGAACCGTGGGCGTTCGGCATCGTCGAGCGCGGACAGCCGATTCCGCTGGGCAACCGGCTCGAGCTGTTCATCGGCACCTTCGTCGGCGCGATCACGTTCTCCGGCTCGGTGATCGCGTTCGGCAAGCTGTCGGGCAAGTACAAGTTCCGGCTGTTCCAGGGCGCCCCGGTCGTCTTCTCCGGCCAGCACCTGCTCAACCTCGTGCTCGCGCTCGGGATGTTCGGCTTCGGCCTGTGGTTCTTCGCCACGCAGGAGTGGACGCCGTTCTGGATCATGACGGCGCTCGCGTTCGTGCTCGGCGTGCTGATCATCATTCCGATCGGCGGCGCCGACATGCCGGTCGTGGTGTCGATGCTCAACAGCTACTCGGGCTGGGCCGCGGCCGGGATCGGGTTCTCGCTGAACAACAGCATGCTGATCATCGCCGGCTCGCTGGTGGGATCGTCGGGCGCGATCCTGTCGTACATCATGTGCAAGGCGATGAACCGCTCGTTCTTCAACGTGATCCTGGGCGGCTTCGGCGGCGAGGCCGCGGCCGCGACCGGCGGTGCGAAGGAGCAGCGGCCGGTGAAGTCGGGCTCGTCCGACGACGCCGCGTTCCTGCTCACGAACGCCGACAGCGTGATCATCGTCCCCGGCTACGGGCTGGCGGTCGCGCGCGCGCAGCACCCGCTGAAGGAACTGGCCGACAAGCTGATCGCGCGCGGGGTGTCGGTCAAGTACGCGATCCACCCGGTCGCAGGGCGGATGCCGGGGCACATGAACGTGCTGCTGGCCGAGGCCGAGGTGCCGTACGACCAGGTGTTCGAGATGGAGGACATCAACTCCGAGTTCGGCGACACCGACGTCGTGCTGGTGCTCGGCGCCAACGACGTCGTCAACCCGGCCGCGAAGGATCCGAAGTCGCCGATCGCCGGCATGCCGATTCTCGAGGCCTACAAGGCGCGCCAGGTGATCGTCAACAAGCGCTCGATGGCTTCCGGCTACGCCGGACTGGACAACGAGCTGTTCTACATGGACCGCACGATGATGGTCTTCGGCGACGCCAAGAAGGTCGTCGAGGACATGGTCAAGGCGATCGAGTAGCGCCGGCGCGCGGCCCCGCGGGGCCGCGCGATCCTCAGGACTTGTCGATCCGCTGGAAGCGGAACACCGGCTTGCGGTCGGGTCGCACCTTGGGCACCACCTTCGACGGCGACAGCGGCGTCGGGCCGGGGCCGCCGATCACGAACGGCACCCGCTTGCCGTCGATCAGCACCACGCCTCCCACCGGCGACGGCGGGATCCCCTGCGACACGAAGGTCGTCACCAGCGGCTTGTCGGCCAGCCGCGTGCCGGTCTGGAAGTCGATCTGGTAGGCGCGCCCGGTGCCGAGGTTCAGGCACGAACTCGCGCTCGACTTGGCCTGGAAGGTGCTGAAGTAGGTGACGCCGGCCAGCGTCAACGGCGTGGTGACGACCTGTTCGTACGGCTCGCTCGTCGTCGACAGGTCTCGGAACCAGCCGCGGTAGCCCAGCACCGTCGTCGGATCGATCGGGTCGGCGTCGGTGACGTTCTTCAGCGCCGGAAGGTCGGCGCCGCCGCTGCTCGAGCCGTAGCCGACCACCGCGACGACTCCGGTCGTCTTGCTGACGTCGTCGCGGATGCCGTAGAAGCGGTTGAGCACCTTGGCCGCGTTCGACGTCGACGACGGCTTCTCACGGTCGCCGGAGCCGATCATCACCGTCACCTGGCTACCCAGCACGACCGTGCTCGGCGCGTACAGCAGCTTGCGGCGCTCGGACACGGCACCGCCCCACTCGGCGACCGCGGCGACCCGGACCATCGGCCAGTCCGCGACGCCGCCGGCGTAGCCGTTGTAGCCGTCGGCCGGATTGCTGGTGTTGATGCGCCAGACGTTGCCTCGAGTGTCAGCGGCGTAGAGCGCGTCGGCGAAGCCGTCGCCGTTGACGTCGACGGCGGCGACGTCGGCCACGAAGCGGCCGCCGTCGGCGCCGGGATCGAAGAAGCGCAGGTGCGACGGACTCGACGCCCCGGCGTCGCGGACGACGACGCCGCGGCCGCGCGTGACGGCCGCGCAGGCCGTGGCCGCGTCCTCGTTGTCCTCGCAGTCGTCGTAGCCGGCGCCGAACGCGACCAGCGGCGACGCGATGCCCTTGACGCGGAACGCCACCGGCGTCGACCAGGTCTGCCCCATCCGGCTGTCCTCGGCGTCGCCGTAGCGCCACATCAGCGACGGCTGGTTCAGGCCGGTGCCGGGCTTCTTCGTGACGTCGAAGGCGTAGACCGCGCGGCCGCCGCGGCGCATGGTCGGATAGATCCAGACCTTGTCGATCGCGCTCGCCGTGCGCTCCTGGTAGCCGCCGATCGAGCCGTCGAAGAAGTAGGTCTTCGGCTGCGGGGTCGGAGTCGACGTCGGCGAAACGTTCGGGAACGACACCAGCGGCGAGTTGGCGCGCAGCCGCTCGAGCTTGCTCCAGTGCTCGGGCGCGACGAAGGCCCACAGCTCGTTGCCGTCGGTTTGCCCCTGGTTGCCGTTGATGGCGCGCAACATCGCATCGCCGGCGCCGTAGAACACCACCACGTCGTCGGCGCCGTCGACGCCGTAGTTGACCGCCAGCGGCCGCGAGTGCACGACCTCGCCGTGCACCGTCGGCCGCGTCGCGCTCGTCGCCAGTCCGTAATTTTGCAGCGTCGCGCTGTTGTGGTAGCCGTCGCCGCGGTTCTCTCCGCGCGCCCACTTCGCCATGTCCTCGGTCAGTCCGAAGGTTGCAGCGCTACCGCTGGCGAAGTCCACCACCGAGGCGCAGGTGGCGCTGGAGCAGGTCCGGATGTTGCGCGCCGCGTGGCCAACGCCGCGCAGCCGCTGCGCGGCGCCGCCGCGCTCGACGATCGGGCCGTCGGGCCGGTCGGACCAGGGCGACAACGCGGTGGTCAGGCAGCCGTTCGGACGGTTGAGGCCGGTGATCGTTTCCCAGAAGTTGGCGCTGTCGCTGGTCCAGTAGCTCACCGCGCAGTTCTGGATGAAGCCGGTGTTGACCGCGTCGACCGCCGCTGCGCCGGCCGCATCCGCGAGGTACATCGAACTGCCGTCGAGGCCGAAGCGGTACTGCTTCAGGTTGCCCATCCAGCGCTGCTGCGCCTCGGCATCGGGCCGGAACACCCCCATGAAGACCTGGTTCAGGAAGGTGCCCTGCGCGTTGACGCTGACCGGCAGCGAGGCCGACGCGAACACGCTGTTGACCGACGCGATCTGCGTCAGGATGTCGGTGAAGGCCGAGATCAGCGCGTACAGGTCGCCGCCGACGGTGAAGTAGCCGCCGACGCCGCTCTGGTCGGCCATCGACTTCAGCAGCGACGACTGCTTCGCGCTCGGCGCGCTGTTGTAGACGTCGACCGTGAACATGCGGATGTTCTGCGCGGCCGGCTGGTCGCTGATGTCGGTCGTGTAGAGGAACTTCGCCCACTCGTCGCCGAAGCGCACGTCGGCCTTGTCCTTGTTCAGCAAGGGCTTCGGGTAGATCTGCGCGCCGGGGTCGTAGCCGAGCCGGCTCATCAGCGTGTTCGTCGGATGCGGCGACGCGTTCGCGTTGGTGCCGTAGTCCGCGTTGGGCCAGGTGTTCCCGACCAGCACGAGGTAGTTGTTGCCGCAGGTGGCGCCGGTCGACAGCGGGCTGCGGTAGGTCATCCGCGCACCGTCGGTGAAGGCATCCGGATCGTCGGCCGGCGTCGGATCGCCGTAGCGCTCTGGCCCGTAGCCGGTCCGCCCGACCGGCGAACCCGCGCTGCCCGCGGCATAGCCGGCCGGACTGGTCCAGCCGCCGAAGTACTTGAAGGCCTCGTACAGCCCGGCGCCGTAGCCGGCCGACGACGAGGTCTTCAGGCTGCTGTCGGTCGGGTTGCTGGCGATCCACTCGAGGTCGGCGAGGATCGTCGCGCAACGCGCGCTGTCCATCGGCGCGACGCGGTGCCGGACGTAGGTGCTGGTGACCGACGCGCCGTCGGCCGATCCGAGGTTCGACGGCGCGAACATCATGATGCCCGCGTTCACGGCGAGCTTCGCGCCGGCGCCGCAGACGAGCTCGTTCAGGACCAGTTTCAGCGCCCGGGCCTCGACCGCGCCCTGCACCAGCGACGCGTTGGCGCCGAACACCTGCTCGACGTAGCCGGCGCAGGTCGTGCGCTTCGTGGCGTCGGCGAGCGCGTTGCACTTCGCCAGTACGTCGGTCTTCTTCCAGGCCTGGCTGTTGGCCGACCAGTTCGACGTGTTGTCGAGATAGAAGAGCACGTTCGGCGCCGACGTGCCGCCGTCGACTCCGGCGTAGAGGTCGATGTCCTCCGCGGACACTGGCAGCGCGGCGGCCCACGCGAGCGCCGCCACCAGGCACAGCTTCGAGCGCAAGGTCTTCATTACGGCAAACTCCCTCTCGATCCTCCGGGCCGCCCGCGATCCGGCCGTGTCAGTCGCAGGTCCCGACGTCGTGGACAGCGCGTCGCACCTCGACGCCCTGTCGCACGGTGCTCGCGGCCGCCAGCAGCTGGTTTGCACTGGCAACCGCCTCGACTTCGTAGAGAACCTCGGCGCACAGCGAGTCGTCGTTCGGCGCGCCGAGCGCAGTCGGGTCGACGATCGTCAGCGGCGCACCGCCGCCGCCGAAGCACGGCGAGTCGGTTTCCGACACGTAATAGGTGCCGGCTGCGGTGCTCTTCACCAGCTCGCCGTTCTTCACCACGCGCGAGCGCGTGCACTGCAGCTTGCTGACGCGAACGTCGAGCGAAGACGCGGCGGTGTCGGCGGTTGCGACGACGCCGAGGTTGACCGGCAGCGTCGTGCCGGCGCCGCGATAGACGTCCCAGGTGTCGGCCGGCGAATTCAGCACCAGGTCGAGCGCGTAGTTCGCGGCCGTCGTCGCCTCGCTGCGCACCTGCTCGTTGCCGACGATCTGCGTGTGTTGCGTCGACAGGCGGATCACGCCCACCGCGACCAGCAGCACCATCAGCAGCATCACGATGCCGACCAGCAGCACGGCGCCCGACTGGCGCGACCGCGGAACCGCAGCGTGCGTCCTCATCACCGCTCCCGGCGCGACTTCGGCGTCACGAATGGAATGTAGGTGCTGTAGACGCGGCGCTTGACGTTGCCCGACGAACTGGCCGTCACGTCGACCGACACGTCGTCGAGCGCGAACTGCATCGCCGCGCCGGTGTTCCGGCTGGTCGCGTCGGAGCGCGCGAGCAGCCAGACCCGCGCGCCGACGACCTGCGACCACTGCGCGCCCGCGCAGCCGGAGAGCTTGGGAGCGAAGCACTCGGGGGTGCCGTCGCCGTCGGCGTCGAAGGCGTAGCTCGCCTGCATCTGCTCGATTCCCTCGACCAGCGGCACCGCGGTCGCCGCTCCGACCGGCAGGATGTCGACCTGGTTGAGCACGTCGTTCGCGTCGACGAAGAAGAAGCGCCGGATCAGCTTGCGCTTTTCCGCCAGCGCTGCGCCGCAGTCGCGGCCGTGCAGCGGGAACGACCCGCCCCCCACCGCGAGAACGAAGGGAGTCGCGCTGTGCTCGCTGCCGCACATCGAGACCTGCAGGTAGGCGACGGCGGTCGATTCGCCTTCGCACTGGGCGTCGCCGACCGCGCAGGTGCTGGCGCGCTGGACGAAGATCGCGTCGGTGCCGGCCTTGCGCGCGATGCACGCGGGGGCGGCCTCGTCCTGGTTGATGCCGACCGCGTGAACCGCGAGCGAGGCCTGCCAGTCGCTCAGCGCGGTCGAGCACACCGCCACCGTGGTGCCGGCCGGCGCGGACAGCGCGCCGAGGAAACCGGCCTGAGAGACTTCGCGCGCGAGCAGGTCGAGGCCGTAGCGCCCGTTCTCGATGACGTCGGCGCTCAGTTGTACCTCGCGACGCGAAGCGCTG